>NZ_JBWYIR010000008.1:0-168981 GCF_056779855.1 Acinetobacter sp. ANC_7654 | reverse complement strand
CGAACTCAGAAGTGAAACCTCTTAGCGCTGATGGTAGTGTGGGGTTACCCATGTGAGAGTAAGTCATCGCCAGCTCATTATTCTAAACACCTCCTTCATTCGAAGGGGGTGTTTTTTTATGTGGAAAAATTGAAATAAAGATATAAAAATAAATATAAAGGGAAATGTATTTTAGAACTCACTGATAAAGATTTTTATATAGTGAGGAACTAATAATAAAAGCCTTCATCAAATCTTCATTGATCTGTCAGAGGAATGACACCATCATGCCGTTTAATCATGAGTCCTTAATTAAGTGATACATATGGATTTATGAACAAGACACTTTTAAGCACAGTACTATTGTCATTTTTAGCCCTTAGCGGTTGTAATGATTCTGATGATAAGATCACCTCAGATCAACAAAATCAGATAAAGGAACCTACACTTGTTTCATTTGCAAAGCTTGATGTAGCTACCTATGCCGATGGACCAGATTCGGGACTTTATGTTAAAGGTGCAAATGGTATTTATCCACCATTTAAAGGTCAGCCAGTTCAAGGATTTTCTGGGGCATTAAAAAATGCTGATGGAACGTATCTTGTAATGTCTGATAATGGATTTGGGGCACAAGATAACTCAGCAGACTACCTATTACGTCTTTATAATATTTCAGTAGATTTTAGAACTGCTAAGACCAACTCAAATAACGTTAAAGTACTGTCTCATATACAGCTTCGTGATCCGAATAAGTTAGTACCGTTCAAAATTGTCAATGAGAGTACGCCAGAACGCCTTTTAACAGGTGCTGATTTTGATCCGGAATCTATACAGCGTGATAAAAATGGCGATATTTGGATAGGAGATGAATTCGGTCCATTTTTACTGCATTTTAGTGCTGATGGTGTTTTAAAGAGTGCTCCGATTGCATTGCCTCATCCTGAAAAAGAAGGAGAGGAGCTTCGATCTCCACAAAATCAACTTCATCAAAGTGCGGCTGAAATAGAAAATGCGCTCGTGCAAAGAAGTGGTGGATTTGAAGGCATGGCTATTTCTCCAGATGGTCAATATTTATATCCAATGCTGGAAAAACCATTAAGCAAGAATGTGCAAAGACATTTATTAATTTCAAAATTTGATATTGCTAAAAAAGCATATACAAATGACCATTACTATTTTGAGCTCGACCCTAAAGCAACAGCAATTGGTGATTTCCAGTTATTTAGTCAAAATGAAGGTGTTGTGATTGAGCGCGATGATTCTGAAAATAATATTGGTGGTTTCAAGAAATTAGTTCGCATACAACTGAATGAACCGAAGAGGTTGGTTAATAAGACTGACTTGGTCAATTTAATGGATATTGCGAATCCAAATCTATTATATGGTACGCCACTTGAGGGCGATATTATGACGGGTGAGCGTTTCGGTTTTCCATTCTTTACCATTGAAGATATTGTGATTGAAGGACCTGATTTAATCACAGTGTTGAATGACAATAATTTCCCTGGTTCGAGTGGACGTAATGCAAAACTTGCAGATGATAATGAAATTATTCAGATTAAATTAGACAAAAAGTTATATTAATTGTTCGAGACCTCATGGATTTTGATCTATGAGGTTTTTTATTAAATTAAGTGAAAAATATCATAATGAAATAAGTAATTTAATAAATTCGTATTTGAGCGAGATATCATCATTACTCACCAATAAAATGATGGAAACACTGATTTTCGTAAGTCAAACAAACTTTGGTCTAATGCGATATTTAGATAAAAAGCCTAATTTTGATTGGATTTTAGACTAACGTTCAATTTTTATTAACACAGAATTATGTGAAATTTACCTCACAGACTTTAAGCACACAATTTTGATGCGTGGCTCACAACAATTAAATTCAAAGTTGGTTGGATCGTGCTTAAAGATTATTGAAATACGATCTCTCACAGGAGGTGAGGAATGTCACAGCAAGCAATGAACGTCAATAAAATTATTGACCATGCTAAATTCACACCATTTCACTTCAATGTTGTCGCTTGGTGTTTACTCATTATCCTGTTTGATGGTTATGACTTAGCAATTAATGGCGTAGTTTTACCATTATTGATGGATGAATGGGGTTTAAGTGCTGTTCAAGCAGGCATGCTCGCAAGTACTGCACTTGCAGGGATGATGTTTGGCGCAATGATTTTTGGTTCTTTAGCAGATAAGATTGGCCGTAAAAAAGTCATTATGATCTGTATTATTTTATTCAGTGGATTAACCTTTGCGGGTGGTTTTGCATCCAATCCAACTGAGTTCGGTATTTTGCGTTTCTTGGCAGGTTTAGGGATTGGTGGTGTTATGCCAAACCTTGTGGCTTTGACCTCAGAATATGCACCTCAAAAAATGCGTAGCACCTTGGTAACTACTATGTTTAGTGGTTATGCGGTAGGTGGTGTGATGGCTGCATTATTAGGTTCATGGTTTACACCAAGTTTTGGTTGGGAAATCATGTTCTTTATCGCAGGTATTCCATTACTTTTACTTCCAATTATTTGGAAATTCTTACCTGAGTCTTTAACTTTCATCGTAAAAGAAAATCGTCAGGAAGAAGCTCGTCAAATTGTGGCGAAGATTGAACCTAAAGTAAAAGTTGAGAAAGATACAACTTTCGAGCTTGATCAAGTAGATGAGCCTGAATCGGCAACTGTTGTCAGCTTGTTCCGTCGCGGTCGCGCTGTAAATACATTGTTGTTCTGGGTTGCATTCTTTACATGCTTATTAACCATGTACGCACTCAGCAGCTGGTTACCGAAATTGATGATGGCTGCGGGCTACTCAATGGATAATAGCTTAATGTTCATGATGGTCATGAATGTTGGAGCGGTAGTGGGGATCGTTGGCGGTGGTATCTTGGCAGACCGTTACCATTTAAAACCTGTATTGATGTTCTTGGGTTTAATGGGTGCGATTGTGATGAGCTTAATGGGCTTCCAGTCGAATATGCTGTTACTTTACATCTTGGTGTTCTTGGCAGGTGCTGCATCGATTGGTTCACAGATGTTGTTATACAGCTACGTAGCTCAGTACTATCCATTGGCAGTTCGTTCAACAGGGATTGGCTGGTCATCTGCGATTGGTCGTATGGGAGCAATTGTTGGTCCAATCTTGATTGGTGGCTTATTAGGGATGAACTTACCAGCGCATTTTAACTTTATGGCAGTAGGTTTACCTGTGTTGATTACCGCAATTGCAGTGGCTTTGATTATGAATGAAAGTGAATCTGAAAAGATTGGCTCAAGTCAGCCAAGTATTGCCAAAGCTTAAATAAATGAATGTTTTAAAAGCCTCCGTAAGGGGGCTTTTATTTTTTTAATTTTTCTATTTATGATTAATTGAAAAATTTTTTAAAGATATATGGAGGGGGAGTTGTGAAATTATTTTTGTCATGTATGGAGTGTTTAAAAGAACAAGGCTTCCCATCTAATAACTTTGCAGTTGTAGATTTTACCGAACAAGGTGCTTATTCAATAACTTGTCCCAAAGGCCATGAAACTATAACAGTACTTCAGCAAATGAAATTCGAGGTGTTATATGAAATAGGAGCAAATGCAATTTTAGATGGATATTATCGTGAAGCTGTATCTTCTTTTGCAGCTAGTTTAGAGCGATTTTATGAATTTACAATTAAAGTGCTTTTAAGTAAGTCTTGTGATGAGCAAGCAATAGATCAAGGCTGGAAAAAAGTGGCTAGCCAATCTGAGAGACAGTTTGGCGCTTTTTTATTTTTATGGATAAATCATTTTAACTCTTTGCCTGTAGTTTTATCAGACAAAATGGTAAATTTTAGGAACTTAGTGATTCATAAAGGAGTCATACCAACAAGAGAAGAAAGTATAAAATATGGAGAAGAGGTACTAAATATTATTAATACTTTGAAGAAAGAGCTTATAGAAAATTATTCATCACAATTAGAGAAAATAGTTTTTAAACATTTATCCAAGTCATATCAGAATACTAATCCTAATTTACCTTTTACTACAATGTGTCTATCTACAATTGTAAGTCTGTCAAATGTGCAAGAGAGTCACAATAAAAAAACATTAGATGAACACTTAAAATGTTTATCCGATAGAAGGGAAATCTATAAAAGTTAATGCTAAGCAATATTTTTTGTTATATAAACATCGTAAGGTAAGAAGGTAAAATTTAATCTTGCATAGTGGAATTATTATGAACTTCAGCTCCATCTCCCCAATCCCTGAAGATAATAGCGAACTTCATCTTCCTGAACTCATCTATTGGGCTTCATTAGGCGAAATCACAGAAGTTGAAACAGCTTTAAATAACGGAGCTGATGTAAACCAAATTGATGATGAAGGTTATAGCGCACTTCAAGCAGCCGCAGAGAACGGGTACTTAGATGTAGTACAACTGCTAGTCGAAAAAGGTGCAAATGTTGCTTACAAAGGTCAATTTACAGCTTTAGAACTCGCTGAAATGGCAGGCGAGCAAGAAATCGTAGATTACTTAAAAAGTCTGTAAAACATGCAAAATAAAACCCCAAAAAAAAGGGGTTTTAATCGTTTAAGACTGCGTCAATTCTTTATAAATGGCTTCATTAAATGCAGGAATATCATCAGGACAACGTGAAGTAATGAGCGACCAACCGCCAGTATTACAACGATGCACCTCTTCATCGACCCATTTACCGCCTGCATTTTCTAAATCAATTTTTACTGACTTATAAGACGTCAAATTTTTATCTTTGATACGTTGTGCATCAATTAATGTCCAAGGCGCATGACAAATAGCTGCGATTGGTTTTTGATGGTCAGCAAAACTTTGAATCCATTTTTGAACCTGTGGATGAATTCGCAAGTTATCCGCATTCACCGTTCCCCCAGGAATAATCAGGATGTCATAGTCGTTTGCATTGACTTCATCAAAGCTTATGTCAGGTTGAACTTGATCTGAAGGCTCTTGATCCCCAACCACAGTCTGAACAGATTTCTTTTCTTCAGCAGCATGATAGGTTTCAATCCCTTTTAATTTTAAAAATGCTAAGGGTTTGATTAATTCATCTTTTTCAACACCAAAATTTGCAGTAATAAATAAAGCTTTTGCCATGTTCACATCCTCAATCTTTAAAATTTTGTATGTAAGCGGTTTGCACTAGGATATTCCGTCTTGTAGGAACAGCATAAGTCGCTTGCACTTTGGAAATTACAGTCAGAGTTGTTGCGTGACACACTTTAAAATTAACAAATGGAATTCATGAAAGTGTTGTGAAAGCGAAAAAGCATGATGAATAATTGTTTTACAAGCGTGACAACGTGTAGTGTGCTTAAAAAATTCTATGTGTAAGAAAAAGAAAAGCCCATCTTCCTGATGGGCTTTTCTTCGTATCGGCTGCTTGTAGGTATAACTCCTGTCGTACCTCACGTCCTGATGCTCAAACTTATTATTGTTGTTTTTTGTTTGGGAAACTTCCTGATTCCTGATGGTTTAAGAATAGTGCAGTGACGTTGATATGCATAGCCGACAATAGAAGAGATGATTGTAGGAAAATGCTTACAAAACTGTCTAAGTGATTAATTTATCGCTCAATAGATCAATTTAGCGTTTTATATTTTCACGAATGAATTGATCACTGTATTTTACCAGCTGATCTAATGCAGGTTGCTCAACAGGGTAGTGCCCACCATTTTGTAAAGTCATCACACGATAAGGTACTTTCAACTGTTTCAAAACAGGTTGGCTCAATTTTAAAGGAGTCCATTGATCCTGTTCAGGTTGAGTCAGTAACACAGGTGCTTGATTAAACTGAGTCAAAGGATATGGTTTTTGGTAATGCATATAGCTGTTTAAAAACTCCACGCTCATGCTATTACCTGCGGATGTCTTGTCAGCCAGCATGATGCGTAAGGCTTCAGGGTCATTGGTGAGTTTTGACATCTTTGAGACCAAGGACATAGGTAAGGTGATTTGCTTCAAAGGGGTATGTGCTACTGCTTTCATACTCGGCAAAAGAACAGGGCTTAGAGCACTAAAACGCATAGTTCCTTTTTGAACGTCTTTAAATTCTTGATCGAGAAAGGTCATTCCGATGATGCCATCGACATGTTGATTCTGCATGGCCACATGTAGCGTGAGCATTCCACCTGCTGAGAGTCCATAAAGGAAAATAGGACGATCATCTTTTTGCACTTGTTCGTTCACAAAATCATTGACCAATTTCACCCAATGATCATAACGAATTTCTTTTTTTGAAGGATATTGTGTCAGACCATAACCGGGTAAATCCAATGCGAAGGTTTCATACCCTTTTTGGGCAAGTGGACGCCCAAGAATTAAACTCATCTGACGACCATTTGTACCTACGCCATGTAATAAAATGACTTTGGCTGGCGCTTTAGTATTGGGATAAGCATCGACATGTACACGGTAATCATTCCAACTCCAGTAGTACTCATGTGGTTTGTTTTGGTCATTCAGTCGAAATTTCGAAGGGAGTCTTTGTTGTAATTGTTGCCAAGCTGCTTGTTGCTGGTAAGACTGTGGAATTTTAGTTTGAGTCCAAGCCAAATTGGAAATTAATAAAGCCATCATGGTGGCAACGGTTGTGAGTATTATTTTGAGCACGATTAAACGCCTTTCGTTTTTTTCAAACACTATAAAAATGAAAAGCAACTTTGTTTATTACCCAAATCATCAGTCGTAAAGGAATCGAGTCAATTGCTAAGCTCAAGTTACTGAAATTAAATGCATATTATTTTTTGTTTAGATTTGGTTGTATGTTAAATGTACAGAAATAGGTCTTAGGTCATCAGTGATGAATAGAAAATTTAAGCAGTTGTATTTGATTGTTTTTTAATCAAGCAAGTTGAGTTGAATTCATGGTAAAATGATCGGCTTTCATCTTTGATCTATTTTTTGATCTTCCATCTGCCAGCCGAGAATTGCTAGCCATGTCTACTGCTTATACCGCTCAGACTGCGCCAAAAGCGTTGTTTGATTACGACAAATATTGGGCGTCTTGTTTTGAACCCGCGCCTTTTTTGCCGATGTCACGCGAGGAAATGGACCAACTCGGTTGGGATAGTTGTGACTTTATTTTTGTTTGTGGTGATGCTTATATCGATCATCCATCATTTGTAACCGGTATCATTGGCCGTGTGCTTGAAGCGCAAGGTTTCCGTGTTGGTATTATTGCCCAACCAGACTGGACGAATGTTGAAGCATTCCGTGTACTTGGTAAACCAAATATTGCTTGGGGCGTATCGGCAGGTAACATGGACTCTATGATCAACCGTTATACGGCTGACCGTAAGATCCGTTCAGATGATGCTTATTCTCCAGATAACCAACCGAATAAACGTCCTGACCGTGCAGCAACAGTCTATTGTCAACGTTGTCGTGAAGCGTTCCCTGATGTTCCTGTTCTGCTAGGCGGTATCGAAGGTTCATTACGTCGTATCGCGCATTATGACTATTGGTCTGACAAAGTTCGTCGTTCTATTTTAATGGATTCAAAAGCAGATCTATTAATGTACGGTAATGGTGAGCGTTCGATCATTGAAGTGATGCATCGTTTGGCACGTGGTGAGAAAATTCACGAGATTACTGATGTCCGTGGTACAGCATTTATTATCAATAAACACAATCGTGCGGCGAAAGCCAAATTTGTGGAAATTGCATCAAATGATGTCGATACCATTGGTCGTGTTGATCCAATCATCAATCCGTATGTGATGACCGAAGATATTGATGGTTGTGAAATTGAAAAAGACAAAGGTAACAGTTTAAGCCAGTACCAGAATTTCCAAAAAGAAGTGGTCACCAATCCAATTGTACGTGAAGGTGACAATTTGGATGCAGATACACAAATCGTTCAGTTACAGCCATCCTCTAAGGCAATTAAGCATAAGTTGCCACCACGTGAATTGGCTGTGATTCGTCTGCCTTCTTTTGAAGAAGTTGCTAATGATCCAGTGCTTTATGCCCATGCCAACCGTATTTTGCATTTAGAAACCAATCCAGGGAATGCGCGCGCACTTGTGCAGAAGCATGGTGAGCGTGATGTCTGGATTAATCCACCGCCAATCCCACTAACCACAGAAGAAATGGATTATGTGTTCGACTTGCCTTATGCACGTCTACCCCATCCATCTTATGGCGATGCGCGTTTCCCAGCGTTTGACATGATCAAGTTCTCTGTGAACATCATGCGTGGTTGTTTCGGTGGTTGTACCTTCTGTTCGATTACGGAGCATGAAGGTCGAATTATTCAAAACCGTTCTGAAGAATCGATCTTACGTGAAGTTGAAAAGATTCGTGATACGGCGCCGGGCTTTACAGGCATTATTTCGGACTTAGGTGGTCCTACAGCCAATATGTATCGTTTGGCCTGTAAAGATCCAGAAATTGAAAAGAACTGTCGTAAGCCATCGTGCGTGTTCCCAGGTGTTTGTCAAAACTTGCATACTGATCACGCACCTCTTACGCAGTTATATCGTAAAGCTCGTGCTTTACCGGGTATTAAAAAGATTTTGATTGGTTCGGGTCTACGTTATGACCTTGCAGTATTGAACCCTGAATATGTGAAAGAATTAGTCACGCATCATGTCGGTGGCTACTTAAAGATTGCACCTGAACATACCGAAAAAGGTCCGCTCAATAAAATGATGAAGCCGGGTATCGGGACTTATGATCGCTTTAAGCAGATGTTTGATCGTTTCAGTAAAGAAGCAGGCAAGGAACAATATTTGATTCCTTACTTTATTGCGGCACATCCGGGTACAACCGATTATGACATGATGAACCTTGCAATTTGGTTGAAAAAGAATGGTTTCCGTGCTGACCAAGTACAAACCTTCTATCCATCACCAATGGCAACTGCGACCACCATGTACTACACCGGTAAAAATCCGCTTGCGAAAGTGGCACGTTATACTGAAGATGTCGACATTGTAAAAGGTGAAAAACGCCGCCGTTTACATAAAGCTTTCTTACGTTACCATGATCCAAATAACTGGCCTTTACTGCGCGAAGCTTTGAAAGAAATGGGTCGTCAGGACTTAATTGGTAATTCTAAGCAACATTTGATTCCGATGTATCAGCCTCAGGGCACGGATGGTCAATATCAATCTGCACGTAAGAAAAACTCAACCGTAGCAGGTGATTCGCAAAAACGTACAGGTCAAACCGCTAATCGTGGTCAATCGCAAGGACAAAATAATCGTCCGAAGAAAGGCCAAATCTTGACACAGCACACTGGTTTGCCACCACGTGAGACTGGAGATCGCAAAAAACCTTTTGGCGAGGGGAAACCTAAGGGTAAATCCAAACCCAAGTCTCGTGCATAAATGATAATTTCTTTCAAAAGGACGCTGCGGCGTCCTTTTTTGAACATTTTCTATACAATATTTTCGATGATGCTCATTTATCGGAATATTGGGCTTGATTTGGGTAAGTCTCTTTTTTATTTTAAAATAATCATTTAAATTAGTAGTTTAGTGAGGTTTTGAGTTTTTCATTTCAGGTGATATTGTATTATCTTCAAATGAAATTTTCATCATTGTCCAACAATTATGTAATAGTGTGATGTGGTTCATGTTTTAAACTATAGCCAATAAGTGCAGAACATGTTTAATATAAGCTTGGTCTGAAGCGCTTTTCACTTGGACTATGCGATGTATAACATCAGCATAATGAAACAATAATAAAAGTTGTGTTTTTTGAAGTAGTTTAAAAAAGAAATTAACGATAAGAATTCAAATAAGGATACTAGTCATGGATATCATGATCATCGCGAGTGTGATCATACTCGCTGTGGTGTTGTTCATTGCTTATAAAGGATTAAAGCATCAACAACCCTCTGATAGCATGCTTCGTCAAAGAGCAGTGTTTAGCCCCTATCAGCAAGTAACTTTCAATCGTCTTAAAGAAATCATGCCAAATGCGCATATTTTGGCACATGTCTCTTTTGACGCCTTACTGACCACAAAGTTACCGCGTACACGCCGTAAATATGAGTCAATGTTTGCTGATTTTGTGGTGATGAATAAGGATTGTAAAGTTCTTGCCATTGTCAGTTTAGAAGATAAATTTTCATTCAAACGTGGACATACTTTACAGTTTCAAAATGCATTACTTGAAACCGCGGGATACAAAGTGATCTCTTACCATGCTGTCCCAGAATATGTGCAGTTAAGACGTGATTTTTTGGATGAATACACTGAGGATATGCCAATTGAATGGGGAGATGAATCCGTGATTGAGCATAAATTAGAAAAGTATAGTGCTGGGCGATTGGCAGATATTCGCGCATTTAGCTAATCATCTTTGAAATAAAAAAGCATGCTCAGGCATGCTTTTTTTTATCAAGGTTTCGCGGCAATTACCGTTAGCTCAACAAGAACATCGGGATGATACAGTTTAGCCTCTACGCATGTACGCGGTAGAGCTTGAATATCAGAAACCCATGCATCCCAAACTTCATTGAATGCTGCATAATCTTTGTCAATATCTTTTAGATAAATTGTCACAGACATGATATGGCTTTTATCTGTACCTGCTTCAGCCAATAAACGGTCAATAATGTCAAAGGTTTGTTGTGACTGTCCACGAATGTCGAGAGACGTATCTTCTGCTAACTGACCTGCCAGATGAACGAAGTGACCAAAAATAGCAACCTCAGAAAAACGTTTTTGAACGTGTAAACGTTGAACAGACATAAAGCTCATCCCTTATAGATATAAATATAGATTATGAAATGCCGTATAGGATTTAGAAAGTATAGGGTAAGTGGAACTATGAATTCGGTTTAATTGCTGTATCTCTGAAAGTTTATTTTTATGGGAGGAGATCAGAAATATTTGGAGGAAAAAGACATTGTACCCATTCAGATTAGAGTGCCCTGTAATATTCGGATGGATTGTCACGCCAATCACAGGACAAATGTGTTAGATATAGGTCTTCTAACAACATCTCAGCAGACACATGGGTAAATGTATTGCGCGATTAGATTACTCTAAAAAGGAAAAAAAGGCGAAAAAAATTGACTTAATTTTGTTCTTTTGCATGAAAACTAGACGAAATTTACAATCCGAATAAATTGAGTTGCGTGTCTTGTTGTTTTTCTGAAAGTTGATACACCCCAACACCAATGAGTCTAAACTGATATTCATCAGGAATATTCATTTCCATTAACAATAATTTGAGTGCCAGTTGCAAATCCTCTATGTGATTGAAAGGTTGTTTAAAGCTTTTAGAGTGTTGTAAAACTTGAAAATTTTTAAGTTTGAGTTTGACGCTGATACCTCTAGCGATCATTTCCTTGTTTTGAAGATTTTGCCAAACACGAGAAAGCAGTGAAGTCCAAAATTGATCACATTGGTTTAAAAAAAGATCTTCATCAAACGTGGTTTCTTTAGAAATTTGCTGTCTTTGGCGTTCGCTTTGAACAGGTCGCTCATCGATCCCTTGAGCATAGAGAAATAATTGTTTGCCATATTTTCCGAAATGATGAGTGAGAAAGTTTTCTTCGACTTGCTGTAAATCCCCAAGTTTTTCGAGTTGCAAAGCTTTTAATTTTTCCTGTGTGACCTTTCCTACACCAGGGATTTTTTTGAGTGGAAGATCATAGATAAACTGTTGCACCTGATTGGGTTTGATCACACAAATGCCATTCGGTTTATTCCAATCAGATGCAATTTTGGCTAAAAACTTATTTGGTGCAACGCCTGCTGAGGCGGTCAATCCAGTAAGCTGAAATATTTCATCACGAATATACATTGCAACTTCAGTGGCACTTGGGATCTGCTGTAAATTTTCAGTCACATCTAAATATGCTTCATCCAGCGATAAGGGTTCGATGATGCTGGTATATTTTTGAAATATCTCATGAATTTGAGCTGAAGCATGTTGGTATTTAGAAAAATTTGGCTCAATGACGATCACTTGTGGGCAAAGTTTTTTGGCTTGTGTCATCGACATGGCCGAACGTAAGCCATACTCACGAGCTGGGTATGATGCTGCTGCAACGACGGCCCGTGGGTGATGAGATGCAATGACCACTGGTAAGTGTTGTAATTCTGGACGCTCTCTAAGCTCCACAGAAGCGTAAAAAGCATCCATATCGATATGAATTATCTTTCGCAAAATGTTCAATCAATCATGAGATGCCTTAATTTTAACCCATAATTAAGGCGTCGTTGAGCTGATTATTGGGTATGCGTAAGGCTCCGTCAGTAAAGTCACCTTTCGACCTTGATGCTGTGCATGATCAATCACGAGTTGTAGGCTTTTCGGAGAATGATCTGCTATTCGTGGTAGAAACTCTAAAGGCTGTGAAAGTGGTTTAAAGAAATTGTCCCAATGAATTGGAATGACTTCTTTCGGTTGTAACTGATCAATGGTTTCAGCGAGATACTGTTGTTGAAACTCGGGTGATTGTTTTGAAAGCTGAGCAATTCCTAAAAACAAGACATCTACATTTAACTTTTGAAATTGATTAGGAAGCGCACCTGTGCTGGCTTTAACTAAAATTTTGTGATTATTGTGCTCAATCAAGTAGTCAAAGCTACCGCCTTCTTTAAACTCATAAAAACGTGCTGGCTGAGGCAGTGGATGCAGAATCTCTTCACCTAAATCATTGTTCACTGCTGTAGGTGGCGTATGTTGTGAGGGAATAGGCGTAATACGAAATGCACCCAATTGTAGTGCTTGAAAAGGCAGTGCCAGTTTCAATTGATGCTCAGGCACTTTGCCGCCTCGTGCTATATTTAGTGTACTCAACGAACCAATGATGTGAGTTTTTGGGAGTGAACTTCCGAGCACTGAGATATCCAAAGCATGATCATAGTGACTGTGGGTCACCAATATGGCTTTGAGGCGTTTAAGCTCATGGTCCTGAATCATATTGTGAAGCAGTGCTTGATCACTGGAGAGGCGTTGTAAAGCAATGTTCATGAGAGATGGTCGACTAAAAAAACCATCAATTAGAATTTGTGAATTACCATCATCAAATAGCAATGTGGAAACGCCAAAAAAGCGAACATTTAATTTTTGTTCACTGACGGGTTGGTCTATTTTAGCCTTCCATTGATTAAATTCGGAGAGCTTTCCTGATGGTTGCCATAAATAAAAAAACGCAGCCATGAGCGTGACAGCCAAAAGACCAACCACTGTTAAAATCCCTTTTTTAAGCGACATCATGTCATCCTTATAAAGCGTAACTCGCTTGCTTGAGCCCAGTTGCACTCTATTTTTTTGTTAGATCTCTTTAGTTGTAACGTACTGACTCCTTAAAATTTATGGCTCAATTTGATTTAATTTTAGAAATTTTATCCAGTCGTTTTGATCGCCATTAAATACATTCAAATCCACTGGTGTAGAAATACCCTTAATTTTACCTTTATTAGTGTATTGCCAAAAGATCCAATCTGGATTGTCTTTTAATTCAGGTTGAGAGTTGTATTCACGTACCCAGAGTGGAGTATTCGTAAAAGCACCCGCAAGTACGATGTTATAGAAGGCTTTAGAAACATAAAAGATAGGTTGTTTGCCATAATGTTGATGCAGCAAATCGTGCATAACATCGATTTCATATAACAGTTGTTCTTTGCTATAGGTATTGATGCAATTGCTGTCGTATTCCAAATCAATGACTGGAGGAAGGGCATCTTCTTTACGTGGCACAGAATCAATGAAATTTAATGCCTGAACTTTACCATCACGGCAAAGTCGATAGAAATGATACGCTCCGACTTTAAAACCATGCTCGCGTGCTTTGAGCCAATGATCCTGAAATTTTCGATCTTTAAAGTCGCCACCTTCTGTCGCTTTGAGGTAGACAAATTGATATTCCTTTTTGGGAATTTGTGACCAGCGAATTTCTTTTTGATGATGTGAGACATCAAATCCTTTGATTGGATATTCTTGAGCTGTTGCTGGTTGAAACGGCAAAAAGAAAAAGCTCAATAATCCGACCATGAGTGCGATCAGGGCTGCACCTAAAAGGGAAGTCCACAAGATAATCTTCTGCGAATAGATATGCTGCTTATTTTTTGAATTCATGAGCACTTAAAGTTTGGTGCAAAATATAATTAATATCATAACGCGAATAAACGTAAATGGTAGTGACAGTATCTAGAATCCATATCCATTAGTCATCATCCATTTCTTTCGGAATTTTCCAAAAAATAAAGATGGTAATAATGTTAATTGAGCCCATTAAAATTAAGGTCCATTGGAAGGCCTGTTGCATTTGTGCAGTACCAAGATAAGCGGTGAATACATTGACCAGTGTACCTGCAAGCGCTACACCAATACTCATAGATACCATCATAATCATCGAGAGAAAACTGTTACCACTACTAGCATCTTGTTGAGGCAAATCCTTTAAGGTTAGCGTATTCATAGAAACAAATTGCAGTGAGTTCAACATACCAAAAATGAAGAAATGCAATGTTCTTAACCATAAAGGTGTTTCGGCTGAGGTGAGGGCAAAACTTGCAATACATAAGCCAATAAGGCAGGTATTGACTAATAACACCCGACGATACCCAAATCGTTGAATAATTTGGCGAATGATCGGTTTTGATGCCAGTGAACCCAATACCGTTGGAATCATAAGTAAACCGGTAATAAATGGTTCAAAACCAAAAGCAACTTGTAGCATTAAGGGGATAAGAAAAGGCATCGCATTGCCGCCTAAGCGGGCAAAAAAGTTGCCTACAATACCAATCGCGAAAATTTGATTTTTGAATAGTTTCCCACGAAATAGAGCATTTTGGTGGGTATGGGCATGCACCATGTACCAAGCACTTGCAGATAAACCAAACACAATAAGAACAATACTCCACCATAGTGGAAGATAGGGGCTAGCAAAATTTTCAATCCCTAAACTTAAGCCAACCATCGCGATGACTAATAACAAGAAGCCAAAAAAATCAAATTTAGCAACATGGGTCTCGGTCACATTTGGCATGGCTTTAAATGTGAGAAAAACTCCAATGAGTCCAATAGGAATATTAATTAAGAAAATCCACTCCCAAGTCACGTACTCTACTAACCATCCGCCAAGAGTAGGACCGATTAAGGGGCCAATCAGACCTGCAAGACTCATCAGAGACATGGCTGCAAGGAATTGGGTTCTAGGAATGATTTTCAACATTGCAAGACGCCCAACTGGAAGCAGTAAAGCACCTCCAATCCCTTGAATCACTCGGAAAAATAAAAGCTCATTTAAATTAGAAGAAAATGCACATCCGAGCGATGCCAAAGTGAAAATGATAATTGCAGAAAAATAAACATTTCGGACACCAAATCGGTCAGCCAGCCAACCACTGAGTGGAATACAGGCTGCGACTGACAATACATAAGCCACCACGACACTATGCATGTGTAGAGGATCTTCATTGAGGTGATGAGCGATTGCAGGAATCGCAGTATTGATGATAGTTGTGTCTAGACCTTGCATAAAAAAGCCGATCGAAACCAAAAACACCAATAATCTAAACTCAGGCTGTAAGGGTTGGTGTGCTGTGCTGCTCATCTTGTAGGATCATATTAGTAAGTTAATATTTTAAAACAGTTTCTCAGTATCACTTGTGGTTTATTTACGAAGGATTTGCAACAAAATTGCAATCTAATGGTCACAGCATTGTCATCGCATGGTCATAGAGTTGTTGCCAACAACATCATAAGAAGATTAAAAAAATGAAGCTAAAGTCTAACGCACTTGTGATCGCAATGTGTGCATTGGGGCTAGGGGCATGTAATGATGACACTAACAATATCACATCAGTACCAAATATTACGCCTGAATCGATTGAACTCAACTATCTCAGTCGTACAGAAAGTCGTGGTTTTGCGGTCAGCGCAGCAGAGATACCTGCCTATGATGCACAAAGCCAAAGATTGTTTGTTGTAAACGCAAAAGAAGGCGTGGTTGATATTTTTGATTATCGCCAACCTCAGCAACCTAAATGGATTGGCTCTTTAGATGCTAAATCTTATTTAACAGACTCAGAAGTAAATAGTGTTGCTGTAAAAAATGGAATTGTTGCCTTGGCTGTACAAGCCAAAGATAAAACAGATCCAGGAATCGTGGCACTTTTTAATGCCAATGATTCGAGCTTTATTGCCCAAGTTCCAGTGGGTTCTCTACCCGATATGCTGACCTTTAGTACAGATGGTAAAACCTTATTGGTGGCGAATGAAGGAGAGCCATCTCATGATTATGCGATTGATCCCGAAGGTTCGATTTCAATCATTGATCTCTCAAATTTGAACAAACCAGTTGCAAAAACAGCTGACTTCAAAGCCTTTAATAGTCAAGCTCAACTATTACGTGATCAAGGTGTGCGAATTTATGGTCCAAATGCAACAGTAGCGCAAAATTTTGAACCTGAATACATCACACTCAGCACAGATGGCAAAATTGCATGGGTCGCATTACAGGAAAATAATGCCTTAGCTAAGGTGGATGTTTTAAATGCCAAAGTCATGGCTGTTTATCCGCTCGGTTTTAAAGATCATGGCTTACAAGGTCATGGTTTAGATGTCAGTGATGCCGATGGTGAAAATGGTCTTGCGAAGATCAATATTCAAACTTGGCAGCATGTTCGTGGCTTATATATGCCAGATGCGATCTCAAGTTACGAAGTCAATGGTAAAACGTATATTGTCACTGCCAATGAAGGGGATGCTCGTGCTTGGGGTGAAGATGATCCTGAATATTGGGGAGAAAAATTAAAGGATAATCCGAGTGCTCAAGGTAATATTAAAAAGGGTTTTGTTGAAGAATGGCGTGTGAAGCATCTAGTCCATAAAGATGGTTTCGATAGACGACAAGGGGAAGATCTGCCACCACAGTTACGAGCACTGGCGAAAGGTGCTGAATTGAATCCTCTGCATTTTGCATATTGTGGAGCGATCGATGGAGATGCTAAAGGATGCCGTGAAGACAAGATGCTTGGTCGTTTGAATATCACTTGGACTGAAGGTTATCAAAAGAATACTGATGGCACACCTAAACTCAATGCTCGAGGCAATTTGGTTTATGATCATTTATATAGCTTCGGGGCACGATCTGTCAGTATTTGGACAGAAAATGATGCTCAAACAGGATTAGAGCTGGTTTGGGATTCGGGTGATGATTTTGAACAATATATTGCTCAGCACCATCCTGAGATCTTTAATGCAAACCATGAAGAAGCAGGGTTCGATAATCGTAGTGACAATAAGGGACCAGAGCCAGAAGGCGTGGTGATAGGTCAAATCGGCCAGAAAACTTATGCATTTATTGGTTTAGAACGAGTTGGAGGCGTGATGGTATATGACATCTCCAATCCTGCCCAACCCCAATTTGTGCAATATATTCATTCGCGAAAACTTGATGCAACCACTGCCGATATCGAGGAAGGTCAGGCAGGAGACTTAGGTCCTGAAGGATTAACCTTTGTTTCCGCAAAAGAATCTCCAACGGGTACGCCTTTACTGATTGTAGGGAATGAAGTCAGTGGTACTACAGCAACGTATCAAATCACGTTGAAATAGAGCCTGATCGTGTAGATGTATGATAAAAGAGCCATATGGCTCTTTTATTTTTTACTCGTCATGCGTAATGCTTTAAAGTCTTGTCGAATTTAGACCACGAATTGTTCAGGGCATTTCATGTTTGCGATGGCATTGATGATTTGATGTGAATGCTCGCATACGATGATTTTTGCCCGATGTTGAGCAGGTAGAAAACCTTCTTGTACTGCATGATCGAGTTGTGCAATCAAGGCATTATAGAATCCATTGACGTTATAAATAATCATTGGTTTTTGGTGTTGATTTAACTGTCCCCAAGTTGCGATTTCTAAGATTTCTTCAAATGTACCTAAACCTCCCGGGAGCGCAACAAAAGCACTAGCACGTTCAGCCATCATGGCTTTGCGTTCATGCATTGTTCTTACCACGTGAAGTTCTGTTAACTGATTATGGGCAACCTCGTAATCAAGCATAAATTCAGGAATAACACCAACAACTTCACCATTGTTTTCAATGACTGTATCTGCGACTTGTCCCATTAATCCGATACTTGCACCACCATATACGATGCCAAATCCTTGCCTTGCAATTTTTTCAGCCAAAGCAATGGCTTTTTGTTGGTAAATAGGATTATTGCCAAAACGAGAACCACAATAAAGTGCAATAAGGCATTGAGTTGCTTTTGATTTAACTGATGTATCGGTCTCTAAGGTGTTATTAAGAATGCTTGTATTCATATTTATTTACTCACCTTTTTTAAATGAACTTCATCATGTAGTTTAATCTAAGCAAGAAAGGTGACAACTGTATAGATAAATAAGATTTTTTTGAAATATTTTGTAGTTTCATTCCAAAATGATTGATAAAGCCAATCTTGATTCACCGAAAAAATAGTGAATTGCAATAAAATCTTTTCTATACTGAAAATCTGTTCGGCAACCAATACATCAATATGAGTAGTGATCGACATCGCTCAATAGAACAAAATATTATTTATTTTCTAAATTTAAATACTGCATTTATAACTTTGCCTCATCACTTTGGTTTAAATGAATCCCATCTTCCTGAAACGTGGGAGTGTAACTCATGATTTTTGAATGGATGTCTGATCCTTCCGCATGGGTGGGACTCTTAACTTTAATTATTTTAGAAATTGTTCTCGGGATTGATAATCTCGTCTTTATCGCGATTTTGGCGGAAAAACTGCCGCCTGAGCAACGCAATAAAGCCAGAATTTTAGGCTTAACGCTCGCGCTTGGCATGCGCCTAATCCTTTTGGCGTCAATCGCTTGGATTATCACGTTAACGAATCCATTATTCCATATCTTTGATCATCCGTTTTCAGCCCGAGATCTTATTTTGATTTTTGGCGGTATTTTCTTGTTAATGAAGGGAACTTTAGAACTACATGAACGTCTAGAAAGTAAAGTTCATGTTAAAGAAGAAAATCCTGTTCATGCTGCATTTTGGATGGTCATTGTACAGATCGTGGTATTGGATGCAGTGTTCTCACTCGACAGTGTGATTACAGCAGTCGGTATGGTCAAAGATCTTTCGGTCATGATGATCGCCGTAATTATTGCGATAGGAATCATGCTATGGGCCTCTAAAGCCCTCATGGACTTTGTGAATAAGCATCCAACTGTGGTGATTCTGTGTCTATGTTTCTTGATGATGATCGGTTTCTCATTGGTTGTCGAAGGCCTAGGCTTCCACATTCCGAAGGGTTATCTATACGCTGCAATTGGTTTCTCTGTCCTGATTGAGTTTTTAAATCAATTGATGCGCCGTAACCAAGAAAAAACGGTAACAACGACTGATTTACGTTTCAAAACAGCATCTGCCGTCATTCGTATGCTTGGTGGTAAGTCAAAAACGGCAGATGCTCAATCGGCAAATACGGATGATGTTTTGGCTACCCAAGCGTTGGTAGAGGAAATGTTCTCGGATGAGAATGCTGTATACCAAAGCGTGATGTTGCAAGGAGTATTAGGTTTATCTGAGCGACCAGTCAAATCATTAATGACCCCACGTCCAGAACTCGAATGGATCGATTTAGATGACGATCCTGAAAGTATTAAACATCAAGTGCTTTCTATGAAACATTCACGTTTGATCGTTGCACATGGCGAGCTAGACAATATTGCTGGGGTGGTGCTCACGCATAACGTTTTGAATGACTATATTGAATCAGGCGATTTTAATTTCGAAAAACACATTCGAGAGCCTGTCATAGTCCATGAAAGCGCTCAAGTCTTAATGGTGATGGATCAATTGCGTCAGGCACCCTTACAAATGGCGATTGTGCTCAATGAATATGGTTCCATTGAGGGTATTGCAACACCGATTGATATTTTAGAAGCGATTGCGGGTGAATTCCCGAACGAAAATGAAATAGAAACTGCAGTTGAAAGCTTAGAGGATGGTTCACTCATGCTCGAGGGTTCAACTGATATTCGTCATATTTCATTATTGCTTGATCGTGATTTAGTTGATGAGTCAGAACAGTATTCTACGCTGTCTGGTTATATCTTATTCCATTTAGGACATTTACCTGAAAATGGAGAAACCTTTGAAGCAGAAGGATATCTATTTGAGGTGGTTACAATGGATGGTCATAAAATCGAAAAAGTACATATTGTACCCATCGTAAAACAAGACCCATCAGAATGATTTAAACTCAGTTAAAATAGCATCTCATTAGGTGCTATTTTTTTTGGAATATTGATGTCCGAACTCAATTGTCCTTGCGGGCATGGAATTTATACACACTGTTGTGAACCTTTACATCGTGGTCAGCGTGTTGCAGAAAGTGCTGAACAGCTCATGCGTTCTCGCTATAGTGCATTCGCTAAACATGAAATCGACTATATTGTGAGTACCACAGCATCAGGTCAGCAAAGTCATTTAGACATTGCTGCCATTCGGGATTGGGCGATGAGCAATCAGTGGTTAAAATTAGAGGTTATTCAGCATTTACCTCGTCTGGATAAAACCCATGCTCAAGTTGAATTCAAAGCACATTACCAACATGTCGATCAGGTACATGTCCATCATGAAACCTCAAATTTCGTATTCACCAATAGACAGTGGTATTTTTTAGACCCAACGACAGATCAAACTGTGACGATGAAGCAGCCTTGTATTTGTGGATCAGGAAAAAAATTTAAGCAATGTTGTGCGCGATTTCTCTAGAATTAATTTTTAATTAACTTAGAATATTGCGCATTAAAAACCCTCATTTGGAAGTAGGGCAATGTTACTCACCGTTATTTATATTATTGCGATTACTGCGGAAGCGATGACAGGCGCCTTGTCTGCAGGTCGACGAAGTATGGATTGGTTTGGTGTCATTATTATTGCCTGTGTGACTGCTTTGGGCGGAGGATCAGTTCGTGATGTTTTGCTAGGGCACTATCCTTTAACTTGGGTGAAACATCCTGAATATCTAGTACTTACATGTTGTGCAGCATTATTTACGATTTTTATCGCAAAATGGATGCGACATTTACGTTCGGTATTCTTACTTCTAGATGCCTTAGGTCTGATAGGTTTTACCATTATTGGTTGTCAAATTGCGATTCAAATGGAACAGGGTTTCGTGGTTTGTGCAGTGGCAGGTGTATTGACAGGCGTTTCAGGGGGTATTTTACGAGATATCTTATGTAACGATGTGCCTTTAGTCTTCCGTCGCGAACTTTATGCCAGTATTTCTTTTGTTGCGGTCATTTTCTATTGGGGCTGTATCGAAGTCGGTTTTTCACAAGATATCACCATTATTTCTACTCTTGTTTTTGGTTTCACATTGCGTTGTATCGCAATTTACTTTGGCCTTGAAATGCCAAAATTTATTTATAAAGATGATGATGAACAGTCGGCGTCATCAAAAGATGTAAATTAAACTTTTTACACTCATCTTTCAAAATGGCCGATAATGTGATCGGTCATTTTTATATGGTTCTTTAGAAATTAAAAAAAAGCAGTGTTGAGAAAACAGCGATTGTCATTGGTTGTATTTAAATCACTCCTCACAGAGAGCATGCTATGGATTTAATCTCACGAATACAGCGTTTACCTATTGGTAAATTTCACTACACCTTGTTGTGGGTGATTGGATTAGGCTGGATGTTTGATGCAATGGATACTGGACTAATTTCCTTTATCTTGGCGAAGATGGCTGAAGACTGGCAAATGACGCCTGCTGAAAAAGGTTGGGTTGTATCCATCGGCTTTGTGGGAATGGCGATAGGTGCAGTATTCTCTGGTGGACTGGCGGATCGAATCGGACGTAAAGCAGTATTTGCTACAACATTGGTCATCTATAGTATAGCAACAGCTCTTTGTGCTTTCGCACCAAATTTAACATGGTTATTAATCTTTAGATTTATTGTAGGTTTAGGCTTAGGCGGACAGTTACCAGTTGCCGTGACTTTAGTGAGTGAATACATTCCAGCCCATGTTCGTGGTCGCTTTATTGTGTTACTTGAAAGCTTCTGGGGGCTAGGCTGGTTATGTGCTGCACTGGTTTCTTATTTTGTCATCCCTAAATTTGACTGGCATGTTGCATTTTTATTGGGTGGTTTGCCTGCACTTTATGTCTTCGTCATTCTAAAAAAAGTTCCGGAATCTGTTCCTTACTTGATCAATCGAGGTCGTATTAATGAAGCGCACGCGATTGTGCAAAAAATCGAGCGACAGTGTGGTGTCGAAGTCATCGAAAAAATTGAAGTGAAACCAGTTTCAACACATTCAAATGTCAGTTTTGGTCAGTTATGGTCAAGCGGTTTCGCTAAGCGCAGTTTAATGCTGTGGTTAATTTGGTTTGGGATTGTTTATTCGTATTACGGTATTTTTACGTGGTTACCAAGTCTTTTAGTCAAAGAGGGATATACCATTGTGCAGTCTTTTGAATATGTTCTCGGGATGATTTTAGCACAATTGCCAGGTTATATTGTCGCGGCATGGCTCGTTGAAAAGTTAGGGCGTAAAGCGACGCTTTCAGGCTTTATTGCAATGTGTGCAGTATCAGCATATTTCTTTGGGCAGGCTGATACCGTAGCGATGATCATGTTCTGGGGATGCTTGATGTCATTCTTTAATCTTGGTGCATGGGGCGTTTTATATACCTACACGCCTGAACAATATCCTGCAAATATTCGTGCTTTCGGATCAGGATGGGCAGCAGCAATTGGGCGTATTGGTGGGATTGTTGCACCTTTAGTGGTTACCCATATGATGGTGGCTTCAAATGGATTTAGCCAAGTATTTATGATGTTTACCGCTGTATTATTGGCAGTTGCAGCCGTGATCTTGGTGCTCGGTGAGGAAACCAAAGGTAAGACACTTGAGTCTATGGGGATGTAAATCTGTGAAAAAAGAGGAGCTAAGCTCCTCTTTTTTAGACCCATTTTTGACGTGCTTTAGTTAAGTCAAAATGTAATGTGTTCGACACTTGCTGAAGATTGAATTTTTCTTTATCTTCAGGGAGTTGAATTAAAATAGGCAAAGCTGATACCCCATTGTCGCCATTGACAAAAGCATAGTGACGCTCAGTCTGATTAATTGAAATCAAACTTTCAAACTCAAGGTACACCGTCGTTTCATCATGTTTTTTGGGCACTTTCACGAGATCTAAATATGCAATTCGTCGATTATTAATTCCAGCCAATTTAAGCGCTTCAAGCTCCGATTTTAACTTTTCAGTTTTATCAAACATTTTTTGAAAGAATCCTTTGTTTGATTGGCTTTCGAGTTCTCTTTTTTTCTGATTAAAAGCAATTTGATTGACTTTATGTTGGTCTAGAGCATCGGCAATAATAGTTTTGACTTGCTCAATCGCTGCTTGAGATTTGCTATGACTTGCCGCATAAGACTCTGCATCTAAACTCACGAAAATAGTATGTCGTCTTTTTTCCATCAATTTTAAATAGGATAAAATTTTATATTCGAAAATTTGAGCTTGAGTATTGAAGGCGATAATGGGTTCACTTGAAAAGTCTTTATAAAAACTCGCAATATCAGAGAACAGACGATGCATACTGATAAAACAATAATCAAATTCATCAGGGTGACGAATTGAATGACGCAGTGCATATTGAAAAGGTTGCAAGATCTCAAGGGTTAAAGCTTTTTCGAAATCTAAAAGTCGCTCGTTAATGACTTGTTCGACTGAAAATCCAGAAGCATCGAGCGGTTTTTTGAGTAATGGTAATAACAGATCAAAATTGACGTTATGAAATTTTTCCATCAGATCCAAAATAGGAGTCGTGATCTGTCGTTGGATCGTAATAATTCGACTGACTTGCCATTTAAATTGTTCTAAATAGCTTGGATCATTTAAGCGTTTCTTATCTAACACCACGCCATTTAGGTAAACTCGATCTTCAAGACCTAGCTTTTCTTCCATTAAAAAGCGGCGGATAGAATATGGGTTCTGTCTAAAGTCATGAATGGTCGCGACCAGATATAAATACTGACTGCTTTCAATGACATCAAAATCACGAATTTTTTGTTCTTGAATAATAAAGTCTTGGAATAATGGATGGCTAATTTGCTTCAGTTGTCTCGGGAGGATGGTTTTGAACCAATAGCCTAGAATTTGATGTTTAATATGAACTTCAAGAATAAAAGTACGAATTTCTTCAGCTGTTAAATGTCGGCAATTATCAGGAACATTTAAGTCGAGTGTTTTGATGATATTTGCAGCATCATATAAAAAAGTTTTTCGTAGGAGTTGTTTGTCTCTAAGAAAACTTTGATCTTCTTCTGTTTCAATACGATCAATTTGATTTTGTACAGTTTCTAAGTAATCGGCGATTTTAATTACGTCTTGATATGATTTAAGCGTTTCTAAAGTGGCTGCGATCTTTTCAGCCAAAGTTCGCATTTTCGGTGAGATTAAATGACTGCTTAAATCCTGAAGACCAACAATGCCCTTAAAAGTGAATGATTGTCGATGTTGATCCCAGTAAATATTCTTCGCAGTCAGGAATTGTTCCTGGATCAGACCTTGTATTGGTGCGGGAACACTATTAAAAATATTTTTTAAACGCGTTTGCCAATGAACATCTAGATTAGGGTCAATTTGAAATAATTTTGAGCGAAGATCATAAGGAATGTAATTATGCATGTTTGTTCCGTTCATACGATGAGCGTATGTAAAAGCATTTGTTATAAAGTTGTGTTTTGATTATTGTATATTCAATAAAATTAATTGGATACAAGAAAAAAGTCCAATTTAAAATGAAATAAAACCAACTGGCCTTTTTTTTGTTATTTTATCTTTACAAAGTGTCCAACCTTGCTTGTTCTTCGCAGTTTGGGAGACTAGCATACACCCTTAAACTATTCATTCATTAGGATTTCACGATTCAATGACAAGCCTTGCGCACCAAGCGACAGAGAATCGTTCTGTAGCAGAATTTACAGAACAAGCTTACCTAAACTATGCGATGTACGTGATTATGGATCGTGCATTGCCTCATATTAGTGATGGATTAAAACCTGTACAACGCCGTATCGTATATGCGATGAGCGAGCTTGGTCTAAAGCATAGTGGTAAACCCAAGAAATCAGCACGTACAGTTGGTGATGTTTTAGGTAAATATCATCCGCATGGTGATTCTGCTTGTTATGAAGCAATGGTCTTAATGGCACAGCCATTTAGTTATCGTTATCCATTTATTGAAGGGCAGGGCAACTGGGGATCACCAGATGATCCAAAGTCGTTTGCTGCAATGCGATATACCGAGGCCAAACTATCACAATATAGTGAAGTCCTGCTCTCTGAGTTAGGTCAAGGAACTGTCGACTGGCAAGATAACTTTGATGGTTCATTAAAAGAGCCTGTAAATTTACCAGCACGCGTACCGAATATTCTTTTAAATGGTACGACGGGAATTGCGGTGGGAATGGCAACAGATATTCCACCACACAATTTACGGGAAGTTGTTAAGGGTACAATTGCACTGATTCGTAACCCGAATTTGTCTGATGAAAAAGTTGCTGAATATATTCCTGGTCCAGACTTACCGACTCAAGCAGAAATTATTACACCTGCTGATGAATTACTGAAATCACAAAGCACTGGGCGCGGCAGTTATCGCATGCGTGCGGTATATTCGGTTGAAAAAAATGAAATTGTCATCAGTGAATTACCATATCAGGTTTCTGGCTCTAAAATTATCAGCCAAATTGCTGATCAAATGCAGGCAAAAAAATTACCGTTGGTAAGTGATGTACGAGATGAATCAGATCATCAATGTCCAACACGTTTGGTAATTGTCTTGCGTTCAAATCGTATCGATGCAGATGCGGTCATGAGCCATTTATTTGCCACGACCGATCTTGAGTCGAGCTACCGCGTCAATATGAACATGATTGGTGCTGATGGTCGTCCACAAGTAAAATCAATCCGTCGTATTTTATTGGAATGGATTGAAATTCGTAAAACGACTGTGACGAGACGTTTGCAATACCATTTGAATAAAATTGAAAAACGTCTACATATTCTGGCGGGACTTTTAATTGCGTATTTAGATATTGATACGGTAATTCGCATTATTCGTGAGGAAGATCATCCGAAAGAAGTCTTAATGTCACATTTCGGTATTGATGAAATTCAAGCCGAAGCCATTCTAGAGCTTAAATTACGTCATTTGGCGCGTCTCGAAGAAATGGAAATTCACCGTGAACAAGAAGAGCTTGAAGCTCGAGCAGCCGTGATTCGAGAGCAATTGGCGAATCCTGAATCTTTAAAAAATCTGATCATTTCAGAATTAAAAGAAGATGCGAAAAAGTTTGGTGATGATCGCCGATCTCCAATTGTTCAGCGTGAAGAAGCGACCGCGATTAGTGAACAAGATTTGATGCCAGCTGATCCTGTCACTGTCATTTTATCGGAAGCGGGTTGGATTCGTTGTGCGAAAGGACATGAGATCGATCTAGATAAAGTCAATTTCCGTGCAGGAGATCAATATTTAAGTCATGCACAAGGTAAATCTAATCAAAAAGTGTATGTATTAGATCAATCTGGTCGAAGTTACGCATTACCAATTACAGGATTACCTTCAGCGCGCGGCTTAGGTGAACCATTAAGCTCGAAATTATCGCCAGCAAATGGAGTAAATTTCCAACAAATTCTGATTGCTGAAGATGAGGTGGAAATATTAGCGATCAGCTCCAAAGGATATGGTTTTAAAACACAAGCGAAACAATTGGACACCAATGCTAAAGCGGGTAAAGCGTTTTTAACGCTTGCAGATGATGCAAGCGCAATGCCATTGCAACAAATTGATGGTACACATATCGCTGTACTCAGCAGTTCTGGACGATTATTACTGACAGAGCTGACAGAGTTACCAATGCTCAATAAAGGAAAAGGTAATAAATTGATGCAGTTGGATGCAAAGGAACGCATTGTGTCTATGACAACACTTAACTTGGATGATGTGCTTCAGGTCGTTGCTGGACAACAACAATTGAAATTAAAAGGTGATGATCTGCTGAAATACATCGGTAAACGTGCTTCAAAAGGGCAGGTATTACCACGAGGTTATCAAAAAGCAAATAAACTCTTCATTCAAAGATAAAGCTAGCATCTAGTCGACAAAATACGTTATATATGAAATGTATTTATGGCTATGGATGCTTTATTGAGCAATAAATTAAATAAGATGCTCAATACATTATCGAAAAGAAGAGTTTAAAACCAAGTATTACTAATTGGAGAATATGGCATTATGGAAAAGATTTGGTTCGCTGAATACCAAAAAACTGGAATTCCACAAACAGTAGAGTTACCACCAGAAAATACCTCTCTTGTTGATATTTTTGAGAGAAACTTCCAGAAATTTGGTTCGCGTGATGCTTTTATCTTTATGGATAAAACATTAACGTTCAATGAACTTGATACGGCGAGCCGTCAATTTGCAGCCTATCTTCAAAGCCTTGGTTTAGCAAAAGGTTCTCGCGTAGCGGTCATGATGCCAAACGTACTGCAATATCCAGTAGTGGCACTTGGTGTATTCCGTGCGGGCTTAGTTCTTGTCAACGTGAACCCACTTTACACAGCTCGTGAACTTGAGCATCAACTGAATGACTCAGGCACTGAAGCGCTTGTGATTATTGAAAACTTCGCTTCTGTTTATCAATCAATTCTTGGTAAAACGCCAGTTAAGCATGTGATCGTGGCGACAGTAGGTGATATGTTAGGTACCTTAAAAGGTACACTCGTGAATTTTGTTTTACGTAAAGTGCGTAAGCAAATTCCAGCTTGGAGTATCCCAGGACATGTGAAATTCACGACTGCGATGTCTAAAGGCAGTACTGCACATTATAAGCGTCCAGCAACAACGTTGAGCGACACTGCTGTATTGCAATATACAGGTGGTACAACAGGCGTATCAAAAGGTGCGGAATTAACACATCGCAACCTTGTTGCAAACTTAATGCAAGCAGATGGTATTTTCCAATCTAAATTTGGTGCTCAAGATGGTGCGAGCGACGATCGCATTTTCTGTGCATTACCGCTATATCATATCTTTGCATTCATGGTTTGTGCACTTTATGGTATGTACAAGGGTCAAGCAAACGTACTGATTCCTAACCCTCGTGATCTCCCTGCAGTCATTAAAGAGCTACGCAAATATCAGCCTGGTTTCTTCCCAGCAGTGAATACTTTATTCAACGCACTCGTTCATAATGAAGAATTCAAACAACTTGACCATAGCAAATTAAAAATGGCGATGGGTGGTGGTATGGCTGTATTGCCTTCAACTGCTGCAGCTTGGAAAAAAATCACAGGTACAAATATTATTGAAGGCTATGGTCTTTCTGAAACTTCACCTATTGCAACGGCAAACCCACCGGCATCTGAAGAGTTTAGCGGTACGATTGGTATCCCATTACCTTTAACGGATGTCGCTGTCTTGGATGACGATGGCAATGAAGTTCCACAAGGTGAGCAAGGTGAAATTTCAATCCGTGGTCCTCAAGTCATGAAAGGCTATTGGAACCGTCCAGATGAAACAGCTAAGGTGATGACCGCAGATGGTTTCTTCCGTACTGGTGATATCGGTATCATGGATGCTCGTGGTTACTTCAAGATTGTTGATCGTAAGAAAGATATGATCTTGGTATCAGGCTTTAACGTATACCCATCTGAAATCGAGGAAGTGATTGCAACACATCCTAAAGTACTCGAGGTTGCAGCGATTGGTGTAGCTGATGAAAAATCAGGTGAAGTGCCTAAGCTGTTTGTTGTGAAGAAAGATCCATCATTAACAACAGAAGAAGTATTAGCTTTTGCGAAAGAAAACTTAACAGGATATAAGCGTCCTCGTTATGTTGAATTCATGGATGAATTGCCAAAATCGAATGTCGGTAAAATCCTTCGTAAAGATTTACGCAAATAATTCAAATAAAAAAGCGCCGTAAGGCGCTTTTTTAATTTATTCTTTCATTAGCCAACGGTCGATATAAGGTCGCGCTGTTGCAATAATAAATGTAAATGTCAGCATTGTACCTAAATGACGCCCTACAGCAGAACTCGGTAACTGTCCTGAATAACTGAAGTAAATATCAACTAAGCTATATACAGAAATAATGCTCAGCCAGATCCATTTATTCGCTCGTTTAATCCCCACCGCGATAAAGGCGATGATGAGAACCAGCAATGTGCCGAGAGTCGATTGCCAATTCATATTGGCACAAATTACGCTGATCAAGAAAGCCATAATCGGAAGAACGATATAAAGCACACGATCGACACGTTTTTGATGTTGCTTTTGTAACTCGAGAACATCAAATAACTTTTTTTGGTCAGAATTGGTCATGCCATTACTCAGAATTTTAATAAACAAAATAATTTAACTAAAATTATCGCACAAACATCATGCTAAGATAAAACCAGCTTAAATCATTGGACTGAAATCCATGCACGGTATTGAAGGTGTTATTTACCTTATTTTAATTGCTTGTTTACTCCCTTATTTATTTACAGTCATTGCTAAAATTGCAGGTGGTTTCAAAGGGCAGGATAATCAAAATCCGCGTGAATTCATGTCTAAAACCACAGGCTTAGCGGCTCGAGCAAATGCAGCTCAGCAAAATAGCTTTGAAAGTTTGCCATTATTTATTGCGGCAGTTTTGATGGCTGAGTATATGGTTGTTCAACAACAATTGGTGATTCTATTAGGTTCGGCGTATATCGTCTTACGAATCATCTATGGGATTTGTTATTTATGTAATTGGGCGACCCTTAGATCAATTGTTTGGTTCTTATCAATGCTTTGTCCGATCTTATTGCTTTTATTAATTATTCGATTGCTCTAAGAAAAACAGACTAACACCATACCTAAAATACATCTTCAGCTTGTATAATCGAATGATGATTGCTGAATAAAGCGATATAATCAACCCCATTTTAATGAACACTGACAGTAAAGAGTTTGCTATGAGCTACAGTAATATCCCTGCAGGTAAAGATGCACCAAACGATATCTATGTAATTATCGAGATCCCTGCAAATGCAGCACCAATTAAATATGAAATTGATAAAGATTCAGATGCACTTTTCGTAGATCGTTTCATGGGTACTGCAATGTTCTACCCAGCAAACTACGGTTATGTACCAAATACATTATCTCTTGATGGCGATCCATTAGACGTATTAGTTGTTACTCCACATCCTGTAGAACCAGGTTCGGTTATCCGTTGCCGTCCAGTGGGTAAATTAAATATGGAAGATGATGGTGGTGTTGATGCGAAACTTGTCGCTGTACCACACGATAAATTAACGCCAATCTATAAAGATGTTCAGGAATATACTGACCTTCCTCCTTTATTGATTAGCCAAATTGAACATTTCTTCCAACACTACAAAGACTTAGAGCCAGGTAAGTGGGTCAAGTTAAGTGGTTGGGAAGGTGCAGATGTTGCTAAACAAGAAGTGTTAAGCTCAATTGCTGCTTATGCAGAAGCAAACAAATAATTTGCCTGATGTATAAATAAAGCTACAAACTTTGATCTTGTAGCTTTTATAAAAAACCTGCACAAAGTGCAGGTTTTTTTATTGATCTTTTTAGTTGAAAATTAGAATAATTTCACGGGAATGTCTAACCAAATACGCCATTCGTTGGTGTCGCCGATATAAGCGCTTTGATATTCATCACTTGCACGGTAGTAAGAGTGACGAACACGTAAGCTTGCATCTTTAGCAAAACCAGATTGGACTGTATATTTCACTTGATTAAAGAATTCACGTTCCTGTGCATCATTGGTTAGCAATACTGAGCGGTCAGTACCCCCTGCAGATACATCAATATCCCATCCATAAACAAATGCCGAAGTCCATGACAGGCCAGGAACATTTAATGCACCAAAATCATAGGTATATTGTAGCTGTAGGGATTTTTCATCATTACCAATAAAATCAGATAAATACGAGTTAGGCATATAAATCGTTTGATGGCCATCACCAACACCTTTGCCCAAACCATAGTCATAACCTGTATTACCTGTATTTTGTTGGTAAGCAAGCATTACATTGTGTGGACCAGTATTGTAAGTTGTTGAAATTGCCCAAATATTATTGCTTAAGTTATTGAAATCATTTGAAGTATGAGAATAAGTATATGCCGTATTATTTGGTGCAGCATCCCATTCAGTACGATATGCACTGAAATCGTGAGTCAACTTACCTTTAGCCACGGCATAACTATAGTTGGCATTCACATAGTGACGTTCTAAACGATCTTTAATGTCTGTACCATAATAAGACGCATTGAGAGCATCACCAAAGTTATATTTAGCGCCCCAAACAACCGCGCGATCTAATTCATTTCCATCGGTATTGATTTGACTAGAACGTTGGTTTTCAGTAAATTTACCAGCAACCAAAGTCAAATTATCGATTTCATTACTTTGGATTAACAAGCCAGTGTAATATTCAGGTACCAAACGAGCTGTATTACTTGCAAGAACAGGTAAATCTAAAATCTGAGTCCCATAAGTAGCTGTGGTGTTCGACATACGAGCTTTGATGAAAGCACCACCTCTTGCCCAATGATCATAAGCATGACCATTATTATCGACTGGAATCATGTCATTACCGGTATGGGCATTATCACCTAATTTGAAAGACCCATCACCAATAACACCAACACCGAAACCAACGATACCTTTCGTGAAACCAGACTCAATTTTAACCATGGCTGTTTGAGCTGCTGAGCTGGTATCTTCGACACCGTTCTTTTTATCACGATGCAAGAAACCTGTACGGAATAATACTGATCCTTCAGCATCTTCTACGAATCCCTTTGACTCACTTTGCTCACTCGCAAATGCAGTAGAAATTAAAGCAGTTTGAATAAGAACTGCTAAGCTTAGTTTTTGGAATTTTTGCATTGGGAGAGAGCCTCATACAAAATGATTATGGTTAATGTTTAGTATTTGTATACGTAATGTATAACAAAATTGGCTCTATTATTCACAATTTCGCACCTAAAGTCATAAGCAAAAAGTATATAAATTAAACTAAGTTGTGAATTATTAAAGATTAAAATTATTATAAAATTAAATTTAACTATTAATAACATATATTTATTTTTAACCTGATATTCTTTTTTTTTTTTAATTTAGTCAATATGGCACGTTTTTTTTTGTAACATCAGAAGTAAATAAGGATGAATAAAGGATTTTAAATAAGAATGATATTTATTCAGTTCATTTTCATTTAATTTTAATGTGGTTCAGACATCATTGGCTTTTCATGCCGCACTAAATTGATACTCCAATTTTAAATTTGTTTAAAAAATAGCCTTAAAATGATGCATCTTGTAAATGAATGTGTAATCTAAAAAGATATGCCTTTAACTCAAGTGGATCGTCAAAAAAAATTTCTTTGAATATTTTTGAAAATAAGAAATTTAAATAAATAAATTAATAAAATCATTACTTTAAATTATTTTATCTCGTTGTTTTAATTCCTTTGTATCTAGACACCTTTAACTTTGGCATAGCTATTGCTAATTCACATATGAGTTAAACAAATAAACCGAAAAAGCATCTAATCATGATGTGGGGGGAACATAAATATGAAATTAGCAATTCAAGCATTGGGTCTAGCAGTTGTAGCATCTGCATCAACATTTTCTTTTGCTGAGGCACCAACTTCACCGCATTCTGTATCGGGTAATATCAGTGTTTTATCAAGTTATATATTGCGTGGTAATACGGCAGCTCCTGAAAATACTGAAGCTACATTACAAGGTGGATTAGACTATAGCCATAGTTCTGGATTGTACGCAGGGTGGTGGACATCTACGCTAGGTACAGATGCTTACGGTACTACCAATCCAATGGAAAATAATTTTTATGTGGGTTACAACGGTTCAATCAATGAAAACACTGGTTTTACTGTAGGTACAACTTATTACTATTATTATGACGTTGAAACGTCAGTTTATGATGGCTTTGAATTATTACTTGGTCTGAATTACAAAGATGTTGGAGTAACTGCTCAAACTTTGTTGGAAGATACAGGTTGGGGGAACGCTGGAGACACATATTTAAAAGCTACATATAGTTATCCTCTACCAAACGATTTTAGCTTGGACACAGCTTTGGGTTTATATGTTTATGAAAAAGACGGTAAGTATGTTGCAGAAACACCAGAGTCAGAAAGTTTTAATTTCCGTCACTTTGATATTGGTCTAAGTAAAGCTTTAGGGGAAACAGGTGTCACAGCAAGCATGAATTATATTATTGGTGGTGATGATCGTTATGGAAACAATTTAAAGAATAAAATGGTATTAGCATTGGGTTATAGCTTCTAAACTCGACTCAAATAAAAAAAGCGACTCAACTGAGTCGCTTTTTTTATTCCTGTTTACGATAAGAGAGTGCTTCGGTTAAGTGAGCTGTTTGTATATGTTCAGAACTCGCTAAGTCAGCAATTGTACGAGCGACACGTAAGATTCGGTGGTAAGAACGTGCTGATAAATTCAAACGTTGCTGAGCCATAGCGATAATCTTTTTTGCAGAATCATCTAGTTGAGCCACTTGATCAAGCTGTTGAGAACTTAGATTTTGATTTGTCACACCTTGTCGTTGAATTTGCAACTCATAGGCCTGAATCACCCGTTTTCTGACTGTTTCAGAATTCTCCATCGGTGTAGTGCTTTGCATGTCTTGGGGAGGTAAAGGTGGCACATCAATATGTAAGTCAATCCGATCTAGTAAAGGGCCAGAAATTCGATTTTGATAGCGCTTAATTGATTCAGGTGAACATTGACAACGACTGTCTTGATTGAAGGCATATCCACATGGACATGGATTCATTGCAGCGACAAATTGAAAATTAGCCGGGAAAGTAATTTGTCTTGATGCTCTGGAAATGACGATTTCTTTCGACTCAAGAGGCTGCCTCAATACTTCTAAGACTTTTCGGTCAAACTCAGGTAATTCATCGAGAAAAAGTACACCTAAATGGGCTAAGGTGATCTCACCTGGTCGAGGGTGTGATCCACCACCAACCAAGGCCACAGCGGATGCCGTATGATGTGGCGCTCTAAAGGGGCGATGACCAAATTGATAAGGTGTATTTGCAATGGAGTAAATACTTGCGACCTCTAAGTGTTCTTGATTGGTTAATGGGGGCAAGATGCCAGACAATCTTGAGGCAAGCAGTGTTTTACCAGTGCCTGGCGGGCCTTTAAATAAAATAGAATGTCCACCAGCTGCTGCAATTTCTAAGGCGCGTCTTGGACGTAATTGACCTTTGACATCAGCGAGATCAAATCGATTTATTTGAGGTTGAATCGTTTTATTCGCTAATATGGGTTGAATTGGACTCGATTGATCAAAGTGTTGGCAAACATCTTTTAATGACTTGGCTGTATACACCTCAAAATTGGGAAGAAGGGCTGCATCATCCAAATTACTCACAGGAATCATTAACTCATGACCTGCGGTTTGACATGCCATTGCGATAGTCAAAGTTCCAGTTACAGGTCTTAACAGACCATCGAGTGCCAATTCACCTATAAATTCAAAACGGTCAATATTTTGATCATGTAGTTGCCCAGAAGCGATTAAAATCCCCAAAGCAATAGGTAAATCAAGCCTTGAACTATCTTTGGGTAAATCAGCTGGGGCTAGATTGATCGTCAGCCGTTTGGTTGGAAATTGAAAACCGCTATTAATGATTGCAGAACGGACACGATCCTTACTTTCTCGAACAGCAGCTTCTGGAAGACCTACAATAGTGAGTGAAGGTAATCCTTGGCTGACATGAACCTCGACTTCAATCAGTGGTGCATGTAAACCAAGAAGACCTCGGGTATAAATTTTGGCAAATGACATAAAATTGAACCATTATTATATTATTTTTAGAATTGCTTTATTTTTAATCGCTAACTTTGTGTTTAAGCACTGTATTGGTGCAATGTTGCTTATTTTTGATCGGAAATTAAGCTTTCTAATGATTTTAATTGCGTTTGAAGTTCTGTTAAACGCAAATTGGCATTGTTTAGTGCAGTTTTCTGACGCTCAATTTCTTCTTTAGAAACCAAATCCATTTTACTAATCGCTTCGTTTAACAACGCTCTCACATTTTTTTCTAAATCTTTTTTGGGTTGGTCAACCTGTTCTAAGATTGCCTGTAATAAAGTTTCAATCATAGTTCTTCCGAATAATAAGTCATCAACATTGAAGTTTAACATCCGTTTTAGATTGCCCCTAGTGTTAACTACATTTCATAGGTTAAACCAATAAGAACATAAAAAAAATCCATCAAAATTCCCAATATTTTTAGAACATAAGACCGTGTAGGCGTATAAAATAGGTTATAAATAAGTTCATGCTGGCTGATTAATATCCCCAACCATTATGAAGTTTGGCATGAAATTTGAACATAAAACCTTACTGGTGAAAAAAGCCGAAGGAAAACAACATGAAACTCGTAACAGCAATTGTAAAACCATTCAAATTAGATGACGTGCGTGAAGCACTCTCTGAAATTGGCGTTCAAGGGATCACCGTAACTGAAGTAAAAGGTTTTGGTCGTCAAAAAGGTCATACTGAACTTTATCGTGGTGCTGAATATGTGGTTGATTTTTTACCTAAAGTAAAAATTGAAATCGCAATCAGTGACGAAATGGTTGATTCAGTGATTGAATCAATTACACGTGTAGCTAGTACTGGCAAAATTGGTGACGGAAAAATTTTCGTGACGAATCTAGAACAAGTTATCCGTATCCGTACTGGTGAGACTGGTGCTGACGCAGTTTAATTTGGCATGAAGTTTGCTGAGTAGCGAATAACTCACAAAAACTAGGTTGGGGGATACGAATGAAAAAAATGCTAATGGCGCTGAGCTTGTCTGGCGCACTCTTAGGTGGTTCTGTCGCATGGGCTGAAGAAGCAGTGTCAGAACCAACTTCTACTGAAGTTGCAGTTGTTGAAACTGAGGCTTCATCTACAGATTCTAATTTGGTTGAAACATTACCAGCAGCTCCAGAAGAAGCTCCTGCTGAAGAAGCGGCAGTTCTTGATACGGGTGACACTGCCTGGATTTTAGTTTCAACTGCACTCGTTTTACTCATGACCATTCCTGGTTTAGCGCTGTTCTACGGCGGTATGGTACGTAAAAAAAATGTCTTAAGTACCATGGCACACAGCTTTGTCGCTGCTGCGGTGGTCAGTATCGCTTGGGTAGTGGTTGGCTACACTCTTGCTTTTGGTGAAGGTAATGCCTTTATTGGAAGTCTAGATAAATTTATGTTGTCTGGTATCACTACAGAAGCATTGAGTGGAACAATTCCAGAAATTTTATTTGTCATCTTCCAGATGACATTTGCAATCATTACCGTTGCCATTATCAGTGGTTCTATTGCTGAGCGTATGAAATTCAGTGCTTTTGTTGCGTTTATCGCAATTTGGGTGGTGGTTGTCTATGCTCCTATTACACATTGGGTATGGGGTGGTGGTTGGTTAGGTAACGATGGTGCACTTGATTTTGCAGGTGGTACTGTTGTTCATATTAACTCAGGTGTTGCTGGTTTAGTTGCGGCGTATATGCTTGGTAAGCGTATGGGGCTAGGCAAAGAATCAATGGCACCACATAACCTTACATTGACTGTCATTGGTGCGAGTTTAATTTGGGTCGGCTGGTTTGGTTTCAATGGTGGTTCTGCATTAGGTGCAAATGGTTCAGCAGGTTATGCATTGGTGGTAACTCAAGTTGCTGCTGCCGCTGCTGCCATTTCATGGTTAATCACTGAAAAAGTCGTTCGTGGCAAAGCTTCAGTGTTGGGTGCGGCATCAGGTGCGGTAGCTGGCCTGGTTGTGATTACGCCAGCTGCTGGATTCGTGACAGTAGGTGGTGCTTTAGCGATGGGCTTAATTGGTGGTGTCGTATGCTTCTGGGGTATTACAGCATTAAAACGTGCATTGAAAGCGGATGACTCATTAGATGCCTTTGGACTTCACGGTGTTGGTGGTATCGTTGGCGCAATTCTAACCGCATTCTTTGCAAGTGAGTTCATCATGGGCGATGCAGCACCTACAAACGTATTAAGCCAATTATGGGTACAAGTTGAAGGTGTTCTTGCAACAATCGCTTATTCAGCAATCCTGACATTCATCATCTTAAAAGTCATTGATTTAATCATCGGTATTCGTGTTGAATCAGACGATGAGCGTATGGGTCTGGATTTAAGTCAACATGGTGAGCGCGTTGAATAACGATTAAACACAACAATCAATATATAGTGTGAAACAGCCCTTTGGGGCTGTTTTTTTTCTATATATTGATGAAAGCTCAACATGAGCAGAATTTTTTGATACACTTGGTGCAAATAGAATTTGTTCAATTAAACCGCTATGCATTGTCCATTTTGCAACGCCGCTGATAGTAAGGTGATTGATTCACGTTTAGCTGCTGAAGGCTGCCAAATTCGCCGTCGTCGTGAATGTATTAGTTGTAATGAGCGTTTTACAACTTTTGAAAGTTTTGAAGTGGTGATGCCTCGTGTCACCAAGTCTGATGGTAAAAATGAACCTTATGATGAAGCGAAACTTCGTCGTTCACTCATGCATGCTTTACAAAAACGTCCTGTGACACAAGAACAAATTGAAGCGGTGGTCAGTGATATTCAACTTCAAATTCGTCGACTAGGTGAACGTGATGTGCGTTCGCGTACTATAGGCGAAATTGTAATGAAGGCTTTATTTGCACTCGATCATGTCGCATACGTACGTTTTGCATCTGTATATCAAGATTTCCAAGATGTAGAAGCGTTCCGCCGTCAAATCGAACAAATGCAACACCGAGATCAAGAACATTAATCTCGCCCCAAATTCAACTTCAAGGTTATGAATGTCTGAGTTCTCGCAACAAAAGATCGATCAAGATCAAATGTGGATGCGTCGTGCAATAGCATTGGCGAAGAAAGGTCAATATTCGACAAAACCAAATCCTAATGTAGGTTGTGTCATTGTCAAAGACGGACAGATTATTGGTGAAGGCTTTCACCCCCAAGCTGGGCAACCACATGCCGAAGTGTTTGCACTTCGTCAAGCAGGGGAGCAAGCACAGGGTGCAACCGCGTATGTCACATTAGAACCTTGTGCGCATTATGGTCGTACTCCTCCTTGTGCTAAAGGTTTGGTCGAAGCGGGCATTGAAAAAGTGATAGTGGCTTGTTCAGACCCTAATCCATTGGTTGCTGGTAAAGGTGTGGCTATCCTACAACAAGCAGGTATAGACGTTGAAGTCGGGATCTGTGAGTTGGAAGCGCGTCCTTTGAACTTAGGCTTCTTTAAAGCTATGTCTAAGGGATTACCTTATGTACGTTTAAAGGTCGCGTCGAGTCTCGATGGTCGTACAGCAATGGCTTCAGGGGAGTCGAAGTGGATTACAGGTGAACTGGCACGTCAGGATGTTCAACATTGGCGTGCAATTTCTGGTGCAGTGATCACGGGTATTGAAACAGTGTTGGCTGATGATTGTCAGTTGAATGTTAGAGCTCTACCGAATATTCAATTAGAACGAGTTGTGCAGCCAAAACGTGTGATTTTAGATCGTCAAGGTCGCTTACCTTTAGATGCTAAAGTGTTAGAGAATCCTGATACTGTCATGGTCATGGGACCATTTCGAGCAGAGCTTGCACAACTTGGCGTGATTCAATTCGAAGTTCAGCCCTTAGTTGAGTTGCTAAAAGTCTTAAAAGATTTTCAAATCTATGATGTGATGGTGGAAGCTGGTGCAACCCTATCTACTGCATTTTTGCAGGAAAATTTGGTAGACGAATTGATTAGTTATATTGCGCCTACACTATTAGGTCAATCAGCTCGTCCAATGTTTAATGCTGAATTTAAACAAATGACAGAACAACTCCGTTTTAAACTTCAAGATGTAACTCAGTTAGGTGATGACATCCGTTTAAAATTAATCCCTGATCAAGAGTCGCTATGAGTATAGAGTCAACGGTTTATCATAAACGTCGCCATGCAGCACGTACGACAGATGAGTATTTGTTTAATCAACTTGTGCCTTATTTAGGCAACAAGCGTCGTTTATTACATTTGATTCTTGAGGCATTAGAAAGCACTGGAACTTTGAATACGAGTTCAGGTCGAGCGCCTATCTTTGCGGACTTTTTTGCTGGGAGTGGTGTGGTTTCTCGTTTGGCTCGTCAAAATGGCTACCGAGTAATAGCGAATGATTGGGAGCCTTACAGCCACGCACTCAATCATGCCATATTGTCATGTACTGAAGCTCCTGTTTTTAAAGAATTAGGCGGATATCAGAAAGCAATTGATTATCTTAATCGCTTGCCTGAGGTCAAAGGATGGGTAACACACAATCTCTGTCCTCGTAATGATGAGATCTATGATCCTTCACGAGACCGTTTATTCTTCAAACGTCGAAATGGCATGCGCATTGATGCAATTCGTCAACAAATTGCAACCTGGCAAGCTCAAGGTGCAATTGATGATGTGGAAATGAGCGCTTTACTTGCACCTTTATTGTATTCAGCAAGTTTTGTGAGTAATACGTCAGGCGTATTTAAGAGTTTCCATCACGGCTGGGGCGGTAAAACTCAGACGGCTTTAGAGCGAATTGAATCATTACTATGGCTGACCCCAAGTCGTTTTTGTGAAAATTCAAATCTGACAGGCCCAGCAGCTGAAATGTGGTGTGTGGATGCTCAACACTTAGCAAACCAAATGAGTGGTTTCGAAGTCGATGTGGCATATTTGGATCCACCCTATAATCAGCATGCCTATAGTAGCAACTATCATGTATTGAATGCTTTGACTTTATGGGATCAGGTAGATTTACCAAGTCCAGATACTAAGGGTTTCAAGAGTGGAATCGACCGTGCTTGGCGTAAAGAACGACCAAGCCCATACAATTCTTCTAAACATGCCAAAGAAGCGTATGAAAAGCTTTTGCAAACCATTAATGCACGCTATATTTTGACCAGCTATTCAACGGATGGAAATATTGAGGCTGGCGATTTACTTAAAGCGAATTTAGAGCGTGGACGAGTCACAATTTTGACTCAAGATGTTCCAAGATATCGTGTGAGTAAGCAGCGTCAGTCTGAGCGTGCGCGCGTTCTTGAGTTTATCGTGATTACAGACACGCACGCAAAATCAGGACCGCCAATTCGACAGTTACTTGGTCAGTTACACCACTATGCTGAATTGGGTGGAGTTGACACTACAGGCGTCGCTGAACAATTGGATTTATGGTAAAAATAGAACAAATTTAAGAGTACCCATTATGTTTACAGGCATTGTAGAAAGTTTAGGAAAAGTCGAAAGTTTACAAAATGTAGGTGGTGATATCCGCTTGCGTATACAGACTGATCTTGATATGTCTGATGTTCACTTGGGTGATTCTATTGCGACTAATGGCATCTGCTTAACTGTTATTGCATGGGGCAATCAATGGTACGAAGCAGATGTGTCACTTGAAAGTATTCATCGTACAACTTTATCGAGTTGGAAGGTTGGGCAAACCGTCAATGTAGAAAAAGCGATGTTACCAACAACTCGCTTTGGTGGTCATATTGTTAGTGGACATGTAGATGTAGTTGGTGAAATTACGGTGCAACGTCAAGATGCACGTTCACTCTATTTTGAGGTAACGGCCCCGCCTGAAATTGCAAAATATTTAGCGGAGAAAGGTTCCATCACAGTTGATGGAATTAGTCTTACAATCAATCATCTACGTGGCAATGTGTTGAGTTTAAATCTTATTCCTCATACTGCAGAGCGGACCAATATTAGTACGTGGAAAGTCGGGACTAAAGTAAACTTAGAAGTCGATGTACTTGCACGATATATTGAACGTTTATTGCTTGGGGATAAGGCTGCTGAACATAAACCTGAGTCTAAATTAAGCATGGAATTTTTAGCACAGAATGGCTTTTTACGTTAAAAAATGATTAAAATAGAAAACAGCCTAAATTTTTAGGCTGTTTTTTTGTTTAAATAAATTAGGTATACAATCTATCTAAAGGAGAAAGCAACATGCTCAGAGAACTTCAGAATGATTGATTTTTTACTGCATTTAGAGCAGCTTTTACCTAGTTTATTAGAGCAATATGGCGTATGGATTTACGCAATTTTATTTTTAGTGATATTTGCGGAAAATGGTTCCGTTTTCATGTTTTTTTTACCTGGGGACAGTTTGCTCATCGCCATCGGTGCTTTATGTTCGACCACTGAGTTGATTCATTTGCACTATATGGGATTGTTATTATTTATCGGCTCAGTCCTTGGTTATATTCTCAATTTCTATACAGGGCGATGGCTTGGTATTAAAAATTTTAGCGACCACTCACGTTGGTTAAAACCTGAGTATATTGCCAAAACGAATGCTTATTTCGAAAAACATGGTGGTAAGACCATTTTAATTGCGCGCTTTATCCCTTTTGTCCGTTCTTTTGCTCCATTCGCTGCTGGCTCTGGATATATGAGCTATAGCAGTTTCATGTTTTACAATATTATTGGTGCTTGGATTTGGATCGCACTTTTACTAGGTATGGGGTATGGCATGGGAAATATATTCTCAGCCGTTTTAGATTTTTTTGCTTAAATTGATACTTCAAACCTGATAAAAAAAGCCCTCAGTGGGCTCTTTTAAATTTTATTAATGGTGAGTGATGTGCGATCAAACCAATTCTCTACCAAATCTTCATCTTGAATTAAAAAGTCGCCTCTTTTCGACTCATGTTTTAAATACACTAAAATCGATTGAAAATCTGCTCGACTAATCAATAGTTCTTGAGCACTGATCGTGACATGTTCGCCAGATTTCAAATGAGTGATTCGTTCAGAGATGTTGTTTAAAAGATCCATGGTGATACTTTCCTCATGTCCGTCAAATCGCAGAGAGCATTTAAATCACATTCATGGTGTGACAAATATGTTTCATTTTGATGACACTAAGCATCCACCGTTCGAGCCTCTAAGAAGGTAGAGATGTATTTTTTAAAATAAGTTCGATCTCTTCTTTTGCTGCTGCTTGAAGTTTTGATTTAAAGATTTGTACGGCATCTTCAATCATGGTTTCAGCTTCAAGCTCGAGACGTAAACGAATCGTATCTAAATCTTGATGAATTGATAAATGCGCAGGAGAGTTTCCTGAAAAGTCTCGATGGGGTGTAGTCACTTTTTGGTATTTTTCAGTATATTCATCGATTTCTGCATCAATCACTTGTCGTAACTGTACGAGCGAATCGGTTTGTTGTTGAAATTTAAGATATTCATCTTGTAGAAGCTTTTGATTATAAGCCTCTTGCAGTGCACGTTTTTCTGCTAATGATTTTTCTAAAGCCAATTGCTTACGAATACGAGCTTCTTCAATTAATCGTGCTTTTTCATCCGCATAAGCCTGTTCAACCTTTAATTGAGCCACTTGCTGGGCACGATCATCATGGTCTAGCCATTGCTCTGGTTGAGTTTGAGGTTCGAGTAAATCACTGATGCGATTAAGGTCGTCGATAAAAGCTTGGCGAACCGCTTCTGGCGCTTTCAACCAACGTTTTTTAAAATCTTGACCGACATTAATGGCCACCGTGATTCTCCTTTTTCCAATGACAACGCGCTAAAGTTTATGTGTTTGAGGTGAGATACCTAATTTTCGATAGGTTTTATATTTCTCTCGTCCAATTTCTTTGGCAGCTTCGTTGTTTTCAATAATTTCGATAATGTGACTGAAACGTGAAGGATCTTCAAGTGCATGAATGTGAAAATTAAACACGATCCATTCCTGAGTTTCAGGGAGCTTAGACGAAATACAAATAGCTGCTGATTGATCATCAATGCCATGTGTCAAAAAACTCTGCGGATCGAAACTCCAAAGTAAATCATCGAGTTCATTTTGAATGCTCAATTCTGGACAATGAATCCATATTTTTGCAGGGTTACGCAGAATTTTTCGACATAAACGACAGGCACTTTGGACCTGTCGTTCTGGACTCTTTTCAAATAAGTAGAAGCTGATTTTAGACATTAATTTACGCGATTTGCGAGAAATTGAACCAATAATGGAACTGGGCGACCAGTTGCACCTTTTGCTGCGCCAGATGTCCAAGCTGTACCAGCAACATCTAAATGTGCCCAACGATATTCACGTGTGAAGCGTTGCAAGAAGCAAGCAGCTGTAACAGCACCAGCTTTTGGACCACCAATATTGGCAATATCAGCAAATGGAGAGTCAAGCTGTTCTTGGTAGTCATCATAGACAGGCATACGCCATACACGGTCAAAGGATTGTTCACCAGCTTGAGAAAGTTCATGTGCCAGTTCATCATCTGGTGTGAACATACCAGTTAAAACAGAGCCTAAAGCAACAACACAAGCGCCTGTTAATGTTGCGATATCAATCACAAGTTCTGGGTTAAAGCGTTTGACATAGGTCAGCGTGTCACAGAGGACTAAGCGACCTTCGGCATCTGTATTTAGAATTTCAACAGTTTGACCACTCATCGTGGTGACGATATCACCTGGTCGAGTTGCATGACCTGATGGCATGTTCTCAGCCGCCGCAATTGCACCTACAACATGAATCGGAAGGCGAGCTTCACAGAGTGAGCGCATGGTTCCTAAAACTGAAGCTGCACCACCCATATCGTATTTCATTTCATCCATGCCTAAACCTGGTTTTAATGAAATACCACCCGTATCGAAAGTGATTCCTTTACCCACGAGGACGATAGGAGCTTGTTCAAGTTGACCTTGATATTCAAGAGTAATGATACGTCCAGGGCGATCTGAACCTTTGCTGACTGCAAGAAATGCATTCATGCCAAGATCAGCAATTTGCTGTTCATCTAGCACGGTTACTTTCAATAAATCTGGGAATTCTGCTGCCAATGCAATTGCATGATCCGCTAAATATTCAGGAAAACAAATATTTCCTGGACGATTTGCTAAATCACGTGCAACGTTTTGACCGCTTTCAATTGCTTGAATTAAGTTGAGTTGATTTGACGTTAGCGTAGAGTTTGATGCAATTAGATGAACTTGTTCGAGTATAAAGTCATTTTTTTTCGACTTAAACTCGTCAAAAGCATAAGCAGATTGAGTGAGTTTAAGTGCAAATAAGTAGTGTAATTCATTCGGCAAAGCTGAAATATCAACACTGATTTGTTTGAATTTTTTTTGTGAAGCTTTGATAATAGTTTGTGCAATTTTTGCTAATTTTGCAGCTTTAACTTCTTGTGCATTACCTAAGCCAAGTAGAATGCTATTCGGTTGATTTTCAATTTGACCCAATAACGATAAAGACTCATTGAAACCTGCTTTGAATTGAGCTGCTTCAGTTAGGCTGTCTAAATTGTTGATTTGATAGTTGCTTTTAACTGCATGGGTGTTTTCAGAGTCGACTAAAATAACCAAATGTTGGCTTTCTGAAATTTGTGCCAATGATGTATTAATTGAAAGTTTCATATGCTTGTTGTGTGCCTATTGAGACCGTTTAAATCATTAAACCATTGAAACACTACCAATGATAGAATTTCAATGAGGTTTTATATTTTTAACATTCGGGTAAACTAGCGCTAGCCGATTTAACCTAATTTTGGAAGATTACTTTGATTATAAGACGTTACCTCGTCAAACAAGTGGTATCTACCTCTGTGGTTGTGATTTCATTGCTTACACTCATCATGTTGGGTGGGCGTTTGATCAAGTATTTTGGCGTGGCAGCTCAGGGTCGAATGGATGCAAGTATTTTATTTAGCATCATTGGCTACCGTCTTCCAGAATTTTTGACATTGATCTTACCTTTAGGTTTTTTCATTGGTCTCATGTTGGTGTTTGGCCGACTGTATGTAGATCATGAAATGGCGGTTCTCAATGGCAGTGGTGTTAGTCGTAATCAATTGGCTCGTTTATTGGTACCTCTCACAGCCATTTATTTGGCCATTCAAACGGTATTAATGGTATGGATGTCTCCATGGGGTATACGTGAATTTGAAAAGCTTACGACGACCCAAGCGGTTCGATCAGGCTTTGATTTGGTACGTCCAAAAGAGTTTATTTCCTCAGGTCCTTATACCATTTATGCTGGTGCACTTTCGGAAGATCGTAAAAACTTAAAAGAAATTTTCTTCTATCAGCGTGCAGATAAGCCTGAAAAACCTGACATCATGATTTTAGCGAAAGAAGCGACACGTGTTGAAATGGTCGGTGAAACAGCGAGTGTTGTTGATTTAACCCAAGGTCGCCGTTACGAAATTTATCAAGATAGTCCGAAATATAGTCATACCGAGTTTGCTTCATATCGTTTGCGTCTTGAAAGTGATAAAGAGGCGAAATTCGAAAGTGGTGATGTAGAAGCGTTACCAATTTCGAAGTTGATTGAAACTCGTGAAGACCCTGTAGTTGCCAGTGAATTGGGCTGGAGAATATTTGTGCCATTTACATTGATTGTGGCATTGATGTTAGCAACGGCATTGTCTGAGGTTACTCCACGCCAAGGACGATATTTAAAATTATTTCCTGCACTCTTAATTTTTGCTAGTTTGATTGTGGCATTAATGGCGATTAAAACCAGAATTAGTAAAGATGAGATTGGTATTTGGGCTTATCCCGCTATCTTGATTGTTTATGCAGTGGGTGCAGCGATTTTCTCGCGTAAACAAAAACTAGCGCCTAAGTTAAAAAAACGAATTGAGCAGGTGAAATCATAATGTTGGCACGTCGAATTGTCGCAAAACATGTGACGAAAACCACAGCGCTGGCGATGTTGGGTGCTACAGCGATTTTATCAGCCCTTCAAATTCTTTTTACCTATATGGGTGAATTAGGCAGCCTGAAAGAAGGATATGGAGCTTGGCAAGCGCTTATTCATGTTCTATGGGCTTCACCGCAATATTTATATGAAATTTTACCTATTTCAGCATTGATTGGTGCAGTGCTCGGTTTGGGTTCAATGGCTTCAAATAGTGAGCTGATTGTCATGCGTGCTTCAGGGATTAGCCTGTGGCGTATTGTGGGTTGGGTCATGCGCTCAGCAATGCTCTTGGTATTGCTTTCATTTTTACTCAGTGAATATGTTATTCCTTACACCAACGAGAGGGCGGAAAGTATTAAAGACCGTCGTTCTGTTGCTGAGCTTGGCGAAGTCAAAGGGTATTGGACTCGAGAAGGTCAGCGTTTTATTTATATTGACTATGCAAATGCGCAAGGGCAGTTACGTCAAGTTGAGATGATGGACTTTGATCAAGATTATCGTCTGAAGTCAGTCTTGACTGCGAATCAAGGTCAATTTGTACAAAATGGACAATGGTCTTTAATTGAAGCCAGTCAGATGGATATTTTTCCTGAAGGCTATTCGAGACTGATTCAAACTCCTCAGCAGGATGTTGCTTTAGCGCTTCAACCTAAATATGTTCATATGGTGACGATTGATCCTGAAGATTTAGCTCCAAGTCAATTGATCAGTTTTATGCGCTATATGGATGAATATAGTCAAGTTCCTAAAACGTATTTACTTGCATTCTGGCAAAAAGTGGCTTCGCCATTTGCATTGTTGGCACTTGTACTGATTGCTTGCTCATTTATTTTTGGCCCTTTACGTCAACAATCCATGGGATTTCGTTTAGTAATTGCGTTATTTGTAGGGCTTGGTTTTTACTACCTACAAGACTTCTTAGGGTATGCGAGTTTGGTGTATTCACCATCTCCCGCTTGGTTTGTTTTTCTGCCAATTGTGCTTATCTTTGCGGTAGGTAGCTATTTGCTATATCGAGCGCGCTAGAGAATTTTTAAATTGAAAAATAGATGGTCTAGATCAATCAAAGCCATCGTGTTCAGATAGAGTCTTAATGAAAAATTCGTTAAGATACGTTGATTAATTTGTAAACAGAAAAGAGTGTATATCATGACGGATGCAACTGCTGGCAAAATCCCTCACGTTTTAGTCATTATGGATGGTGTGGGTCATCGTGAAGCGGTCGAAGATAATGCTTTTCTTGCAGCGAAAACACCTAATTTAACTGCAATGAAACAGAATCATCCACATGGTCTGATTTCAGGTTCAGGTGAAGATGTTGGTCTTCCAGATGGCCAAATGGGGAATTCAGAAGTTGGTCATATGAATCTTGGTGCTGGACGCGTGTTGTATCAAGATTTCACTCGTATTACCAAAGATATCCGTACTGGTGATTTCTACAAACATGAAGTATTGGTTGATGCTGTAGAAAAAGCAAAAGAAAATCAAAAAGCAGTACATATTTTTGGATTGTTGTCTGAAGGTGGTGTTCACTCTCATGAAGACCACATTGTTGCTATGGCAGAGTTGGCACTAAAAAAAGGTGCTCAAGTCTATTTACATGCTTTCTTAGATGGTCGTGATACTCCGCCAAAAAGTGCACAGCCGTCTTTAGAGAAATTAGATGCACTATTTGCCCAATATCCAGGTCAGGGTCGAATCGCAACGATGATCGGTCGCTATTTCGCAATGGATCGTGACAATCGTTGGGATCGTGTCGAACAAGCATATCGTTTATTAACAGAAGGTGAGGCTGTTCGCGTAGTTGAGTCTGCTGTGGAAGGTCTCGAACAAGCGTATGCTGCTGAAGAGTCAGATGAGTTTGTGAAAGCAACACGTATTGGGGATGTAGCCGCAGTACAAGATGGTGATGCTGTTGTTTTTATGAATTTCCGTGCAGATCGTGCTCGCGAATTGACAAAAGCATTTGTTGAACAAGGCTTCGATGGTTTCGAGCGTAAAGTTGTGCCTCAGCTTGCGAAATTTGTCATGTTAACGCGCTATCAAGCGACAATTAATGCGCCGGTGGCATATATGCCAGAACCGTTGGTCAATTCAATTGGTGAATACCTGTCTAATTTAGGTAAAACTCAATTACGTATCGCGGAAACTGAGAAATATGCCCATGTGACTTTCTTCTTCAGTGGTGGTCGTGAAGATGAGTATCCAGGTGAAAAACGTATTTTGATTCCATCACCAAATGTTGCAACCTATGATTTAAAACCAGAAATGAGTGCTTATGAAGTCACTGATGAGTTAGTGAATGCAATTAATTCAGGTGAATTTGACTTACTCGTTGTGAACTATGCAAATGGCGATATGGTTGGACATACAGGGGTATTCGATGCTGCCGTTAAAGCAGTAGAAGCAGTGGATGTCAGCTTAGGTCGTGTCTATGATGCAGTGATGGCGAAGAAAGGTCATATGTTGATCACTGCGGATCACGGTAATGTTGAACAAATGCAGGACTATGAAAGTGGTCAAGTCCATACTCAACATACAACTGAGCATGTGCCATTTATTTATGTAGGTCCAACTCAAGCAAAAATTGCAGAGGGTGGGGTGCTTGCAGACGTTGCACCGACATTATTGAATTTAATGCAGTTGCCTGTTCCTGCTGAAATGAAAGGTCGCAATTTAGTGACTTTAGTTTAAAAAATAAGAAGGAATTCAGTATGAATCCATTGTTATTCAAACTCATGTTAGGTCTAGCTTTAAGTTTGAATGGGGTTCATGCTTTCGCTGCTGGATCTAAGGGTCCAGCAGTTGATCCTTTAGAAGAAGACTGGTCATCAAACAGTTCAGAAGTTCCGATTGAATCTATACAGCAGTTTGTTCAGATTTACGGTACAGTAAAAGAAAACTATGTCACTGAAGTCACTGACGATCAGTTATTTTTACAAGCGATCCAAGGTTTGGTGAGTGGGCTAGATCGTTACTCTCGCTATTTATCTCCAGAAGATTATCGCCAACTCCTCAAATATACCGAGGAGGATTTAGCGAGTATCGATTTTGATCTTAGCTTTGATACCTCACGAGGTTTATGGCAGATCGAAAATTTAGATCCCGATAGTGACTCGGCAAAATTAGGATTGGCCAACGGCGTTACACTTTACAAAATTGATGGACAAGAGCTTAGATTGTTAAACCAAGATCAAGTCAAAGACTTGCTCAGCGGCTCGATTGGATCAACCATCAGTTTACAAAGATCACCGAACTCATCTCCAATTATTTTAGTGAGAAATCAAAAACTAGATGTTGCCGATATACAAGCACATATGCTGAGTAATCAAGTTTTACTATTAAAGGTGAAAGTTTTTCAGCAAGATACTGCGAATGAAATAAAACGTTATATCGATGAGCATCATAGCCAACAACTCAAAGCTGTTTTAATAGATCTAAGAAATAATCCGGGTGGATTATTATCTTCTGCTGTGGAAACGGCAGATTTATTTTTAAATCAGGGTTTGATTGTATCTACACGTAGCCGTTCAGAAGGTGATCAACAATTCCAAGCTTTACCTGGACATGAATTTACAGGGCTTAAAGTCGGAGTATTGATTAATCAACGTTCGGCTTCTGCAGCAGAAGTATTTACGGCAGCAATGAAAGATCATCAACGCGCCGTAATCATTGGTGAAAAGAGTTATGGTAAAGGTGTTGTGCAAAAACTCTTTCCACTTGAAAATGGTGCGGCACTACAAATGACAGTATCTCATTACTTAACACCCAATGGCGTCGAGATTGATGGGCAAGGCATAGCCCCTAATATCGAATATCCTTGGCCGCAGGATATGAAGGAGGAGGTTTACCTCCAACACGCAGCCGATTTGTTGTTAAGAAGCCGTTAAATATCATCAATATCGGGGTGATGCTAAGTTATTCATCTTCAGTATCTAAACCAAATTTTTTTAAACGATATCGTAATGAGCGGAATGTCATTCCTAATTTTTTGGCGGCTAGGGTTCTGTTCCAATGCGTTGAGTTTAACGCATTAATTAAAACTTCTTTTTCTACTTTCTCAAGGTATTGTTCTAATCCCTCTTCGGGCAAACCTTTGGGTATTTGAGACGTTAAATCAGTAGTTGCTTCAATTTGACTATTTGGTTGTTGTGCTAAAGGTTGGGATGTTAAGCCTAATGAAGGGCTTTTAACATGCTCGACGGCTATGAGCTTATCATCGCAAAGTGTAAGTGCACGCTCGATGATATTTTTAAGTTCGCGTACATTCCCCGTAAATGGTTGTTGTTTAAGGAATTGTATCGCCTCTTGAGACAGTTGAGGGGCTTCAATACGCCATTCACTACTGATTTTATCAATAAAATGTTGAGCTAGAACAGGAATATCTTTGGGTCTATCGCGGAGTGGGGTAAGACGTAAATCCATCACATGAATTCTAAAAAATAGATCTTGTCTAAATTTGCCTTGTTGAACCAATTGCTCAAGATTTTGATGGCTTGCACTGACAATCCTAAAATCAACATCAAGCTCTTTATCACTGCCAATCGGACGTATTTTCTTTTCTTGAACTGCTCGTAGCAATTTAGCTTGCATGGCGAGTGAAAGCTCTGCAATTTCATCTAAAAATAATGTTCCACCATCAGCAGTTTGAATTAACCCTTGTTTGTCTTGGTCAGCACCCACAAAACTGCCTTTGATATGACCAAATAATTCACTTTCCATCAGGTCTTCATTCATCGCACCACAATTGATCGCGACAAAGGCATGATCATGACGATTACTGAGTTGATGAATAAGATTCGCAACGATTTCTTTACCAGTCCCTGATTCACCTGTAATAAAGACAGGTGCTTGTGATCGAGCTATTTTTTTGATTGCTGTACGAAGCTGTTGAGTTTGTTCTGAGACACCAATCAGCAGTTGTTCCTCAAGTGGAAGCTGATTGAGATCATTATCCACTGCAGGGGTATGTAATGCTTTCTTAAGCAATTGATGCAAATGCTGTTGATTAATAGGCTTACTGACGAAATCGAAAGCGCCTGCTTTTAAAGCAGAGATTGCCAGCTCCATATTGGCATAGGCGGTCAGTACCGCGATGGGCGTCTTCGGGTAGTGCTGGGTGACGTATTTAACTAAATCGATGCCATTGCCATCCGGTAAATTGAAATCGGTGATACACGCATCGTATTTATATTCGCTTAGAAAATGTAGCGCTTGTTTCAAATGATGTGCCATATGCGTTTTAATGCCCATCCGAGAAAGGGTCATTTGCATCAACATACATAAATCAGGTTCATCATCGACTAAAAGTACTAAAGGTTGTTGCTTTACCATAACCTGATCTTATCCATCTAAACGTCTGTCTTATGGCATGTAATACGAAAACATGCACCTTGCTGTTCTTGCTCGATATAACTCAATTTTGCTTGGTTAGCTTCACAAATACTTTGTGATAAATATAATCCTAAACCAGTTCCATTGGTTTCAGTACTAAAAAATGGTTGAAATAATTGAGATAAATCATGTTGTTGGATGCCTTTGCCAAAATCGATAACATCAATAAAAATTTGATTTTCTGAACAACTGCTTCTGACAAAAATGTACTCTGCGGTCGGATCATTATGACGAATAGCATTACGAATTAAATTAATCAGAACTTGTCGCAGTTGGATTTCATCAAAATAAACTTCAAGATTAGCTTCAAGCTGTAATTGAATATGAGAACTGATATCTGCTAAATCTTGGTGAATAAGATCATGCATAAACTGTTCAAAATGAATTAGTACACCAGCAGTTTTTTTATTCTTTGCCATATCCAATGTGTCTTTGACGATTTTATCAATACGCTTTGCTTGCTTGGCAATCATTTGATTGAGCATACGTTTTTGTTCTTCATCCGAATCATCATTAAGTTCATTAGCTTGTACGATTGCCGCTAAAGGATTACGTATTTCATGTGCAATGCTGGCTGATAATTGACCAAGAGAAGCTAATTTCATTTGTTGAACTTTCTGATTAAGCTTTTGCGCATCTTCCAAAATTAATAGCGTGAGCGCTTGTTGAGGTGTAACCAGTTTTTGAATACGAATATCAACCGTATAGGATGATTGATGCGATTCAAATTGAAAGCGCTCTCCATGAGCAACTAATGTGTTTTTGAGAATTTCATAGAGATCTGGTTGAAAATTTGCAAGATTATATTGTTCATGAGCATAGAGTGGCGAAATACCGAGTAGGGAACATGCAGCAGGATTGCAGACGATAATTTTACAGTGATCATCTAAGACCAGATAACCAACTTCGATTTGCTCAAGAATATAACGATTAATATTTTGTAATTTAAAGAGTTCGTTAGCTTGATGTGTATTGACCGATTCGAGTACTTGAAACCGTTGTATTGATACTTGACCAATGCCATGAACCACAAAAAATAAAAAGGCAAGAAAGGCACTGTCACCAATATTATTTAGACTTTCAATGGAGAACAAACTACCAAAAAACTGTTGATATACGATCCCAATCACCGCGACCAATGTGATGAATAAGGCTTGGTTTTTACTGAGTAAAAAATTTGCTGCAAAGACGGAAATGACAAACAATAACCCAATTGCGATATTGGGGCCACCGAGTGCAAAAGTAAGAGTATTTAGAAAGAGCAGGTCAACTGCAAATAAGGTGATAATTTGTTTAGAAATAGCTTGTGGTAAGTATTTTAAAACGATCGTTTGTATGATGCTGCTTGCAACATAAAGGAGTAAAGCGTAAAAATAGATTGATTCGTATTGATAAAAATAACGTTCAGAATCAATCGTCAGTAGGAATATGAGCGTTAAGCTTAGGGCGATAATGATACGATAACTTGAATATAGTGTTCCAAGACGGTAGATCGTTTGGTAAATAGAAATTGAAGCAGCAGACGTCATTGGAATACTCAGATCAAATTAAGGCTTAATCAAACCATAACGAATTGCCAAATGCGTCAGTTTGACATCACTATCGATTCCTAATTTTTCAAATATACGATAGCGGTAGGTATTCACTGTTTTTACGCTAACAAAGAGTTTGTCTGAAATTTCTTGGGCACTAATACAATTCACAACCATCATCGCGACTTGCATTTCACGTTCAGAAAGTGCGTCAAAAGGAGAGGTTTGTGTATCAGATAAATAAGAACTCGCAAGCTGTTCAGCAATATCTGCACTGAAGTATTTACCACCTTGCATGACTTTATTAATTGCACGCACCATTTCTGTGATCGGAGCTCCCTTCGTGATATAACCACGAGCCCCCGCTTTTAACAGTAGTGATGGATAGGGTTCTTCCGCTAGGCCACTGACGGCGAGAACTTTAGTGTCAGGTGCTGTTTGTAATAAACGGCGAGTGGTTTCTACGCCACCGATACCAGGCATATTCACATCGAGCAAGACGACATTAGGGTGGTGTTGACGAACAAGACTAATTGCTTCTTCACCGGACTCTGCTTGACCAATGACTTGAATATCTGCTTGATCTTCAAGCATACGACAAATACCTGTACGAACTAACTCATGGTCATCTACCACTAATACCGTGATCACAAACACCTCCTCTGAAATCTATTCTTACTTTTTTGTTACATGATGCAAAAATTGCTTGCATTGGACTAACAAAAATAGCAATGCTATTCCTAATCTTTACTAAAATACTGTGCATAATCACGTGGTTTAATATTAATCACGTTTGTACCTAAATGTAAGTCATATTTGAGGTGATTAGCAATGATGCAAAATGCCTCCGTAAGATGAGTAAGTTATCGTGAAAAAACAGAAATTAACGCTAATGCATGTGCTGACTACATCAGTACTACTCTCTATGAGCTCATTGAGCTTTGCAGAATTAATTAATCATGCTAATTCTGCACCGGGGCAGGCGAGCATCAGTTGGTCATCTGAAGATGCAAGCCAATTCTTAAATAATGATAGTCTCAAAGCTTCTACTTCCTCTTCAGAAGAGTATACACCTCAAGCAACAACCACGATTACAACAACAATTCGTAAATCTACAGGCCCTGCGACCTCAACATCACCAACCTCTCAGATTCTTGATAACAGTCGCTATAGTAATCAACCTTCTGTGAACGCGCGTGCAGCATTGGTCATGGATGCAAATACGGGTGAAGTCTTATTTAGTAAGAACACGAATACTGCTCTACCGATTGCGTCTGTTACAAAATTAATGACAGCTGTTGTGATCGCAGATGCACAATTAAATATGTCTGAAAATATTACGCTGCAAAGCATTGATTTTGCAGGTGCGGGTGGTAAAAACTCAAGCTCGACATTGCGTGTAGGTGACACAATGAATCGTGCTGAAGCCTTATTATTCGCTTTAATGAAATCTGAAAACCCTGCAGCTGCGGCTTTGGCTCGTACATATCCAGGAGGTCGTGCGGCTTTCGTCTCTGCTATGAATAATAAAGCACGTGCCTTAGGGATGCATTCATCTAAATTTACTGAGTCTACAGGTCTAGATCCTCGCAATGTTGCTTCTGCGCGGGACTTGGGCATCTTGGTGAGTACCGCATCACAGTACGGTCTTATTCGTCAATTTTCTACGACGCCAACCTATGATTTTAACCTCGGTTATCGTGTGTTGAAATCGAACAATACGAACTCTCTCGTTCGTAACGGTGGCTGGAATATTAACATTTCAAAGACGGGATTTATTAATGAGGCTGGGCGCTGTGTGGTGATGCATACGACTTTGAATAATCGTCCAGCTGTAGTTGTGCTTTTAGGAGCAAGCAATACTCAAGCTCGTAATGATGATGCTGTTCGCTTAATGCGTTGGACCAGTCAGTTACCACGTGCGATCTAGACCATAAATAAAAAACCCTGCAGATGCAGGGTTTTTTATGATGCAATCTTACATATTAGACAAAATTGAATCGCGTACTTGATCCATCGTTGCATCAATTGAAAGCATGACTGCATCAGAACACTGTTTGATAGCAGTATCAGGATCTTTAAGACCATTACCAGTTACAGTACAAACAATGACTGAACCTTCAGCAATTTTACCCGCTTTAATATCGCGGATTGCACCACCAATCGAAGCTGCAGAAGCAGGCTCAACAAATACACCTTCATACATAGAAAGCAAACGTTGAGCTTCTAAGATTTCAGCATCTGTTAATTCATCAAACCATCCTTGAGAGTCACGTACTACCGCTTTCGCATGGTTCCAGCTTTGTGGGTTACCAATACGGATTGCTGTTGCAACAGTTTCAGGGTTTTGAACAGGTGCACCACGTAAGAATGGTGCTGCACCAGAAGCTTGATAGCCAACCATCGTCGGTAAACCTTCAGGTTTAGGACCAGTGAATTGATCAGTTTCAGCATCATAAATTACTTGCTCAAATTGATCCGCAGGTTGGTTTGCAACAGCTTCTGTATAACCCATCCAGTGTGCAGTGATGTTACCTGCGTTGCCTACTGGTAAGCAGTGATAGTCAGGTGCACGACCTAATTCATCAACGATTTCGTATGCAATCGTTTTTTGGCCTTGTAAACGGTAAGGGTTGATTGAGTTTACGATAGTTACAGGGGCTTGGTCAGCAACTTCTTTAACAAGGCGCATACCGTCATCGAAGTTACCACGAATTTGCATTGTGATCGCACCATACATCATTGCTTGAGCCATTTTACCCATTGCAATTTTGCCTTCTGGAATTAAAACGAATGCTTTAATACCAGCGCGAGCAGCATAAGCGGCAGCGGCAGCAGAGGTATTACCTGTAGATGCACAGATAATCGCTTTAGAGCCTTCTTCAACCGCTTTAGTGACTGCCATGGTCATACCACGGTCTTTAAATGAACCAGTCGGGTTTAAGCCTTCGTACTTCACATAAATTTCAACATTTTTGCCAATTAAACGTGGAATATTCGCAAGCTTAATCAGTGGTGTATTACCTTCGCCTAGGGAGATTGCACGAGTAGTTGCAGACACTGGTAAACGGTCGCGATAACGGTCAACTAAACCAGTGTAACGATTGGCATTAGACATGATGATGTTCCAATTGTGTGTAGAGCTGGAGAGGGCAGCAGTACCCTCTACCCGAGATGATTAATTATCAAGCGATTCTAAACGAATTCGTACAATTTCGCCATGGATGACGGGTAATGCTTGAATTTGTGAAAGCGCTTCATCCATTTTTGATTCAACAATAGGATCTGTCAGAATCACGATAGGAATAAGGTCTTTTAAGCGAGGTTGCTGCATAATGGCATCAATACTGATTCCTGCACGACTCAAGATCGTAGTAACTTCAGCAAGTACGCCTGTTTGATCTTCAGCATTAATGCGGATGTAGTAACCCGTTGTCATTTCTTCACGACTTAGAATTGGTAAGTCTGTGAGTGCTTCAAATGCTAATTGTGGAATAGTTCCAGCACCGTCTTCAGTATAAGAAATGTCACGAACGATATCGACAACGTCAGCGACTACGGCAGAAGCAGTTGGACCAGCACCAGCACCAGCACCATAATATAAAGTTGGGCCGACTGCGTTCGCTTGTACGAGAACAGCATTTTTAACGCCGTTTACATTTGCGATCAACTGGTCATCTGGAATGAGCGTTGGGTGAACACGTAGTTCAATGCCTTTTTCTGCACGACGTGCAATACCTAAATGCTTAATACGGAAGCCAAGATCTTCGGCGTACTTCACATCTTGAGCAGTAACTTTGCCAATTCCTTCAGTAAAAACTTTATCAAATTGAAGTGGAATACCAAATGCACAAGATGCAAGAATGGTTAACTTGTGAGCAGCATCAATCCCTTCTACATCAAAGGTTGGATCTGCTTCAGCATAGCCAAGTTCTTGCGCTTCTTTCAGAACGTCCGCAAAAGCACGTCCTTTTTCACGCATTTCACTTAGGATAAAGTTGCCTGTACCATTAATGATGCCTGCAAGCCATTCGATTTTATTGGCAGCTAAGCCTTCACGAATTACTTTGATAATTGGAATACCGCCAGCAACAGCTGCTTCATAGGCGATCTGCACAGCATTGTCTTCAGCAAGTTTAAATAATTCGTTACCATGTTCAGCTAAAAGCGCCTTATTGGCAGTGACAACTTGTTTGCCATGAACAATTGCTTCTTTGATGACTTCATAAGCAGGGTGAATACCACCCATGACTTCAACAACAACATCAACATCAGGTTGACGAACGATATCAAGAAGGTCGGCACTTTGTTTAACTGAGTCTGGAAGATTTAAATCTGGGCGAGGGCGACGAGTACCCACATAAGTAATTTGAATTTCACGACCGGTGCGACGTCTAATTTCAGCAGCGTTTTCTTGTAATAGTTTAAGGGCACCACCACCTACGGTTCCTAGACCGAGTATTGCCAGACGAACTGGTTTCACGTCACACTCCAAAAAATATGTAAAATTTTATTGAACCTAGATCATAGCTAAAAAAAGAGGCAGACTCTAGGGTCAATCGAGTTAAATATTGATGTATAAAAAGCAGTAATTTATCTCATAAATATTAGTTATTTAAGCTACGTAGTATTTCATCTGCTGTCATGTATCCACCAAGATAAACACCTTCTGAGCTGTAAATTGCAGGCGTTCCATTTACACCCATTTTTAAACCCATTTGGTACTGATCTTTAACAGGATTTTCACAGTTGGTATTGTCCAATTGTTGACCTGCAATAGCTTGATCAAATGCAGTTTTACGATCTTTACTACACCAGACACTTTCCATTGCTGGGAAATACTGTTCTCCACGTGGCCACGCGATATAACGAACTTCAATTCCTTTAGAATTGATTTCATCCATATGTTCATGCAATTTATGGCAGTAAGGGCAGCTGATATCTGTAAAAACGTAAACGATATGTTTGGTTTTAGATTTAGCTGGATAAATAATGAGATCTTCAGCTTTTAACTGGCTTAGTAACCCTTTACTCCATGCCGACTGGAAGGATTGTCCAATATCTTCAACTTTTTTATTACCTAAACGTAGTAAATCACCTTGGAAAATATATTGACCATCTGCAGTAGTGTATACCGCAGTCATACCCTCTAAATTGACCCAGTAAAGATTTGGTACTTCGGTTGGTTTAATGTCGATAATTTTGGCATTGATATTGGCAGTTTTAAAATTTTTCTCTAACTTTTGAATCAAGCGTTGTTGCGCATTTCGCTCAGTTAAATTTGATGCTTGGCCCGTTGCTGGTGCAGTTGCCGTTAAAGTACCATCAGATTTTTGCGTGTCTTCAGACTTGGAGCATGCATACATAAAAAGCGTCGTTGCAAGGGTAGAAACGAATAAAATTTTCGAACGGGTAAATAACATAAACAACCCTTTTAAAGTTTTCAGCATTATTTTTACTGCGCTAAGCATAACAAAAAATATTCTCAAATCGTAAATTATAGCTCAGTGCTACAAAATTCAGATCGATGACTTAGCCACGGGGATGATGCTGAGCATGAAGTTGTTGCATGCGAATTTGTGCAACATGCGTATAAATTTGGGTTGTCGATAAATCACTGTGCCCTAAGAGCATTTGTACCACTCGGAGATCTGCACCATGATTGAGCAGGTGAGTTGCAAAAGCATGTCTTAATGTATGGGGGGATAGCTCTGTAGCTATACCTGCTTGGAGGGCATAACGTTTGATGGCATACCAAAAGTTTTGACGGCTCATAATCCCGCCATGTTGGGTCAGGAATAAGTAATCTGTAGCACTTTTATGGAGTTGGGGGCGAGCTTCTGCTAAGTATTTTTCAATCCATTCCACAGCAATTTGCCCCAAAGGAACTAAACGCTCTTTATTTCCTTTGCCCAAAATTCGCAAAAAACCCTGATTGAGATTGATGTGATCTATTCTTAAATTAATCAGTTCGCTCACGCGTAAACCACAAGCATAAAGGACTTCAAACATCGTGCGATCACGCAAGCCTAACGCTGTGTTTGTATCTGGTGCTTGAATGAGTGATTCAACATCTTGCTCAGATAAATCTTTAGGTAACGCTCGTCCTAACTTGGGTGTTTTATGTGCGGCTATAGGATTATCTGTTCTTAAATTTTGCTCTCTTAAAAATTTATAGAAAGACCGAAGTGCCGATAAAGTGCGAGCAATTGATCGAGGACTTTTCCCTTGTTTGGTGAGCTCAATCAGTACATCTGAAATATCATCATGTGACCATAAGGTCATGGGGCTGGTTAACAGAGTACTGCATTGGACTAAATCTGTGAGATAAGCATTTCGGGTGTGCGGACTAACAGACTGAGCGATTAAATAATCCCGAAATCCGTATAAGAACGAAAGTTGTTCTGGAATTTGAATGGGGGTAGGAATTCGAGGTTTCTTATTAATCATATGGATATTCGATTGAGAAATTCGATTGATTTAATTGAGATTATCTAATGTAGTGTAATTTTCTATGCATGTCGATGTGTTATAAGAAGATGCGAATCATTCTTGATGAGAGTGCGGTAATAATTCTCATTTGTATGTATACTGTTCAAAATTTTTTAGGGTTAGGTACGGTGCGTTTATCTGATTTGAAAGTCAAACAATCTGCCATCATTACGCAAGTGCATCGCACTGTAGATGGTACTTCTACAGATATGGTGGCAAGTCGTTTAGAAACGCTAGGATTTGTTGCCGGAACTAAAGTACAAGTCATTACGAAAGGACTGTTTGGTGGCGAACCAATTCTCATTCAAGTGGGTTTTACTCGCTTTGCCTTAAGAAAAAATGAAGCAGAAAAAATTGAAATAGAAGGAGTGTCGGCATGAGCGATGCGTTGCGTGTTGCCCTTGTTGGTAATCCTAACTGTGGTAAAACTTCATTATTCAATCATTTGACTGGAACACGCCAAAAAGTAGGTAACTATGCAGGTGTAACCGTTGAGCGAAAAATTGGTCATTTCACGCTAAACTCAGGTAAAGCGGTTCGTGTTTTAGACTTGCCAGGAACGTATAGTTTAGACGCAACTAGTCCAGATGAAGAAATCACCCGTGATGTTGTTTATGGGAAAATTGCGGAAGAAGGTCGTCAAGATGCATTTTTATGCGTTGTAGATGCAACCAATCTTAAGTTGCACCTTGGTTTAGTTTTGGAGTTGATCCAATTGGGTCGTCCAATGCTACTCGTGCTTAACATGATGGATGAAGCTCGTCGTCGTGGAATGCAAATCAATACCCAGAAGCTTTCTGAGCGCTTAGGCATTCCAGTTGTAGAAACGGTTGCTGTACGTCGCTCAGGTATTGAAAACCTGATGAATGCGCTAGATCATGGCAAATATGCTGTTCCTCAAACTGAGCTGACAGGTTTGAAAGGATCTGATCACGACAAAGTTGAAGCGATTGTCAAAGATGCCGTTCAATTTGTTGAATTTGATGATAAACGTTCAGTTTTTCTCGATAAAATCTTTCTGCACCCTGTATTTGGTCTATTCAGTTTAGCGGTGATGATGTTCGTCATTTTCCAAGCAGTTTTTGCTTGGGCGGCACCCTTCATGGATGGTATTGAGACGTTCTTTGGCTGGTTGGGTGAAGTTGTTGGCGAGAATATTGCCCATCCATTACTCAATAGTTTAGTGGTTGATGGAATTATCGCGGGTGCTGGTGGTGTAGTTGTCTTTTTGCCTCAGATTCTCATCTTATTCTTCTTTATCTTGGTGCTTGAAGAATCAGGTTATTTACCCCGAGCGGCATTCTTACTTGATAAGTTGATGTATAAAGCAGGTCTTTCGGGACGTGCATTTATTCCATTACTGTCGAGTTTTGCGTGTGCAATTCCTGGAATCATGGCATCAAGGACTATTAGTGATCCAAGAGACCGTTTGACCACGATCTTTGTTGCACCATTGATGACTTGTTCAGCTCGTTTACCCGTTTATGCGTTGTTGATTGCAGCTTTTGTGCCTTCTCAAACGGTTTGGGGACTATTTAACCTTCAAGGTTTAGTGCTGTTCGGTCTATATATGGCAGGGATTGTGAGTGCACTGATCGTATCGTTTGTGTTGAAGTTTTTTCAAAAAGATAAATCTCAACATATGCTATTGATGGAACTTCCAAGCTATCGTTTTCCAGATTTGAAAAATGTGTGGATTGGTTTACTTGATCGAGCAAAAATCTTTTTAAAGCGAGTCGGTGGAATCATCTTTGCGCTTTCTATTTTATTATGGTTCTTGTGCACATTCCCACAACCACCTGAGGGTGCAACATTACCTGCGATTGATTATTCATTTGCGGGGATGTTAGGTCATTTGATGCAACCAATCTTTGCGCCATTAGGCTTTAATTGGCAGATTTGTATTGCCTTAATTCCAGCCATGGCTGCGCGTGAAGTTGTCGTTGCTGCTTTAGGCACGGTGTATGCTTTGTCTGCTGTTGATGAGGATGCGATGTCGGAAGGTTTGGCATCACTGATTAGTAGTGGTGGGGATTTGGGCTGGTCTTTAGCAACAGGATTATCACTTTTGGTCTGGTTCATTTATGCACCACATTGTTTAGCGACATTAGCGACAGTGAAACGCGAAACAGGTTCTTGGAAGACAGTTGGCTTTATGACCGTCTATTTATTTGGTTTAGCATACTTTATGTCGTTCTTGACCTATCAAGTCGCGACCAGCGTGTTAGCTTAAATCTGAAGAGTTGAGGAGACTGAGATGATTGAAATTCTAATTATTACGGCATTGGTCCTTTGGAGTTCATTGGTCGTATTCAAAAAGGTTTTTCCACAGACGTCAAATTCAGTCTTTATGAAACTGTCAGATGCCACGGAAAGAAAAGGGTGGAAGGCACTATCAAAGTGGCTTAAACCCAAAATGACTGCTGGTTGTGGCGGAAATTGCGCTTGTCCTGTTTCAGACAAGGAAACACCCAAGTTAAACCCTCAAGCTGTGAAATGGAAGTAGTTTACTTCAATAAAAGAACCGCCTAAATTGGCGGTTTTTTTACGCATGGACACAAAATAATGTCAAGATTATGAAATCAAAAAAAGCATTCAAAGCAGCAAAGTGCTAACATTTCGGCAGTTTCTAATTAGACTAAAATATGGGGCAGAAATGTTAATACAGCGTGGTGGATTAAAAGTTGTCGCAGGACTCGGAATTTCGGGTGTTGCTGCGGTAAATTTTCTACATGAAAAAGGCTATCACGTTGCAGTAACAGATTCGAGGACCTCTCCACCTGGACATGATCAAATTCCACCTGAAGTCCAAACTAGCTTTGGGAAATTTGACGAAGAAATGTTGTTGTCTGCTGAGGAAATTATTATCAGTCCAGGGCTTGATCCTAAACTGCCAGTGATTCAAACAGCACTTGCACAAGGCATTCCTGTTGTCAGTGAAATTCAAATTTTACGACGTGCGACTGAAAAGCCTATTGTTGCAATAACAGGTTCTAATGCAAAAAGCACAGTGACCACCTTGATCGGCTTAATGGCGAAATATGCAGGCAAAAAAGTCGCTGTAGGGGGGAATTTAGGACGTCCAGCCTTAGATTTAACCAAAGATGATCCAGAGCTATATATCTTAGAACTATCCAGTTTCCAATTAGAAACTACATCGAACTTAAATGCTGAAGTTGCTGTCGTCTTAAATATGAGCGAAGACCATCTCGATCGTCATGGCGATATGATGGGATATCACACTGCCAAACATCGTATTTTTCAAGGTGTCAAGAAAGTGGTCTTCAATCGGGATGACTCTTTGACACGTCCTTTAGTACCTGATGCAACGCCAATGCAGAGTTTTGGGCTCAATGCACCAGATATGAATCAGTATGGTGTACTCAGAGATACTGATGGTACGCTGTGGCTAGCAAGGGGGCGTGAACGTTTATTGAAAAGTTCTGAGATGTATATTCAAGGGACACACAATGTCGCAAATGCACTTGCGTGTTTAGCTTTAGGTGAAGCGATAGGTCTACCATTAGAGGTTATGCTGGAAACTTTGAAAACCTTCAAGGGGTTGGAACATCGCTGCGAATTTGTTAAAGAAGTGCAAGGTGTTCGTTATTATAACGACTCAAAAGGTACAAATATTGGGGCAACCTTAGCAGCATTAGACGGCTTAGGTGCGGCGATCGCAGTACAGAAAGCTAAAGTTGCCATCATTTTAGGTGGTCAAGGTAAAGGGCAAGATTTTACTGCTTTAAGAAAATCATTAACGGAATTTGCAAAACTCGCGGTACTCATTGGTGAAGATGCGCCAGTGATTGAACAAGCAATTCAAGGCACAACCACAATTCTTCACGCTACGTCATTGGAAGAAGCAGTAAAATTATGCCAAGCAAATACACAGCAACATGATGTGGTATTGCTTTCGCCAGCATGTGCAAGTTTTGATATGTTTACAGGCTATCCACAACGCGGACATCAATTTGTTGCTTGTGTGAATGCGCTGCACGAAGAACAATAAGGACGAAGATATGGCTGAGTCGGCTCAGACAACGATTGATAAAGTGAATAAAATTTACCAACGTTGGTTACCACGTATTCCAAGTGAAATTACATCAAGGAATGTTCTAATTTTTTGTGTGATTGCACTGCTCTGTATTGGAACGGTGATGGTTGGTTCAGCTTCTATGCCTTACGCAGAAAGATTGCATGAAAATCCATTCCACTATGTCATCCGCCATGCCATATCCATCGTGGTTGCGTTTGTCGCAGCAATTTTGGTTTATCGTGTTTCGTTAAATACCTGGTTTAATAACACATTTCCGTTATGGATGATGACTATGGCATTGCTTGTCGCGGTGTTATTAGTCGGTTCGGAAGTGAACGGTTCGACGCGTTGGATTCGAATCGCAGGATTTACCTTCCAGCCTACTGAAGCTGCGAAAGTGATGATGGCTATTTTTACTGCAGATTATGTTGTCCGTCGGGCAGAAGAAGTGCGGAATAATGTGAAAGGGCTAGCAAGATTAGCAACAGTAATGCTATGTACAGTTGGTTTGATTATTGCTGAACCTGACTTAGGTGCAACGGTAGTGGTTGCCTTAACGATGTTAGGGGTGTTCTTTCTTGCAGGTGCGCCACTAATCCAGTTTGGTATTGCATTGGGTGCCATTATCATGGCATTTGTAGTGCTGGTTGTGTTCGAGCCTTATCGTTTCGAGCGTTTAATGTCTTTTACCAATCCATGGGCAGATCCTTTAGGTTCTGGTTATCAGCTTTCAAATGCGCTTATGGCCTTTGGACGTGGTGAATGGTTAGGGGTAGGCTTAGGCCATAGTATTCAAAAAATGTCTTATCTACCCGAGGCTCATACGGACTTTATGTTGGCTATTTTGGCAGAAGAGTTCGGTTTCATGGGCATTACGGTTGTTCTCGCACTGTCATTTCTTATGGTGGGTGCGTGTATTCGAATTGGGCATCGTGCCATTCAACATCAATTCTTGAGAGCGGGTTATTTGGCTTACGGGATTAGCATTATTTTTGTTCTGCAAATTATGGTAAATGCTGGTATGAATATGGGGCTGCTCCCAACAAAAGGTTTAACTTTACCATTTATTAGTTATGGTGGTTCATCTCTGATTATGTGTGCTGTCATGGTCAGTTTAATGCTGAAAATTGAAGCAACAACCCAAGAAAAGAATCAGGCTAAGGAAGTATCTAGCTTTTAAAATACACGATTGTATCTTAAGCATTCAAATCTGATGATGGTGGGGTACTATTTTGCTGCAACACCATTGTTGGCATATGTGTGCCACAGTTTAAACAGGTGACTTGACCAGATTTGGGTTTTGATAGTGGAATCAATGGAATAAAAAATAAAGAAAAATAATTGCGTTGTTGTTTAATTTCATAATTGCTATATGTACGACAGACTGGGCATAGAAATTGCCCCTTTTCCGTTTTGATGGTTTTAGGTCCTACCCCAAAAATAAAAAACATAATGAATTCCTGATTAATCTATCTAAATGGAATTCAAAAACATTTTCAGCTGAATAACAAGCATGATTCTGTATGGACACTATTCAAAAACACCTTGTATGGTGGTGCTAACTGGAATTTTCTTACGATCCCATTGTTGAATTGCCTGTAGAAGCATGCGATTTGGTTGATCTAGATCAACGGGATCTTGTCCTAATGCGTGAATAGCTTTGTTCAAGAGTTGGGGGGCTTGGGTGAGATCAAGCGCTACAGCTAAATTTTGCTTAGAAAGCTTTGTGCCATCTTTATTCATTGCTAGGGGCAAATGCATATACTGAAGTTCAGGGTAGCCCAATAATCGCCCTAACCAAATTTGTCGTTCAGTATTATCCAGCAAATCAGCACCACGCACAACATGAGTCATTCCTTGTAGATAATCATCCACAACCACGGCGAGCTGATAATTAATAATACCGTCGCGACGTTTAAGAACAAAATCTCCTAATTCATTGGTCAAATTCGAGCAATGCTGACCTTGTAAAAGATCCTCAAAACAAATCAACTCGTTTGATGTTTTAACCCGAATGGCTTGTTGATCGTGTGGTAGTTTTAAATCGCGGCAAGTACCGCTATAGATATGATTAGAGCCTAAGATTTTTCGTGTACATTGGCAGGCATAGGTGAGGTTACGTTGCTGAAGATCGTTTAAGACAGATTCATAGATGTTTAAACGGTCTTTTTGAAAGATAATTTCGTCATCAAACTCGAAACCGAAAGCTTCAATACATGACAAGATATGTTCTTCACTACCAGGATATATGCGAGGGATGTCTGTATCTTCAATTCGTACAACCCATTTGCCTGCATGAGATCTTGCTTCACAATAGCTTGCAACAGCTGTAATGAGTGATCCAAAATGAAGAGGGCCGGTTGGCGATGGCGCAAACCGACCCACATAAGCCATCCTGTTGTCCCCCTCCTTTATCAAAGGAGGGATTAGGGAAGGATTATTAAATAACATGATTAACCGTTATTTTGTTTCTCTTTAATTTCAGCTAAAGTTTTGCAATCAATGCAAAGCGTCGCTGTTGGACGAGCCTCTAAACGACGTAAGCCAATTTCGATCCCACAGGTTTCACAGAAACCATAGTCATCATTTTTGATTGCTTCGATAGATTGTTCAATTTTGCGAATTAACTTGCGTTCACGGTCACGAGTACGAAGCTCAATCGCAAACTCTTCTTCTTGCGTTGCACGGTCATTTACATCAGGCAATGCAGTATTTTCATCTTGCATTGTATTTAATGTTCGATCCACTTCTGACATTAACTCGTCTTTCCATGCCAATAAAATTTGACGGAAATGCTCAAGTTGACCTTCAGACATGTATTCTTCATTTTTTTTCGGCTGATAAGGCTCGATGCCAAATAGACTCGCTGTAGTACCGCCTTCGGAAGTCTTTGGCTTGGTCTTACGCACGCGTTTTACTTTTTCAGCAACTACGTTGTTTTCTTCCAAGACTTGATTTTGGTTGTCATTCGCCATAAAGGGCATTCCTCATCATATGCGTGTTTGCGTACGCAAAAAATATGGTGATATGCAAGTGTTTTTATCGCTTCCGATAGATTGTTGCTATCGGGGGCGTCATCATATAGATTTTTTATCAAAGATGAAAGCTATGAATATCTGTTTTGGACTGTTCAGATTCCATTCGGACAGATAACTTAATCCAAAACACTTTAAAAGAAAAGCTAATAACCTGAAATTTCTTTATTAATATTTTGCGCGAAATTTTGTAGGCGATGAACACGTGTTTCAAAGCTACCGTCAGTTTTCAGTAGTAGGCTGCGATAGCCTGGTGCAAGGTCATCAAAGGCAAAATCTTCAGTCTTTGGTTTAAACTGAACGGAGGTGGAGGGCGTTGATAAAAATTGAATATTTTTCCAAACATTCAACGAATCTTGGTGCACATGTCCAAAGATCACTGCTTGAATGTGTTGATACTCTGCCATGATCTGGGTCAATTGATCTGAATTTTTTAAGATGTGTCGATCAATCCACTTGGACTTCATTTCAAGTGGGTGATGATGACACGCCAAAATGACAGGGTGCTGCTGTGTTTCCTGAAGAATCATTGATAAATGATTCAATTGTTCTGCTTTAATCCAACCATCTACTTTGTGGGGCACAGCACTATTTAATAGGACGATTTTCCACGTTTCGAAAGTTAACACGGCCGGTATAGGATCAGGCGCTGCAAAAGGAAAATATTCGGCATCATCATGATTCCCTGGAATTTGATAAAACGGAATATTCAAATTTTTCATGAAACTCAAATATCGCTGATAAGTTGCCTCATGTGGTACCTGTGCCAAGTCACCTGTATGAATAATCGCATCAATGTCTTGATAGCGATTTAAAATATCATTGATCACTGCATGAAAACTTTGTTCAGGATTTATCTGAACAAACGGCGTGTCAGGATGATCCATGAGATGAGTATCGGTAATTTGGATAATGAGCTGATCATTTTTATTCTGTTTGATTAAAGGCGTCATAAATTACCTCAGCGCTATAGAGGTAGTGGCAATGTGCTGTTTGAGCCATTGCAGAGCCATGATGACAGGTGCATTACACAATCGTTTGGATGCCAATAATGGTTCAAGATCTGAATAAGCTAAGATATGCAGTTGGATATTCTCACCTTCATCTGGCATACCATGAATACCGCCTTGCTCAGGAAGATCTGCTTCTGCAACATACAAATGAAAAACTTCATCGCACGCACCAGCAGAAGGGTAGAAGGTAAATAAATGTGCCAGATTACGAATTTCACAACCAGATTCTTCTAAACTCTCACGCTGAATGCATGTTTCAGGTGATTCATCGCCATCTAATACGCCTGCAATGATTTCTAGTTGCCATGGGGAGATAGGATCATCGATTGCACCAATTCGGAATTGTTCAATCAGTGCAAAGCGCTTGAGTGCATCATTGTAGATGAGTACACCAGCAGCTTCTTTTCGATGCACTAATTCACGATGAATTGTTGGGGTATAAGTATTCTCACCAAATAAACGATGTGTGATGCTCACTTTCTCTATACGAATGAATCCTTGATAAAGGGATTCGCGAGAATGGACCTTAAAATCTTTATTATTGTAGGTGGCTTTTTCAAGAATTTTCATTCGTATACGTTAGGACAAAAATTTATTTCATCCTAACTGAGATTGCATTAAAGAAAAACAGATTTTTTAATTTTTACAGCTTCTGATACAACTTTTGTCCTTGCTTATGATACTCATTTTTCATGGCGTTGAGACCTGATTCAATCTCTTGATTTAACTTGAGATCTAGGTTATCAGACTGCTGATTTTGAGCGTATTCACGCACATTTTGGGTAATCTTCATTGAGCAAAATTTAGGTCCACACATCGAACAGAAATGCGCTGATTTATGTGCCTCTTTAGGCATGGTTTCATCATGCATACTACGTGCCGTATCAGGATCTAAACTTAAGTTAAATTGATCTTCCCAACGAAACTCAAAACGTGCTTTTGAAAGCGCATTATCACGGACTTGAGCACCTGGGTGTCCTTTGGCGAGGTCTGCAGCATGTGCTGCAATTTTATAGGTGATAATGCCATCTTTGACGTCCTTTTTATTGGGTAGACCTAAATGCTCTTTAGGTGTTACGTAACAAAGCATCGCTGTTCCATACCAACCGATCATGGCTGCACCAATTGCTGAAGTAATATGATCATAACCAGGTGCAATATCTGTTGTTAATGGTCCTAATGTATAAAAAGGTGCTTCTTTGCAAACCTCAAGTTGTAAATCCATATTTTCTTTAATCATATGCATAGGAACATGACCAGGACCTTCAATCATGACTTGCACATCGTGTTCCCAAGCTCGATGGGTTAATTCTCCTAATGTACGCAGTTCGGAAAATTGGGCTTCGTCATTGGCGTCTTGAATGCACCCAGGGCGTAAACCATCACCTAAGCTGAATGAGACATCATAGGCTTTCATGATCTCGCAGATTTCATCAAAATGGGTGTATAAGAAATTTTCTTTATGATGTGCAAGACACCACTGTGCCATGATTGAACCACCGCGTGAAACGATGCCCGTTAAGCGATTGGCTGTGAGAGGAACATAGCGCAATAAAACACCAGCATGAATCGTGAAGTAATCAACCCCTTGCTCAGCTTGTTCGATTAAAGTGTCTTTAAAAATTTCCCATGTAAGATCTTCTGCTATTCCATCCACCTTTTCTAATGCTTGATAAATCGGAACAGTTCCAATAGGTACAGGGGAGTTTCGAATAATCCACTCGCGTGTTTCGTGAATATTTTTACCCGTAGATAAATCCATGATGGTGTCAGCACCCCAACGTGTTGCCCATGTCATTTTTGCCACTTCTTCATCAATGGATGAACCCAGTGCTGAGTTGCCAATATTGGCATTGATTTTCACTAGGAAATTTCGTCCGATAATCATCGGTTCGAGTTCAGGATGATTGATATTGGCAGGAATAATGGCACGACCTGCAGCGACTTCTTGGCGTACAAATTCGGGTGTAATTTCTAATAAATTTTTTGCACCAAAGTTTTGACCAACATGTTGGCGAGTATCCACACCTTCGCGCTGTTTTTGGTTTTCTCGAATCGCAATGTATTCCATTTCAGGCGTGATAATACCCTGCTTAGCATAATGCATTTGCGTAACGTTATGTCCTGGTTTAGCTCGACGAGGTTTCTGGATATGTGCGAAACGAATGCCAGCTGTACGAATATCTTGAAGACGTTCTCGCCCAAATTTTGAGCTTAATGTCGCGAGTTGTTCTGTATCTGCGCGCTCTTCAAGCCATGTATCTCTGAGGTTTGGTAGGCCTCGATTTAAATCAATTTGAATCTCAGGGTCGGTATAAACACCTGAAGTGTCATACACCAAAATGGCAGGATTATACTCACCGCCTAAGCCCGTTGGTGTATCGGAGAGTGCAATTTCACGCATGGGTACGCGAATATCTGGACGAGAACCTTGAACATAGACTTTTTTTGACGCTGGTAAAATGCGGGTGAGATCTTGAGCATCTTGCTCATGTTGAGCAGAGAGATCTGTATTTGAAAGATTCGTTAATTGGTTCATTGCAATGATCCTTATGAATGACATCAACGAATCAAGCACGACCAAAAACGGTGGCGGAATTATCCTGAATGAATAACCTAGAACAAAGTTTTTAGATGGCTTGATTCCTACGCAGGTATTAACCTGATCAGGTTCAACGGTACTCACCATCAAAACAATGTTTTAGGTGATCTCAGCGAGTTATTACTCGCGCTCCGTCAAGCGATGCCAAAATATTAACATATAAAGTCAGATTAAAGTCATCAGACTATGATGCATAACAAATTGCGTCTTTAAAGCAATTACGACGATTTTCAAGATCAACAGTTTTTAAGTTTAAATAGTGACTTAGCTGTATAAGAACTTGCGGATTTTGATCAGTCTGATTTGAAGTTAATTTACTTTTTTGTTGTGAATCCAGTTCGATAAATTTTAAGAAAAGTCTCGCTTGATCTGCTAAACGACTATTTTTCATATTTGCGAGTTGTTCGATTTCAGTTAAAGCATCGGGTGCAATTTCAACACGTCCTTCAAAATCATGAGAAACAGGATCATGTTTGAGACCTTTAAATAATAGATTTGAATAAAAATGATAAAGGTACTCTGCATCTAAACGGAAACTGCTTTGAGGGTATTTTTTTAGATAATTTTCCCAATACTGGGCACGTCTAGAAATCTCTTGTGCTTCAAGATGAAAATGAGGATCTTCAAATTGTGCTTGCTGATTTTGTTCAGCAAGTTCTTGCATAAATGCTTGTTCTGCCTCAGGGAAATAGGGGGCAAATACTCGTGCTAAATAATATGGGTTTCTTTGATAGGTTGCTTGGTGGTTAATATCGACGAGATCAATATACGCTTGACCCTTATGCCGAAGTAAATATTGATCTCTTGGATGTAATTTTTCAATTTGTGATTGTTGAATCGTCGGAAATTGCGACTGGTCATGAGCATATAAATCAAAAGCTTTTTGCTGATCAGCTGATCGATCTATACTTAAGAAATTTCTATACATGATGTCTGCCAAACCGATCAATTCTTTCTGTTCCTGAAAGGGCATTAAGGGAAGACAAAGTCGAATATCTTGATTGATTTGCTCAATGGCGAATGTAGTCCGTTGAGCAGTTATCCCGAGCATTTCTTTTTTGAGTTTTTGACAAATGAGGTTGAGATCAGGTGTGGTGTTCTGGTTTTGGGTTGGGTTTGGAGATTCAGTAGGTATTTCTTCGGAAATCGGTTTTTGACACGCAGTTAAGCCAAGACTTACGACCATAAGAGTCAATAATTGACGAATAGGCTTAAACGTGTGCAAAAATGACTTCATTGAGATATCAAAATACAGTTAAAGTGTGAAATGAGGCGCAAATAGATTTTCACCTATTTTAAAACCGTACAGTGAAATTTATTGTAGTTGCTTCGCAATCAAGCGTTAAAATAATGTATGAAAAACATACATCAATGCGCATAATTCAAAATAATTCTCCGGATTAAATGAAAAAATAATAAAATTGATACGTAAAAAGCTCGATTAAAGATTATATTTGCAACATCCTATTCTAATTACTTGTTATTCAAATGCTTAAGGTGCTGTGAAGTCATTATCATGAAAAAAACTCTACTTGCAGTCAGTTTAATTGCGCTTAGCCCGATGAGCTTTGCATTGAACCTCGTTGAAGCCTATGAGCGAGCAAAGCAAACCGATCCAAATTGGCAAGCCAACGTTTTGCAGTATGAGGCTGATCAGTTAAATATAGGTTTAGCAAAAGGTAATTTGCTGCCGACAGTAACTGTTTCAGGAAATGTGACGCGTAAAAACCAAGATGTAAATCGTTCAAGTACAGAATCGAATCCTTTTTTTAATAGTTCTGACCTGTTGGCATCGACATCGACCACTCGTCAAATTGCGATTACTGCACGACAACCCATTTTCAGAATGGATGCTTGGCAGGGATATAAACAGGTAAAAACCTCAGTTCAACTGAGTGAAGTCACTTTAAAACAGCAACAGCAACAACATATATTAAATGTCTCTGAAGCTTATTTTAATGTACTACGTCAACAGGCTTTAACGCTCACTAACGCTCAAGAAGAAAAAGCATTATTCGAGCAGCTCAATATGATGAATGCCAAACTCAAAGAAGGTTTAGTTGCTGAAAGCGATGTGAGCGAAGCGAATGCACAATATCAAAATGCGCGAGCAAATCGAATTGCGACAGGTGTTCAATTAATCTTGGCACAAGAGCAACTTGCTCAGTTGATTGGACCTTACCAAGAAAAGCTCGCTGTTTTAAGTGATGATTTCGAGTATCAAAAGCCTGTACCGAATATCATGAGTGAATGGACTAAATTAGCTCAAGAACAGAATCTTGAAATTCTACAAGCGCGTTTGCAACGTCAATATGCCAATGATCAGCGACGTGTAGAGCAAGCGGCGCTTTATCCTCAAGTCGAAGCAGTAGCCACTTATGGTTATAGTGAACAGTCACCACAAACAGCTATATCAAGTGATGGGAAATTTGATCAGGTGGGTGTAGAAATGAACTGGAATGCCTATACCGGTGGACGAACTAAAATTAATATTGATAAAGCGACAAAAAATGTTGAAAAGTCGGAACGCCAATTAGAAGCTGCGATACGTAAAGCAACCACAGATGCTAAAAAATCTTACCTACAAATTGATATGGATAGTGCTACATTGCAAGCGCGCAAAGCTGCCATGGATTCTTCCGCATTAGTCGCGAAAGCATCCCAAGCTCAGTATGATGAAGGGCTTAAAAGTATGGTTGATGTGTTGCTTGCACAAAGAAATGCTTTTGCAACGCGATTAGATTTTGTGAATGCTCAATATGATTATGTGTTGAATGTGTTGAGGTTGAAGGCTTCTGTGGGTCAATTGAATGAAAATGAGCTTCGTCAAATGAATGCATGGTTAGTTGAAAAATAGAATAAATTGATTGTTTTGTCATCAAATATTCACAATTGATATGCTTTAATATGGCAAAAATTTCAATCCATTCACGCTGTGTGGAGTAATAAGACTTTGAGCTCTAATAATCCTGTACTTAGCCACCATATTTCTTCTCAATTTAACGAAGATTTGCAAGATGTCCATACCAAATTTATGGCGATGGGTGGTTTGGTTGAGCAACAAGTTGCTAATGCCATTCATGCTCTTTTAGACACCAATGTGAATTTGGCTGTAGATGTCCAATTTCAGGATAATACGGTAAACCGCTACGAGCGTGAAATTGATGAAGGCTTGACTTTGATTTTAGTACGCCGTCATCCTGCTGCAAGTGATCTGCGTATGGTGATTGCAATGAGCAAGGCCAATACCGATTTAGAACGTATAGGTGATGAAGCAGCTAAAATTGCACGTATAGCCCAAAATCTATGTGAAGAAGGTGAGTCACCTCGTGGTTATATGGAAACACGTCATATCGGTAACCAAGTTCGAGTAATGATTCATGATGCATTGGATGCATTTGCACGCGTTGATGCAGAGCAAGCACTAAAAGTATTGTTGGCTGATGCAGATATCGATCGTGAATATCAATCTGCTACACGTACATTAATGACTTACATGATTGAGGATCCTCGTCATATTTCTCGTGTTCTGAATGTCATGTGGGTGCTGCGATCTCTAGAGCGTATTGGTGACCATGCGCGTAATATTTCTGAACAAGTGATTTATATGGCTAAAGGCTACGATGTTCGTCACACCAGTGTGGAAGAGATTGAGGAAAAAGTTCAAGGTAATCATTAAAATAGAATTCGTTTCAAACACAAAAAACCTCGAATATCGAGGTTTTTTTATGTGGACACTAAACTTGAGTTCTGTAAAACATATAGACAAAAAAATTCCTAGATTTTGGGGGAAATCTAGGAAGGAAAACTGATGAAACAGTACGCTGTTATTATTATTTGTTCACTCATAATCTTGCTATGAAATAATAATACTTAAATTATGTGTAAAGTTCAGCCATAAAAGTGTGATTTTGTGTAATTTAATATTAATAAAATGTAAAATAGTTCACATTTAAGCATCTTATTCAATCCTGCCTATTTTATTGGTTTATGTCAAATATTATGATGATCTAAAAGTATTTTAGAATCTTTCGAAATAAAAAAAGCCCTGATATTCAGGGCTTTTTTAAGTCATACTTATGCAGATTTTGCTTCTGCAGGTGCAGATAACATATGACCTGTTTCTTCGAAATTAGAATGCCAAGAGAGCGCTTCTGTAAGTAGGTGAGGAGTTTGTCCACCTTTAGCACATGCACGATCGAAATAGTCGTTTAATGCGTCTTTATACAATGGGTGAACACAGTTATCGATGATTGCACGTGCACGTTCACGCGGTGCAAGACCACGTAAATCAGCAAGACCTTGTTCAGTAACAAGAACGTCTACGTCATGACCTGTGTGATCTACGTGAGATGCCATCGGCACTACAGATGAAATGTCACCGCCTTTAGCGATTGATTTAGTCACGAAGATTGCGATATGCGCATTACGTGCGAAGTCACCTGAACCACCAATACCATTCATCATTTTTGAACCACATACGTGCGTAGAGTTCACATTGCCGTAGATGTCAAATTCAAGCGCAGTATTGATCCCGATAATCCCTAAACGGCGTACCAATTCTGGGTGGTTTGAAATTTCTTGAGGGCGTAATACAAGTTTGTCTTTGTATTGCTCAAGATTATTGAATACTTTTTCACCATAACGTGCAGAAAGTGTAATTGATGAGCCAGAAGCGAATTTCATTTTACCAGCATCAATTAATTCAAAAGTACAGTCTTGAAGTACTTCTGAGTACATGATGAGATCTTCAAAATTCGATTCTTTAAGACCCGTTAATACCGCATTCGCAATTGAACCAATACCTGCTTGTAATGGACCTAAATTTTTAGGAAGACGTTCTTCAGCCACTTCTTTTTCAAAGAATTCGATTAAGTGGTTTGCAATTGCTTGAGTCTCATCATCTGGTGCAGTGACTGTTGATGGAGAATCATGGAATTCGCTGTTAAATACGATGCCAACAATTTTAGCAGGATCGATATTAATTGCATGTGTACCAATACGCTCATCAACTTGAGTGAGTGGAATCGGCTGACGTGTCGGACGATAAGATGGGATATAAATATCGTGCAAGCCTTCGAATGCTGGGCTTAAATTTGTATTAATTTCAACAATTACTTTTTCTGCAAAAATTGCAAAGCTTGCTGAGTTACCTACTGAAGTTGTTGGAATGATGCCACCATCTTCAGTAATTGCTACAGCTTCGATGACTGCAATATCAGGCTTTTTCAATTGTTTATTACGCATTTGTTCAACAGTTTCTGACAAATGCTGATCAATAAACATTACTTCGCCTTTATTGATCGCTTTACGCAAAGTATTGTCGACTTGGAAAGGTAGACGACGAGCCAATACGCCAGCTTCAGTTAACTGTTTATCTAAGTCATTACCCAAAGACGCACCAGTGATTAAAGTGATCTTTAAAGGGTTTGTATGAGCGCGTTTTACCAATGCCAATGGAACTGCTTTAGCTTCACCAGCACGCGTGAAACCACTCATACCTACGGTCATGCCATCTTCAATAAACGTTGAAGCTTGTTCAGCTGAAATGACTTTTTCATGAAGTGACTCTAAACGAATGCGATCTAAAGACATGGTTTACTCTTCTCTTGATATTCTGGATCTGGCACCGATTGTACCGATCAAGCGAGCCATTTTGCATACTTGTTAGGCTAAGGTCTAATTTTTTCAAAAAATGCGGATATAAAGATATATTATTGTTTGTAAGATATTGTTTTTTATATTTAATTTTCATTGTGGTGAATAATTAAACCAATTCAACCGTTCAACTATTCACCATTCATCAAAATCGTTCGGTGATGGTTTGCCTGATTTTATCTAAGGTGCTATTGGTTGAAATATCAGCAGCTTGAGGTGTTAAAAGGGGTAGTAGAATGATAGCTTCAAGACCTCCTTCAGGACGATTATGAATTTTTAATTCACCTTCATGAATATCGACAATTCGTTTCACAATGGCTAAACCAAGACCACTCCCTTGGATGGTACGTGCTTCATTGCCACGTACAAAAGGTTGCATAAGGTCTTCAATTTGATCTTCTGGGATTCCATCACCGTGATCAGCAACACAAATTTTTAGATGATCTCCCTCAACTTTCGCACTTAGCTCAATGGGTTCAGCACCATAACGCTTAGAATTATTAATTAAGTTACCAATTAAGCGTTTGAGGGAAAGCGAACGTGCAGTAATCAGTGGGAGTTCTTCTGGTTCAAAGCGAATATCCAGGGGTTTAAACTGAATAACTAATTCTTGCAAAAGGGTATTGATATTGGTTTCTTTTAGGTCTTCATCTGAACCATCACGCATGTAAGAAATAAACTGATTAAGAATGGCATCCATATCATCCACATCAAAGATTAAACCTTCTTTCAAGAAGTCATCATCTGACATCATTTCGGCACTCAGTCGAATTCGAGTGAGCGGGGTCCTTAAATCATGTGAAATCCCAGCCAACATAATTTGACGATCACGTTCAGTGAGCTCCAATGTATAAATCATATGATTAAAGGCTTGGTTGACTTGGCGGATTTCCAAAGGTCCGTGGTTCGTCTCAAGATAGGGGGCTTTTCCAGTTTTACTATAGCTATTTGCTGCATTTTGCAGTCGGCGTAGTGGGCGATTGAGCTGTCTCACTAAAGTTAAGATAATCATGGCTGAAATCAGCGGTACGCCAAGAAACCATGCCAAAATCAATTCGGGGCTATAATTCGCATAAGTTTTTAACGGCTCTTGAACCCAATTCCCGTTCATTTCTGGGGTTTGAATCCAAATACGTGGGCTGGGTTTAAATTGGAAATAGACAGTCACTTCAGGTACGTCGAGTTCTTTGGCCAAACGTTTTTCAACTTGGTTCGTAAAGAATTCAGCAATGACTTTATCGCGCTGGTTGGGGAACGCAGCAGGGTCTGTAACGTATTCAATTCCAACACGCTGTTTTAACCATGTGTCAACATCAAGTTCAGTGTCACCATGAAAAATTCGAAGGTCGGGGTTGTTGATAATTTCGAGTTCAACCGCAAGGTAGCGTGCATGCTGTTGAATCTCTGGTAAATAGAGGGTTTTCCAAAAAAACCAAAGTGACATAAACAGACTAAAGAACACCACAAAAACAACCAAAACTGTTGTTCGCATTGCAGCGGAGCGCGGCTTGATTTTGTCAAGAAAGCGTTCCCATTTCGTTCGTTTTCGCTCTGAATACGCAACAAACTCATTAAATTTTTGTGGGTCAATAGGATCAAGTTTCACGGTCTAACCTGAGAGTTTGGGCTTAAAAAGAATAAGTGCATGTAATTGTTTAATACATAAAATAAAGACCCCGACATCATTGATGGCGGAGTCCATTGTTTAAAAAATTATTCTGCACCATCTGGTACAAATACATATCCCACACCCCACACCGTTTGAATGTAGCGTGCGCGCGCCGGATTTTCCTCGATTAAACGACGTAAACGAGAGACTTGAACATCAATAGAACGTTCCATTGCTCCCCATTCACGACCACGCGCCAAATTCATTAATTTATCACGTGTCAACGGTTCACGAGGATGTTGCACCAATGCTTTGAGTACTGCGAATTCACCAGTAGTCAAGGTCACCACTTGACCCTCACGAGTCAATGTTCGAGTCGATAGATCGAGTGACCAAGGACCAAATGAAACCACTTCAACATTTTGGCTTGGTGCCCCAGGAACCTCACGCACTTGTCGACGTAGTACAGCTCGGATACGAGCTAACAATTCATTTGGGTTGAATGGTTTTGGTAGATAGTCATCAGCACCTGCTTCAAGCCCTGCAATACGATCAGAGTCGCTACCACGTGCAGTGAGCATAATAATAGGCGTGTCGATGTTAGACTGCCTTAAACGACGACAAATGCTTAAACCATCTTCTACAGGAAGCATAAAATCTAAAACGATGAGCGAGAAAAGTTCACGTTGTAATAACCGATCCATTTGCGTGGCATCATGTGCGGTTTTAACCACAAAACCTTTATCTTCTAAAAACCGTTGTAAAAGGGTACGAAGACGCACATCATCGTCGACGACCAGAATGCGTTCAACTCTGTCAGTGTCATTGTGTACTACATCAGTATTTTCAGCAGGTACAACTAAACTCATGATGCACTCCCTTAAAAGTTGTATTTATAAATATTCATTTGTCTCAGTATAATGCCTAAGTTCTTGTTAAGACTATGTATCAAATTGCTCAAAATTACAATTTTAAGTGTGTTCTGAAACCAAATCACAACATGTATTGACCTGTTTTTAGGCAAATAATTTAAAATAAAATCGCTATTCAATATGAAGCTAATTTGAAGTGCTATTGAAAGCAAGAAATTTACATCAAAATCAGAAAAATAAAGTGATTTTAAAGAGTTAAATGTTTTAATTCATTGTCAAAGTGATGACACAATGACGCATTACACTCAAATAATTGATCAGAGACTTCACCTGAAGATTTTTCTCTGGGAGATAAAACTAGAAAAATTGAGACTTTTATTTAAAATTTCATTGCAAATATTCAAAACAATTGTGGATTTTATAGTCTCGGTCTTTATAATCACTAACTTTTAGTCCTTATCCTTGTGGAATTTAACACGATGACTGACTTAGTTCAGCAGTTGGCAAGTGAACTTGCCGTACGTCCAAACCAAGTAGAAGCTGCCATTAAGCTGATTGATGAAGGTTCTAGTGTTCCATTTATTGCACGTTACCGTAAAGAAGTAACTCAAGGCTTAGACGATACGCAGTTACGTCAACTGGATACCCGATTAACTTACCTTCGTGATTTATTTGAACGCCGTGAAAAGGTCATTGAATCACTGAAAGAACAAAATAAACTCACGGATGATTTGTTAGCTCGCGTCAATGCCGTTGAAACAAAAAATGCATTAGAAGAAATTTACGCACCGTATCGTCCAAAACGTACGAGTAAATCATTTAAAGCAAAAGAGGCTGGTTTAGGCCCAATCGCTGAAAAAATCTATAATGAAAATGTTGAACCTGCAGAAGCTTTAGAAGGATTTAATCATGAAGATTATTCTGATTTAGAGAGTCAATTAGACGCTGTTCAGCATATTCTCATTGATGACTGGGCACAAAATATTGCACTCACGACAGAGCTTAAAGCGATGTTTGCAAAAACAGCAGTGTTAAAAAGCTTAGTTGCTAGTGAAGAGAAAAAAGAAGTTGGTAAAAAATTCCGTGACTACTTCGATTTTTCTGAAAACTTAAACAAAGTTCCATCACATCGCTTATTGGCAATGTTACGTGGACGTCAAGAGAATGTACTAGGTCTAAAAGTTGATGGTGAAAATGATGCTCCTTTGGCACGCATTGAAACTGAATACAATCTTGATCAAGTTCAACCTCAAGCCCGTCAAGATTTTCTGAAGCAAACTGCAAAATTATTCTGGCTCGGCAAAGTCCGGCCTACAATTGAGCATTCACTTCTGACAGAAAAGCGTTTGGCTGCTGAAGCAGAAGCAATGCAAGTATTTGCAGAAAATTTACGTCATTTACTTTTATCTGCACCAGCAGGTTCACGTACTACTTTAGGTGTGGATCCTGGTATCCGTACAGGTGTGAAATTGGCTGTCGTGAATGCATCTGGAGATGTACTGGCACACAGCACGATTTATCCATTCGCACCTAAAGAAGATAAAGAAGGCTCAATCAATGAATTGGCACGTTTATGTCGTGAATTCAATGTTGAGCTAATTGCTATTGGTAACGGTACCGCGAGTCGTGAAACAGAAGCTGTTGTTGTGGAAATGATGGCTGCTCATGCTGATCTTAAATTAACGCGCGTGTCTGTATCTGAAGCAGGTGCTTCAGTATATTCAGCATCTGAATTGGCTTCACAAGAATTACCAGATTTAGACGTATCGATTCGTGGTGCAGTATCTATTGCGCGTCGTTTACAAGATCCATTGGCTGAACTTGTGAAGATTGATCCTAAATCAATTGGTGTAGGTCAATATCAACACGATGTGAATCAAACAGGCTTGGCAAAAACGCTTGAAGCTGTAGTGGAAGACTGTGTGAACTCAGTTGGTGTAGATGTGAATACAGCATCTTCAGCGATTTTGGGTTACATCGCAGGATTAAACAAATCTATAGCACAGCAAATTGTAGACTACCGTAAAGAGAATGGTCGTTTTGATAATCGTCAAGATTTGAAAAAAGTACCACGCTTAGGTGAGCGTACTTTTGAGCAAGCTGCAGGTTTCTTACGTATTCAAGACGGTTCAGAGCCATTGGATGCTTCAGCAGTTCATCCTGAGTCTTATGGTTTAGTCAACAAGATTGTTGAAGCGAAAGCGACCACTGTAAAAGATATTATTGGCAATACTGAAATCATTCGTCAGGTTAAACCTGAAGAGTTTGTTGATGACAAATTTGGTTTACCAACGATCCAAGATGTTTTGGCGGAGCTTGAAAAACCAGGTCGTGATCCACGTCCAGAGTTCCGTACAGCGAAGTTCCGTGATGACATTACTGAGGTTTCACAACTGACTGAAGGCTTAGAGCTTGAAGGTGTAGTGACCAATGTAACGAACTTTGGTGCATTTGTTGATGTTGGTGTTCATCAAGATGGTTTAGTTCATATTTCAGAACTAGCGAATGAATTTATTTCTGATCCACATAAGTTTGTGAAACCAGGGCAAATTGTTCAAGTGCGTGTGTTACAAGTTGATGTGGAACGTAATCGTGTTAATTTATCGATGCGCCCTGCAGGATCTGAAGCACCTGCGAAGGCACCGCGCCAGCCACGTCGTGAAACTCATGGCCAGCAAGAGCAACGTGGTGAGCGTAAACCACACGCGAAGCGTCCTCAGCAAGCACGTCCACAGGGTGATCGCCCACAACATGCGAAAAAACCTCAGCAGCAGAAACCACAAGAACAGAAGATTGGTGGTTTAGGTGCATTATTATTACAAGCAGGGGTTAAAGGTTCGAAGTAATCTTTAATCAGGTAAAAAACCTCCCATATGGGAGGTTTTTTTATGCTTATGTTTTTAAATAAATGAAGAACATCAAGGTGATTTATTTTAAATGTAAACTTTAAGATGGTATAAAACAACAAGAAAAACTTAATAATCAATTCACTTCAAAATTATTTTTAACTTTATAAGTCATATAATTAAGAGAAATTAAACATGAGTATATCTCAAAATAACGAGCTGAAACCTCGATTTTATAATCGTGATTTGCTCTCAGGTCTGGTTGTTTTCCTTGTTGCACTTCCGCTTTGTTTGGGCATAGCTCATGCATCAGGTGCACCACTCATTTCAGGCATTATTGCTGGCGTGATTGGTGGAATCGTTGTTGGTTTTTTTAGTGGCTCACATATCAGTGTATCTGGTCCCGCTGCAGGCTTAGTGGCGATTGTATTGACCCAAATTGAATTACTACAAGGTAATTATCAAGCCTTTTTGTTCACATTGTTTTTAGCTGGAATTTTACAAATATTATTTGGTATTTTTAGGTTAGGTGTTTTCTCAAATTTCGTACCCACCAATGTGATTTTGGGATTGCTTGCCGCGATTGGTCTGTTACTGATTATCAGTCAATTACCTAAATTGATTGGTTTGGATGTCAAAGGCTTTGTTTTGATTGATCAATGGTCAATTCAATCTGTACTGAGTCATATTGATATTGGCTCAGGATTAATTGGTCTAAGTTGTATTGCGTTAATCCTACTGTGGGATAGTAGTAAATTAAAAAAACTGCCGCTGCCTTCAGCCTTGATTGCGGTGATATTTGCTGGACTTCTTAACTTTATCATGTTGAAAATCGGCTCTCCATATGCAGTAAACCCTCAACAATTGATTAATCTTCCGAATATCTTTTCTGGTTCAGAAACGATTTTCCAGTTTCCAGATTTTTCGTATTGGAATAATAGTTTAATTTATACGGGTGCAATTACATTAGCGGTGGTAGCTTCTCTTGAAACACTATTGAATTTAGAAGCTGCCGATAAGATGGATCCACAAAAGCGCTCATCACCACCGAATCGTGAATTATTTGCACAGGGTGTTGGAAACTCTATGTCAGGATTGATCGGTGGTATGCCGATTACCTCAGTCATTGTTCGTAGTTCAGTGAATGCAACCAGTGGAGCTAAAACCAAATTTTCTGCAATCTTTCATGGTTTTTTACTGATTGTTGCAGTGGTGGCGCTCACCCCATTAATCAATGCGATACCGCTATCTTCATTAGCAGCAATCTTAATCTTGACTGGATTTAAATTGGCAACACCAAGCCTATTTAAACGGATTTATGCGCAAGGTTGGAAACAATTTTTACCTTTTATTGTCACGGTAGTTGCAATCATTGCAACTGATTTACTGAAAGGCATCATGATTGGTCTAGTGATCAGTTTATTGATTATCTTACAGAGTCATTTACACCGTGGTGTACGTGTGATCCATGAAAAACACTTGCATGGTTCACTTACCCGTATTGAATTAGCACCGAATTTAAGTTTTTTAAATCGTGCCGCACTCGTCACCGCTTTAGAAAAAGTTAAACCGCATGAAAATGTGCTAATCGATGCATCCAATACCTATTATATTGATCCAGATATCTATCAAATTATTAAGGACTTTCAAAGTGAAGTGGCGGTAAAGCAGGGGATAAAAGTTAATTTACAAGGTTTTAAAGCACATTATCCTGAAATAAAAGAGGACGAGCTCGATCTTGATGTGAGTACGCAAGAACTCCAAAAACAGCTCAGTCCTGATCAAGTTTTACAGATGCTAAAAGACGGGAACTTGCGTTTTATTAATCATCAGCGTTTACACCATAATATTGCTCGCCAAATTCAAGTTACGTCAAATGCAGGGCAACATCCTATTGCTGCAGTGTTGGGTTGTATGGATTCTAGAGCACCGACAGAGCGCATTTTTGATGTAGGAATCGGTGATTTATTCAGTTTGCGTATTGCTGGAAATATTGCTGGTCAAAAAGTCGTGGGCTCTTTAGAGTTTGCATGTAAAACCAAAGGTTCAAAACTGATCGTGGTATTGGGGCATACGGACTGTGGTGCGGTAGGATCTGCTTGTCATTTATTTGAGCAAAAAGTGGATTTGAGTCAACTAAAAGATACACCGAACGTTCAGCATTTTTTGAAGCCGATTATGCAGGCGGCGGAAACAGTCAAAAATGATATGAGTAATTATCAACTTACAACCAATTTTATTGATGCCGTAACTGTGTTAAATGTGCGAAATAATATTAATTATATTATTAAAAATAGTGACACGTTAAGAGACATGATTGAGCGTAAAGAGATTGGGATTGTTGGCGCAATCTATGATGTGAAATCTGGTCAAGTCAACTTTTTATCTTAAATGATCTCATTTCATCAGTAAGTGATATTAAAAACCTCCCAAATGGGAGGTTTTTAATTTATCCATTAATCATGGGGACAATCCAGCTGGTTAAGATCAATAAAATCCCGAGATGACCTAATTTTCGTGAAATTTTTACGAATTTTGGAACTGATTGTTCGATCTTTTGTGCATAGTCTTGTAGGTTGGCAGCTTTAGTTTGGCGGCTATGCCACAAGAATACGGCAAGATCGATACAGATGAGAATAGTTCCTACATCTGCGACTACGTCTAAAACTTTAAATTCTTGAGTATAAAAACCGAGAGTAACTTGATAAATGAGGAATATCGCAAATGCGATGGCTGCACATTGCAGCACTAAAGCTAAACCACGCATAAGTACAAAGCATAAAATCAATAAGATGTAAGGTTTATAACATAACTCTGCCACCTAACGAATGATCTCAAAATTTTTTTACGCCTAGATTTGAACCCAATCATGATTAGCACTAAATAAGATTCGGTAAGATCAAGCTGAATGCAATAGTGCCTAAACCTATTTTTGACAAATGATATGCATAAGACTTTGGTGCTTTGGCATGATTCATCTGCTGTTGATCCAATTCAGTTTTATTTTGAGCATCGGCTGGTTTTATGTTGAATCCCAGCTCAAGCAAAATTAAAAATAAACCTAGCTGTAATAAGGTGTCGAATGAGTAATGTTGCTGAATAATCATGCTCATGATTTGAGTAAAAATCAAAACAGCAACTGCTAGAAAAAATAATCTAAAAAAATAAATTTGAGCCATGACAAACTCCTATTTTATGTTTTGATCATGGCATTTAATTCTTAAAGAATAATTAAAATCACACAGTGAAAATGTAAGAAGATCATCTCACAAAGTACTTAAATTAACTTGTTCGATCACCAATATTCGCCAGGAAATAGTCGGGCATATGCACGCTGTACAATGTTTAATTTTTCTTGGCGACCGACAGAAGCAGTAGAGCTTGGAAATAAATTAAATCCAATCGACATCAATTTATTATTAATATCAGGTGCAATTGCATAAGTAATTGATGCAAGTTTTCCAAGACCAGTCGTTACCTTTTTTGGACGGTTCACAATAGCACCAGCGATTAAATCTGCAGCTTGAATCGGTGAAAGTGCTGGCACGTATTTATATATTTTAGTTGGAGCGATCATCGGCGTTCTGACCAAAGGCATGTAGACCGAGGTGATAGCGATATTATGCGCATGGACTTCAGCTGATAGGCAACGGCTAAATGCATCCAATGCAGCTTTTGAAGCGACATATGCAGAGAAGCGTGTAGCATTGGCTAATACACCAATTGAACTGATATTAATAATATGTCCACGTTCACGGTCTATCATATGTGGAAGGATATTTAAAATGAGGCGAACAGCACCAAAATAGTTGAGTTGCATCGTGCGTTCAAAATCGTGAAAACGTTCGATGGACTCATGGACTGCACGGCGAATCGAACGACCTGCATTATTAATTAAAATATCAATATGTGTGACGCTATTGAAGATTTGTTGCGTTACAGCATCGATTGAACTCATATCATTCAAATCACAAGGAAAAATGTCAGCTTTCCCCCCTTTTTGCTCAATCTCATATTTTACTTGTTGTAAAGTTTCCTCAGTTCGTGCCACCAATAATACATGCGCACCTGCCGCAGCCAATTGATGTGCAACAGTTAAACCGATACCACTGGACGCGCCTGTAATCAGAATATTTTTTCCATGGACACGTTTTTTAAAACGCTGTTCTAATTTTTTATTCACTTCATTCTCCCTGTAAATGCAATGAATTGTGGAACACGTATTTTTAAACGTGTCATACAAATCAGCATAGTGGAAAAATGAAAATAAACCATGGCATAAGTTTATGAATTTATTGTAAAAATTAGAGTAAATGCTCTAATTTTTTATTGTGGTAATACGAATAAAATAATTGAAAAAGGACGATATGGTAAATGAGGATAAAGCCCCAGTCATGAGGCTTTATTTCTAATGTATTACCAAGATTAAACTTGAGCGAGCGCTTGTTCTAGGTCGGCGATTAAATCGTCAGCATGTTCGATTCCAATAGATAAGCGAACCATATCCGTAGAAACGCCAGCAGCTTTTAACTCTTCTTCATTCAGTTGGCGATGCGTTGTAGTTGCTGGGTGACATGCTAAGCTTTTTGCATCACCGATATTCACCAATCGTGTGAATAATTGTAGGGCATCTATAAAGCGAGTTCCGCCTGCTAAGCCATCCTGTACACCAAATGAAAGAATTGCTGAAGGTTTGCCCTTAACGTATTTCTGAGCTAAAGCATGTTGCGGGTGATCAGGTAGTCCTGCGTAATTTACCCATTTTACTTTTGGATGAGCTTGTAAATATTGAGCAACTTTTAAAGCATTTTCAGTATGACGTTCCATACGTAAACTTAATGTTTCTAAACCTTGCAGGATTAAGAAAACATTTTGTGGGCTAATCGCTGCACCTGTGTTGCGTAATGGCACGACACGAGCACGTGCAATATAAGCTGCTTCACCAAGCGCTTCGACATAGTTTACGCCGTGATAGCTTGGATCGGGCGTATTTAACGCTTTAAAACGATCTGGATATTTACCCCAAGGGAATTTACCGCTGTCAACAATGATACCGCCGATCGAATTACCATGTCCGCCGATGTACTTGGTTAGAGAGTGAACAACAATATCTGCACCAAATTCAAAAGATTTTTGAAGTACTGGTGTAGCAACTGTATTGTCCACAATTACAGGAATGCCAAGTTCATGTGCAAGCTTAGAAATCGCTTCTAAATCAATAATATTGCCGAGTGGATTACCAATAGACTCAACGAAGACTAATTTAGTTTTTTCATCAACAAGTGCTCGCAAACTTTCTGGATTTTGATAATCGAAGAAGCGCACTTCGATCCCTTGTTTTGGTAGCGTATGTGCAAATAAATTATATGTACCACCATAAAGTGTAGATACGGAAGCGATATTGTCCCCAGCTTCAGCAATGGTTTGAATGGCATAGGTAATGGCTGCCATACCTGATGCAAGTGCTAATGCGCCGATCCCACCTTCGAGTGCTGCAATACGTTGTTCAAGCACAGCAGTCGTTGGGTTCATAATCCGTGTATAAATATTCCCAGAGACCTTTAAATCGAATAGGTCTGCGCCATGTTGCGTATTATCAAATGAGTAAGACGTCGTTTGATAAATGGGTACCGCAACTGCTTTAGTCGTTGGTTCAGGTGAGTATCCAGCATGGATGGCGAGGGTTTCGTCCTTATATGTCATTTTGAGATCTTCTTGTGGTTTAAAAATTGTTCAATGAGAATATAGCACCCTAATCATATTATAAAATTTATAAAATATTGAAAAAGTTATCTAAAATTCTCATATGTTGCTCATTTAAAAGCCATATTCTTGTGCACTTTGAATGGTAAGTTTGATGAAAAAATAAACTTGTAACATTCCTTGCAAGTTCGGGCGTATGGCTTATGTTTTTATCGTATTCATCGTATAATGCTCCCTAATTATTTGTCCGCGATTTGTATTTACAGCGGATTTTGTTTTTTTTATAGAGGAGTCCTACGTGGCCCAATATATTTACACGATGAACCGTGTGTCTAAGATGGTTCCGCCTAAGCGCGAAATCCTTAAAGACATCTCTTTATCATTTTTCCCGGGCGCTAAAATTGGTGTTCTTGGTTTAAACGGTGCAGGTAAATCTACCTTGCTTCGTATTATGGCTGGCGTAGATAAAGATTTCTCTGGTGAAGCTCGTGCACAACCAGGTATCAAGATCGGCTACCTTGAGCAAGAGCCGCCATTAGATGAAACAAAAGACGTTCGTGGCAACGTTGAAGATGGCGTTCGTGAAGCACTTGATGCATTAGCTCGTCTTGATGAAGTTTTCGCTGAATATGCAGCTGAAGATGCCGACTTTGATGCACTTGCAAAAGAGCAAGAAAAGCTTGAAGCAATTATTCAAACTTGGGATGCGCATAACTTAAATAACCAGCTTGAACAAGCAGCGGCAGCGTTAAACTTGCCAGCTTGGGATGCTGATGTCACTAAATTGTCAGGTGGTGAGCGCCGTCGTGTGGCACTTTGCCGTTTGCTCTTGTCTAAACCAGACATGTTGCTTCTTGACGAACCGACGAACCATTTGGATGCATCATCTGTTTCATGGTTGGAACGTTTCTTAAAAGATTTCCCTGGTACAATCGTTGCGATTACGCATGACCGTTATTTCTTGGATAACGTTGCTGAGTGGATTCTTGAGCTTGACCGTGGTATGGGTATCCCTTATCAAGGTAATTATTCTTCTTGGTTAGAGCAGAAAAATGCCCGCTTAGAGCAAGAACAGAAGCAAGAAGAATCTTTTGCTAAAGCATTGAAAAAAGAACTTGAATGGGTTCGTTCTAATGCAAAAGGTCAGCAAAAGAAAAATAAAGCACGTATGGAACGCTTTGAAGAGCTTAACTCTCGTGAATTCCAACAACGTAACGAAACGTCTGAAATCTACATTCCACCTGGTCCACGTCTAGGGAACAAGGTTGTGGAAGTTGAAGGTATCAGCAAATCGTTTGGTGATCGTACGCTTTACAAAGATTTATCTTTTGTTGTTCCACCTTGTGCGATCGTGGGTATCGTGGGTGAGAACGGTGCGGGTAAAACCACACTATTCCGTATGATGACAGGTGAATTACAACCTGATACAGGTACGGTAACGCTAGGTGAGTCAGTTAAAGTGGCTTACGTGGGTCAGATTCGTGACACCTTAGATAACAATAAAACGGTTTGGGAGGAAGTTTCTGGCGGTTTAGATATCTTACGTATTGGTGAATATGAAATCGCATCACGTGCATATATTGGTCGTTTTAACTTTAAAGGCCAAGATCAGCAGAAGCGTGTAGGTCAATTGTCAGGTGGTGAGCGTAACCGTTTACAACTTGCGAAAATTCTACAAATGGGCGCAAACGTTATCCTTCTCGATGAACCATCGAACGACTTGGATATCGAAACTTTACGTGCGCTTGAGGATGCAATTTTAGTATTCCCAGGTACTGTAATGGTCATCTCGCATGACCGTTGGTTCCTAGACCGTATTGCAACGCACATCTTGTCATTCGAAGGTGAAACACCAGAATTCTTCACAGGAAACTATGCTGAGTTCGAAGAATACCGTCGTAAACGCGATGGCGATGATCTAGTGGCTAAGCGCCAAAAATATCGCAAAATTGGTGGTTAATTCCATCTAATAAAAAAACCAGCCTTCAGGCTGGTTTTTTTATGAATTAATTTTATGAAAATGCTAAAAGACTATAAGCTTGAAGTAGAGTTCTTTTTGCATTTTCATTTCCAGCATTCGCTGATTGGTTCAGCCATTTTTCAGCAATTTGATAATTTCGATCCAAACCTAGTTCACCATTTAAGTAACTCAGACCTAATTGATATTGTGCTTCAGCATTCCCACGTAATGCATCACGTAGGTATAACCACATTTGATTTCGAGGGTTTAAGGATGTGGATGGCTCGAGATTGGATAAATTAGCCGTTCGAGTACGTTTTAGATCAAAGAATAGTGATTGAAATAGTTTTATTATCATTATGGTTCTCCTTGCTTATCCATGCAAAAATGAGATCTATTTCATTAAATTATGCTCTTTTGAAGGTTTTGTCTACTACTCATATATAAAATTTAAATTTATTTAATTTTAAGTCCTAAAAGTTCAAATGAGCTTTTAGGACTGATGAAAATAAACAATTAATTTTCCCATTCGTGATTACATTCACGGCATTTCCATTTCTTTTGAGATTGCATGAAGGCTTGCATCGAAATTTTGAAATCTGGTAAATCTTTCCAGAACATCACACCCGCTATCACTGCAATTAAAAATACGATCACAGTTGCAATTTGAAGTGTCTCGCCAGCACCATTGCTAAAAATCATCAGTACAACGCTAATAATGACCAATAATAGGAGTAAAAATAGAGTGGGTACGAGGATAATTAAGCTTTTAGGAACATTTGGTCGTACAGCAGGTGCATTTGCACTTGCTAAAGGAAGAATTTTACGACTTTGACATTTAGGGCATTGGTACTGCATGAGTGCTCCGTATTTCTTTTGCTTAATTCTATAACATCGAAACTAAAATCAAAAATGTATAGATGAAAAAAAACCACTGATCGAGGTCAGTGGTTTTTTAGAATTTGGCGTCCCTACGGGGATTCGAACCCCGGTTACCGCCGTGAAAGGGCGATGTCCTAGGCCTCTAGACGATAGGGACTTATGAGGCAACACAGTCAATGCTATAAAAGCAATCTAGGTATCAAGCTAAGTGCTCAATCTGTGTGAGCGCTATATTAGGGATATAACACTCATGCGTCAATAAAAAAATTAATTAAGCTTCATCAACTGCGTCATTTTTCGGCAATTTTAAGCTTTCATTCAATTTTTCCCACACTTTAAGCTCTTTTTTACTTGGACCGCCAACGATTTCGAGTGCATGACGCAAGCGAGCAAAAGTCAAGTCAGGACCAATGGTCACCATGGTTTGCATCACTGGCGTTGAAGCAGTAGAACCCGCAATGGCAATAAAGAACGCAGGCATAAAGTCACGTAATTTAATTTCCATTTGTGCAGCTAAATCCATTAGCGTTTGGCTAACAGTGTCATTATTCCAAGTAAATAAGCTTTCTAAGCGCCAAATTGCAAATTGTAGGCTTTGACGAACTTGCTCTTCAGATAACTTTTTACTTTCGAATTGTGCTTTAGACAGTGTAGGGAAGTGATTAAAATAATGTGCTGACCAATTCACAGCTTCAGACAATAGGTTAATACGTGGTTGGATTGCAGCCGCAATTTCTTCTAACTTGGCACGATCTGCCTTCCACGCCAATAAAGTGTCTAAAAGCTCAGCAGGGCTAAGTGCTTTGATCCATTGACCGTTTAACCAATTGAGTTTTTCTACATCGAAAATTGGACCCCCAAGCGATACACGTTGGATGTCAAAATTCTCGATCATCTCAGCCAAATTGAACTTTTCGCGTTCATCTGGCATTGACCAACCCATACGACCCAAATAGTTTAATAATGCTTCTGGTAATACACCGATATCTTTGTAGTAATTGATTGAAGTTGGGTTTTTACGTTTAGATAGTTTTGACTTATCAGGGTTACGTAAAAGTGGCATGTGGCAAAGCACTGGCATTTCCCAACCAAAATATTGATAAAGCAATTGGTGTTTAGGAGCAGATGGAATCCATTCTTCACCACGAATCACGTGAGTGATTTCCATTAAATGGTCATCAACAACGTTTGCTAAGTGGTAAGTTGGTAGGCCATCGGTTTTCAGCAGAATTTGCATATCAACTTGTGCCCATGGGATTTCTACTTCACCACGCAGTAAGTCATTAAATTTACAAATCCCTTCTTCAGGTACTTTCATGCGAATAACATGCGGTTCGCCAGCCGCTAAACGTCTTTCAACTTCTTCTGGCGTATGTTTTAGACCACGACCATCATAACGAGGAGATTCACCACGTGCTTGTTGTTCTGCACGCATTTGATCTAATTCTTCAGCAGTGGCAAAACAATAGAATGCATGACCTTTTTCAACCAGTTCTAACGCATATTTTTTATAAATATCCATACGTTCAGATTGACGATATGGCGCATGAGGGCCACCCACATCTGGACCTTCTGACCAATTTAAACCTAACCAGCGCAATGAATCGAGAATCATTTTTTCTGATTCAGGTGTTGAACGGAGTTGGTCTGTATCTTCAATACGTAAGATAAATTCACCGCCATGCTGTTGAGCAAAGCATAGGTTAAATAATGCGATATAAGCAGTACCTACATGGGGGAAACCTGTAGGAGATGGTGCAATACGAGTACGAACTGTCATAGCCAGAAAAAGTTATCAAATAAAAATTGGTTTTATTATAGCAAAAAGCCCAGTGGCTTAATGATTAATTCATTAAATCGGACTGGGCTAAATTTGGCTCAATTGGGGAGATTGAGAAAAATGGTGCTTAAGATGTGTGCTGAGGAAATAAACTTTGTAAAAAACGCGAAAACTGTTGGTGTTGCGATGCTAGAAAGTTTTGCGTTGGAGCATTCTTAATAGAGGTGATCACTTTAATCTGATCCATCTCTGAAGAAGGTTTGTTCTCAGCACGTTCACGCTTTTGTTGAGTCAATGCGCGTTCGATAGGTGTTAAAGACTTTTCAGCAACACTAGAGTTTTGTAGTGATTTAGCAGGATTTTGTAACGCTGCTGCATGTGTCTGGCTCATACCAAAAACACATAAAGTTAAGCTTAACGCTTGTAAATAGCACAAATTCATTTCAATTTTCCCCTATTTTGAATTTATTGTAAGAGTAATTAGGTTTACATTTTAAACATAAAATTCACAAAAGTACAAATGCATCACACTTTCTTACAATTTGTTATTCAACAATCCTTAAGTTACTCAACCTGTAGCTGAAATAAATTTTGCCTCTTTTTATCAATAAAATATGGAGATTTGGTGAAGATATGATGTTATGCGGTAAATTTTAAAGAGAGTATAAGTGATAAAAATGCAATTTATATGAAGAAAATGTATATAAAATTTAGATATTTACAATGATTTAATTCGTCTATTGAATACATTGTGACTGAAGTAAATAAAAAATATAGTGCAATCATAAATGTAATAAAAAAGAGATTTTAATGAATAAGCACTTTTTCAATAAATTATTGGGCCCAATGAGTATTGGGGCATTGTTGTTCAGTATGACTGCACAGGCGAATACATCATTTTTAAATGTTTCTTATGATCCTACTCGCGAATTTTATCAAGAATATAACCAAAGTTTCGGTGAGTTTTGGAAAAAACGTACTGGTCAAGACGTGCAATTTAAGCAATCTCATGGTGGATCTGGGAAACAAGCACGTGCTGTAGCAACAGGATTACAAGCAGATGTTGTGACCTTGGCACTTGCAAATGATATTGAAGAAATTGTAAAAGCAGGTTATATCAATAAAAATTGGCAAAAAGAATTTCCCAATAATTCAGCACCCTATACATCTACCATTGTTTTTTTAGTAAAAAAGGGCAATCCAAAAAATATCAAAGACTGGAATGATTTAGTCAAACCAGGTGTTGAGATCATTACCCCGAACCCAAAAACAGGTGGTGCGCCACGATGGATTTATTTATCTGCATGGGGCTATGCACTTAAACAGCCTGCCGGAAATGATGCCAAAGCTCGTGAGTTAGTCAAACGATTATACAAAAATGTCAAAGTGTTAGATTCAGGAGCCCGTGGATCACTCACGACTTTTGCTGAACGTGGAATTGGTGATGTTTTACTGTCTTGGGAAAATGAAGCGCTCTTAGCGACGCAAGGTTTGGGGCAAGATAAATTTGAAATTATTTATCCATCCATTTCAATTCTAGCTGAGCCTTCTGTTGCCATCGTAGATAAAACCGTAGATAGAAATGGGAATCGTAATCTCGCAAAAGGATATCTTAACTATCTGTATTCACCTTTGGGGCAGGAATTAGCTGCTAAACATAATTTTCGACCACGTAATGAAAAAATCGCAGCTAAATACAGTACTAAATTTCCAAAGGTACAATTATTTACCATCGATAAAGTATTTGGTGGTTGGGCGAAAGCGCAGCAAACGCACTTTGTAAATGGCGCTATTTACGACCAAATTTCAGCAGAAAAATAATCTATTTTTAGAACTTATGTGAATGGATCGCGATATGCTATCCATTTTTAATTATAAGAAATCCATAAAATACTATATATTTGAATATAGACTGTATTTAAGATGATTTATGAATTAATTCATAATCTTGAAAGAAAAATGGTAGCAATATAACGTAAATCACATGTCCAAATTAAATTGATGAATATGATTTTATTTCATATATTTAGATTAATTATGTATATCTAGATTTTTTGACTATGAAAACTCAATTTAAAGCCTTGCTTACAGCGGGCTTACTCGCAACAGGTTTATCGTTCAGCGTATCTTCTCAAGCAGCACAACGTGATTTCCTGAATGTATCTTATGATGCGACTCGTGAATTTTATGATGAGTTTAATCAGTCATTTGGTCAATATTGGCAGTCAAGAACTGGAGTGAAAGTCAACTTTAAACAATCTCATGGTGGCTCAGGTAAACAAGCACGCTCTGTGGTTGATGGCTTGAAAGGCGACGTTGTCACTTTGGCTTTGGCAAATGATATTGAAGAGATCGTGAAATCGGGTCAAATCAATAAAGGATGGCAAAAAGAGTTCCCTTATAACTCTGCACCTTATACATCAACCATTGTTTTTATGGTGCGTAAAGGTAACCCTAAAAAAATTCAGGATTGGCAAGATCTTGTTAAGCCGGGTGTAGAAATCATCACACCAAACCCTAAAACAGGTGGACTACCACGCTGGGTATATTTATCAGCTTGGGGTTATGCACTCAAACAACCAGGTGGTAATGAAGCGAAAGCAAAAGACTTTGTTGGCAAGATGTACCATAACGTCAAAGTGATGGACTCTGCGGCGCGCGCTTCTATGACGACATTTGCTGAGCGTAAAATTGGCGATGTGTTGCTCACTTGGGAAAATGAAGCACTGGTCACTCAAAAAGCCTTGGGCAAAGATCAGTTTGATATTGTTTATCCATCTATTTCTATTTTGACAGAGCCTTCTGTTGCCATCGTTGATCGTACTGTAGATAAAAATGGCAATAAATGGTTGGCAACTGGCTATATCAACTATTTATATTCACCATTAGGTCAGGAGATGGCTGCTAAGCATTTCTATCGTCCGCGTAATGCTGAAGTGTTAGCAAAATACTCAAAACAATTTCCTAAGTTAAAAACATTCACCATTGATGAGGTTTTCGGTGGTTGGGCAAAAGCACAACAAGCACATTTTGTGAATGGTGCGATTTTTGATCAGATTTATAACAGTCGTCGTTAATATACTGAAGTAATTGAAAATTAATAAAAAAGCCTCCAAGTGAGGCTTTTTTATTTGAACATTCCAGTGAATGAAACGGTTTTGCCTATAGAAAGTAAAATTTACCTACAAAAAGTCGTTTGGAGCTTTATTAAAACAAGGTAATAATGTGCAGTTAAATTTTTAGATGTTCTGAAACGTTATTATGTCGCATATTTCTGTATTACTTCATGAAACTGTAGATGCCCTATTGGGTGGGCGTAATACAGGGATTTATGTAGATGGCACCTTTGGTCGAGGAGGTCATACTCGACTTCTCTTGTCCAAATTAGATGAACATTCTCGTGTCTATGCATTTGATAAAGATCCGCAGGCTTTGGCTGTGGCTGCTCAGTTAGAACAAGAAGATCCAAGATTTACCATTATTCATGCAAGTTTTGCAGATATTAAAACAGCCTTAAATCAACGCGGTGTTGAAACTGTCGATGGTGTTATGGCAGATTTAGGTGTGTCATCACCACAACTTGATCAGGCCGAACGTGGTTTCAGCTTTATGAAAGACGGTCCACTGGATATGCGAATGGACAACTCTCAAGGCTTAACTGCAGCGCAATGGTTGGTTGAAGTTGATGAAGAGCATTTAGCGAATATTATTTTTCAGTATGGTGAAGAACGATATAGCCGCCGCATTGCGAAAGCGATTAAAGCAGCAGGTTATATTGAGACTACAGGTCAATTGGCTGAAATTGTAAAAGTTGCCCATCCGAAATGGGAAAAAAATAAGCATGCTGCGACACGTACATTCCAAGCAATTCGAATTGAAATCAATAAAGAATTAGAAGATGTGCATGCTTTTTTACCTGAAGCACTGGATATGCTTCATAATGGAGGTCGATTAGCGGTCATCAGTTTCCATTCCTTAGAAGATCGAATTATTAAACAATTTATTCAAAAAGAGTCGACTTTAGCTGAGGATGATGGTTGGGGCTTACCTCAGAAACCTAAAGAAACTCGTCGTTTGAAAAAAATTGATCGCGTACGTGCAAGTGAAGAAGAAGTGAAACAAAATCCGCGTTCTAGAAGTGCTTGGTTGCGAGTTGCAGAGCGAATAAATTTTAAAGGCGAATAATGAAAAAGGAAAAAGACGTAGAACAACAGGAACTGGTAGCAACGACCTTGGTGCGTAAAAAAATACTGATCTATAGCGTTTTAACCGCTATGGTCATGGTGAGCGCATTTATGGTGGTCTATCAGGTCTATTCTTATCGTCAAGATTTTCGTGAATTCAATACGCATATGCGTGAGCTTGAAGACATTAATGCTGAATGGGGTCGTCTACTTATTGAGCAACAGACATTTGGAGCGACTGCACAGATTGGGACACGTGCAGTGACACAATTACGTATGTATTCACCACCAACATCACAGACTGTGGTGATTTCACTTCCTGCTGAAACCGCGAAAAATCAATAGGCACGCTGAATGGTTGATAAAAGCAAAACAAAACAAACACGTAAAAAACAGCAGCCAATTACACAGAAAAGAACCGTTGCTGTAGATATGTGGCGTTTCTATTTAATGTGGGGCTTAGTCCTGACATTTTTTGTGGTATTGGTTGCACGTGCCTTTTATGTTCAAATTGTGAATAAAGACTTTTTGCAAAATAAAGCTAACGCAAAAATTTTACGTACTGAAAAATTAAGTGCGATGCGAGGGGTTATTAGCGACCGTAATGGCGTTCCCTTGGCAATTAGTACACCAATTATGAAGGTGGTGATTGATCCTCAACATTATTTTGAAACTAAAGCAACTTTTGATGAAATTACTGAAGAGTTAAAAAAGAATCCAACCAGTCGAAAATTAAAAAATCAGTTACCACAGGAAAACCTGAATTTAGATGAGCTAGCAGATGCAGTTGGGCTGGATCGAGCTGACCTCAAAAAGCGTGTTCAAGATCGAGCTCGTTCACGTTATTTAGTATTGAAAAAAGAAGTACCACCTGCTCAAGCGGCTCTGTTAGCACAACGCAATTTTGCTGGCGTATATTCTGAAAAATCATATAAACGTTATTACCCACAACCACAACCCAACTCTCAAATCATTGGTTTAACCAATACCGAGGGAACAGGGATTGAAGGTTTGGAGATGCAGCTGAATAAGCGGCTTGCAGGGGTCAATGGCGAACAGAAAATTGTACGTGATAAGCATGGTAACCGTGTTCAAGTTCCAGAAGTTATTAAAGAAGTTGAAGCTGGGGAAAATATTACACTGAGTATTGACTCTCGATTGCAATACATTATGTATCGAGAGCTTACCGCGGTAGGCGTGGCAAATAATGCACGTTCTGCTACAGCAATTGCGGTCGATGTCAAAACCGGTGAAATTCTAGCGATGACCAGTTGGCCGTCGTATAACCCGAATGATAAAAAAAGTTTATCCAATAAAGATGCAATGCGAAATCGCGGTGCAGTTGATTCGTTTGAACCAGGTTCGACGATGAAACCATTAACGGTGGCGATGGCGCTTGAAAGTGGTAAGTACACTGCAAACTCAGTCGTTAATACCACGCCAGGGTCGATGCGTGTCGGTAATCATACGATTCGTGATACACATAATTATGGAGCGCTTACTTTAGGTGGCATTATTCAAAAATCCTCCAACGTAGGTGTAGCGAAAATTGCCTTATCTTTGCCTTATCCGACTTTACCAACGTTCTATAAGCGTCTTGGTTTTGGACAGCGTTCGGCTGTCAAATTCCCTGGTGAAAGTCCAGGTCTGATCTTACCGCCAAGTAAATGGAATATTTCAGAAGTTGCAACCATGTCCTATGGATATGGTCTTAATGCCACGGTACTACAATTGGCAGACGCTTATGCCATGTTGGCAAACAAAGGGAAGAAAGTTCCTTTAAGTTTGTACAAGTTGGATGAAGCTCCTCAAGGTGAACAAATGATTGATCCTAAAATTGCGGATCAAGTCTTGTTAATGATGGAGACAGCAACATTACCAGGCGGTACAGCGACTCGTGCTCAAATACCAGGTTATCGCGTTGCAGGTAAAACGGGTACAGCACACAAATTACGTGCTGACCGTAAAGGTTATTCGACCAATGAATATCGAGCTTTATTTGCAGGTGTTGCACCTGTAAGTGATCCACGTTTGGCGATGGTCGTCGTGGTCGAAAATCCAAAAGGCACATATTACGGTGGTACTGTATCAGCACCTGTTTTCGCAAAAGTAATGCAGGAGTCGCTGAGACTGTTAAACGTACCATTGGATAAACCCTTAGATACTCCAAAATCCATTCCATAGGTGATGAATGTCGATTACATTTCAACAAATCTACGCTGTAGATCATCCAGCAGAATGGATGCAACAAGCATTTAATGGCTTCCAATTAGATAGTCGTAAAGTTGAAGCGGGACAAGTGTTTATTGCTTTGACTAGTCTTTCTCAACCTGAAAAAACTGCAGAATATGCACAGAAGGCTTTGGATCTTGGTGCTTTGGCTATTATTTCAGAACAAGATCTAGGTTTAACGCCAAGTTTGATCGTTCCGAATGTGCGTATGCTTATGGGACAATGGCAGAAAGATTATTTGCAACAGACACAGCCAGTAAATCCACTTCGAGTATTGGCTGTCACGGGAACCAATGGTAAAACGACCATTTCAAGGCTTGTCGCAGAGCTACTGATGTTAAGTAAGTACCCATGTGCTGTGATGGGAACGACAGGGAATGGGATTTTACCTCACCTTGAAGCATCTACACATACCACGTTAGATGCATTGCATATGCAAAATCAATTGCATGCTTATGCTCAGCAGGGGGCTAAGTTTGCTGCTATTGAAGCCAGCTCCCATGGTCTTGAACAGGGGCGTCTCAATGGAACGCCAATTGAAGTTGCAGCTTACAGTAATTTAAGTCGCGATCATTTGGATTATCACAAGACTTTAGAGGCCTATGCTGAGGCAAAATCACGCTTATTTCAGTTTGAGAGTCTTAAAGTTGCAATTATCAATATCGATGATGCTTACGCAAATATCATGCTCAAAGCGGCGGAGCAAAATCCAGCAAAACCTAAAATTTTAACTTATTCCACCACTCAGCCCGCGGATTACCGTGTTGAAGAGATTCAATATAGTTTAGATGGTGTTCATTTTAAATTGGTGACCAAGTCCCAAAGCTATTTAGTGCATAGTCCGTTATTGGGTCATTTTAATATTGAAAATGTAGTTGCGAGCTTAATCTCTGTTGAACAGGCGGGTTTAGATTTATCTCAGTTAGTCGCTTTAGTTCCTCAGCTAAAAGGCGCGCCAGGGCGTATGCAAGTGTTGCGTGATCAAGATCGTTTGTTTGTCGTGGATTATGCCCACACTCCTGATGCATTAATTCAGGTTCTTCAAACATTAAAACGTCATGTTTCACAACAATTATGGGCCGTGTTTGGGTGTGGTGGTGATCGTGATCGCGGTAAACGACCTTTAATGACACAGGCTGCTCTAGATCATGCAGATGTTGTATTGCTCACCTCAGATAATCCACGTACTGAAAACCCAGAACAAATTTTTGCTGACATGAAGGCTGGAATTGAATTTTTGGACAGAGAGGTTCATGAAATTCATGATCGTCGTGAAGCGATTAAGTTTGTAGTGAAAACAGCAAAAGCAGGTGACATTGTTGTGATTGCAGGCAAAGGCCACGAAAATTATCAAGAGATTGATGGTGTTCGTCATTGGTTTGATGATGTGGTAGAAGTCCAAGCAGCCATTAAGGGTCAGCATGCGACTAAGCCAGCATCTTATCCAGCAGACTAAGGAATCATTATGCACACATCTACTACAAGTACTGCGACACTTGTCCCATGGACTTTGTCTGATCTTGTTGCTGCTACTCAAGGGTATTGGTTGAATGATAAAAAACCGACTGGAGAAGTAAAGCGTATTTTGACAGACTCACGTCATGCGGAGTCGGGGGATGCTTTTTTAGCCCTGAAAGGTGAGCGTTTTGATGCGCATGAGTTTGTTCAACAAGTGGCTGAAAGAGGCTGTCAGATTGCGATTGTTGAGCGGCCTTTAGACATTGATATTTGTCAGTTGGTGGTAACAGATACGAGATTAGCATTAGGTATGCTTGGTGCATTTCGTCGCGCTCAACATGCGCAATTAAAAGTTATCGCACTGACTGGTAGTAGCGGCAAAACCACGACTAAAGAAATGCTTGGTAGTATTCTTGCTCGCAAAGCACCGACATTGATCACGCGAGGTAATCTCAATAATGATCTGGGTGTGCCTATGATGCTATTAGAGCTTCGACCAGATCATGAATATGCAGTGATGGAGCTTGGAGCAAGTCATCAAGGAGAAATTGACTATACCTCGAAGCTCGTTCAACCTCATGTTGCGGGTATTATTAATATTGGTACGGCTCATCTTGGTGAGTTCGGTGGGCGTGACGGAATTTGTAAAGCTAAATCTGAAATCTATGGTCATGTTTCAGAAACTTCGATCGTGCCAGCAGCTGATGATTATATAGACCAGATCCGTCAAAGTGTAAAAACAACAAAAACCTTAAGTTTTGGAGAAGGTGGCGATGTCTATGCTTCAGATATTCAGCTGAATCCACAGAGTGCTCAATTTAAATTACATACGCCTGTAGGTGTCCAACCCGTGGATTTACCTTTTGCTGGTGAGCATAATGTTCAAAATGCTTTGGCTGCTGCTGCTTTTGCATTGTCATTAAATATCAGCTTGGATGATATTGTCACGGGTTTAGAACAAGCTGTGGGTGCAAAGGGACGTTTGAATTTTATTCAAAAAAATGATTTTTTATTTATCGATGATACATACAATGCCAATCCCACTTCGATGCGTGCAGCGGGTGAAGTGCTTGCACAGCAAGAAGGTATTCGTGTCATGGTGATTGGGGATATTGGTGAGTTAGGTCCGACTGCTGCTCAACAACATTATTTACTCGGGCGAGATTTGGTTTCGATTCGCGGACTCAACTTTGTTGTTGCTGTTGGTGAGTTTGCACCAGCAACACAGGAAGGCGCACGTAGTACTCAGTACGGGAAAAAGTTACAAGCTTTCCTCAATCAAGAGCAAGCTCTACCATTTTTAATTAGTCTAATCGAAACACATCAACCGCAAAAAATGAGTTTCTTATTCAAAGGTTCTCGTTATACCCATATGGAAACGTTGATGGCAGATTTGATGGAGAAACTCTAAATGCTGTTATGGTTATTTGAACAACTTTCCGGCTATCACAGCTCGTTCCAAGTGGTTCGTTATTTAACATTACGTGCGCTGCTCAGTGTCTTGACAGCACTCACGATAGGCCTAGTTCTTGGTCCTGTTATGATCCGTAAGTTACAAGCTTTAAAATATGGCCAAGCGGTAAGTTCTTTCGCTCCGGAAAACCATGCCAAAAAAATGGGAACACCAACCATGGGTGGTCTCCTTATTTTGCTTTCTATTGGGATTTCAACTTTACTTTGGGCAGACCTTTCAAACCCTTATGTTTGGATTGTGCTTGGCGTGATGGTGATATTTGGTGCCGTAGGTTGGGCGGATGACTGGATTAAAATCCGTTATAAAGACAATGCAGGTTTGCCAGCACGTAAGAAGTTTTTTTGGACATCTGTCGCTTCTCTAGGTGCAGGGATATCACTCTACGTAATTGCGACTCAGCAAACTAATCCTGTACACACTGCGAATATGTTGGATTTGCTGATCCCTTTCTTTAAAGATCTTACAATTCCTTTATCGGTAATCCCTTTAGGGATCGGCTTTATTATATTCACTTATTTAGTGATTAATGGTGCGTCTAATGCGGTTAACCTAACTGACGGTTTAGATGGCCTTGCAATAATGCCAATTGTATTGGTTGCGGCGGGCTTAGGAGTGTTTGCTTATTTGGCGGGTGATGTTCGTTTTGCAAATTATTTACATATTCCCTATGTGAAATACTCATCTGAACTCGTTGTTATTTGTGCTGCAATGATAGGTGCAGGTTTAGCATTCCTTTGGTATAACGCGCATCCTGCACAAGTATTTATGGGGGATGTTGGTGCCTTGTCGCTTGGAGCGATGCTGGGAACTATTGCGGTGATGGTACGTCAGGAAATTGTATTTGCAATTATGGCGGGTGTATTTGTAGTCGAAGCAGTCTCTGTATTCTTACAAATCGGTTCGCTTCGTATGCGAAATAAACGTGTTTTCCTTATGGCGCCGTTACATCATCACTATGAAAAGAAAGGATGGCGTGAAACACAGGTGGTCATCCGTTTCTGGATTATCACAATTATGCTAGTAGTTTTAGGTCTAATGACCTTAAAATTGCGCTAAGCAAGAATCAAATGAGATCAAGTCGGCTTATGCCGACTTTTTTTCATCGCTAAAATTTTTTGGAGAAAATGATGAATCTGTTGATGTGTCCTGTTTGTCGCGAGGCATTGGCGCTTGAGGGGAAAACATGGCGCTGCAAGAGTAATCATAGTTACGATATTGCAAAGCAAGGTTATGTGAATTTGCATGTCGTACAGCATAAACATAGTAAAAATCCAGGGGATACCCCTGAGTCTGTTCAAGCTAGACGGTCGTTTTTATCAGCGGGATTTTATGCGCCATTACAGCAAGCTGTCGTTGCTAAAATCCGAGAAATACGTATTGAAAATCTTTTAGATATTGGTTGCGGTGAAGGATATTACACCAATGCAATGGAAGCTGAAGCGATACAAGTTGTGGGGGTGGATATTGCTAAAACTGCAGTTCAGGTAGCAGCAAAATTAAATCAAAATGTCACTTGGGTTGTGGGTACGGGGGCTGTGTTGCCTGTTTTAAGCGAGACCATCGATTTATGTACCAGTTTATTTAGTCCTATTCCCGAGGCGGAAATATTACGTGTATTAAAATCATCGGGGTATTTAATGGTTGTTACCCCAGGTCCACAACATTTATATAAAATGCGAGAAGCACTATTTGAAGAAGTTAAGGCACATGAGCCACATAAATTTGTAGCACAGTTGAGCGAGCACTTTGAGTTAATTGATGAAAGCTTAATTCAGGCACCATTGGTGTTGAACCAAAATGACCTAAAGTGTCTTATCGCAATGACGCCATATGCTTATAAGGCCAAACCTGAACGGCGTGAGCAATTAGAGCAAGTTGAAAAATTTGAACTGAGTGCAGAGTTTCAGATCTATATTTTAAAAAAGAAAAGTTAAAAGAAGCCCTCTTTTAGAGGGCTTTATTTTGGTTATTGAACTTGATTAATCAAATTTTCGATTGAATCTCGTTTAACTTGTGGTGTTGAATTCATATCCGGTGGTGTCGACGACGTTGGCGTCAACGGTTGATCGTTATCTGGTAGATCATCAAAATCGCGATCATTCGTTGGTGCTACCACTGGAGCAGGGCGATAAATTGGACGAGCTAAAGGTGGAGTTTTATCTTTTTGCTCATGGTTTAATGTATGTACACGACCACGTTGTTCTCGAGTTAAAGGAGCTTTTGCATTTTTATCTAAACTTACCCAAGCATATGGTGTATTGGCAAGCGACTTCTCCATAAAGTCACTCCAAATTGGAAGAGCAGCGATACCCCCATATTCACGACGACCTAGCGTAGTCGGTTGGTCGAAACCTACCCATGAAACTGCGACTAGATTGCCGTTAAAGCCAGCGAACCAAGCATCTTTTGCATCATTGGTTGTTCCTGTTTTACCTCCTAAATCACCACGACCAATTTTTAAAGCTGCGCGACCAGTACCATGCTGAATTACGTCTCGTAAAATATTCGCCATATCAAATGCTGAACTGGATTTTAAAATTCGATGTGCTTGACGATATTGGCTACGCTCTTCATCGGTTAAAGTGGGTTGCTTATCCTCTAAAGACTGATTGGTAACTTCAATAATTTCGTCGTCTGGTGTTGTTGCTTCAGCAGAGGTTGTATCTTGCTTCTGAGATTTAATACATGAAATACATGCGTATTCAGGATTGGCTTGATAAATCACTTTGCCGTAAGCATCCTCAATACGGCTAATGAAGTGAGGTTGCACGCGGAAACCGCCATTGGCAATTGCGGCATAGCCTGTTGCCATTTGAACAGGGAGTACTTGAGGTGTTCCTAATGCAATCGTGTAGTTACGTGGAATCTGATCATCCTGCAAACCAAAATCCATAAACAATTGGCGAGTACGTTCTAGACCGACTGTTTGTAAAAGGCGAACAGAGACAGTATTACGTGACAAATATAAAGCGCGACGTAATGGAATCATCCCCAAATAGCGCCCATCAGAATTGCGTGGTGACCATTTACCAATGGTAATGGGATTATCACTAACCATGGTATGCGGCGTCATACCTCGTTCAAGTGCAAGCGAGTAGACAAATGGTTTGATAATAGAGCCAGGTTGACGCCAACCTTGCAGTGCACGGTTAAATTTCGATTGATAAAAATTATATCCACCAACGATCGCGACAATTGAGCCATCATTTGGGTTAAGTGCAATTAACTGACCTTGTACACGAGGCACCTGTACCAAGGACCACATACTGCGATTTTGATTTGGACGTAGACGAACAATATCTTTGACTTTTACAATTTGTGAAGCATTGCTAGGTGCACCACCCACACTATTGGCATTGCGATAGCGTCTCGCCCAAGACATGCCAGACCAAGGAACAGTGACTGATGAACCATCTTGTAAAGTTGCTTCAAAAGAATTGCTTAAAACTTTAGTGACTTCAGCAGGGTAGGTGTTTGCAAATGGTACAAAGTCTTTTAAGGGTTTGTCATGGGCTTCTGGGCCACGCCATCCATGACGACGGTCATAACTTTCTAAACCAACACGAACTGCTTCTTCGGCAAAGGCTTGACGATTGTAATCAATAGTGGTGTAAACCTTATATCCTGAATCGATCGCGAGATCGCCAAATTTTTTGACGAGTTCAGAACGAACCATTTCACCGACATAAGGGAATTTATTGTTAATACCGCGATCAGGCATGTCCAAAGCGATAGGCTCTGATACTGCATCTTCATATTCAATTTGACTGATATAACCCAATTGAAGCATACGACCTAAAATCCAATTGCGACGTTCTAACGCACGTTCAGGATTGGCCACAGGATTATACTTAGAGGGTGCTTTAGGTAATCCTGCAATCATTGCCATTTGGGCAATTGAAAGATCGTTTAAATTCTTGTTGTAATAAATTTTTGCTGCTGCAGCTATGCCATAAGCATTTTTACCGAGGAAAATTTTATTGACGTAGAGTGTAAGAATCTCTTCTTTAGATAATTTTTGTTCAATTTTACGTGCTAAGAAAATTTCGGTGAGTTTGCGCTTGAGAGTTCGTTCTGGTGTTAAATAATAGTTTTTAGCCACCTGCATGGTAATTGTAGAACCACCAGTTTGAATGTCAGAACCCGTGATCGATTCACTGACTGCGCGTCCTAAACTTTTAAAACTAATACCGCTATGCTCAAAAAAAGAAGAGTCTTCTGCAGCTAAAAAAGCATGAATAAAATCTTGTGGGATTTGCTCATATTCAACTGGAACAGAAAGTTTGCCACCATATTCTGCGATTAATTGGTTATCTGCTGTATAAACTTGCAGCGGTTTTAATAGTGGAGCCTTCTTAAAAGCAGTCATCTCTGGCAAAGATGGTGCAATATAGAGATACATTCCATAAAAGCCCATTGGAATTGTGACTAAGATAATGATAATCAGCAAAAAAAAAGGGTGAATCTGTCCACAACAAGATAGCTTTTTCATAACAAGTAAGTTTTAATAGGTGCTAAAGGCAAACTAATAGAAGGTCAGTATAGCTTCTCATTTAACAGAATGTTAGTTGAGTTATTATATCCGCAAAAAAATTAGACCAAGTGTAGTTAGTTTGTATTGTGCTGTTGTTGGGGACAAAAAAATAATAGGAATTGCATTGTGCTTAGACTATATCGTAAGCCAAATAAGGGGTTAGTGGGGGTAGATGTTAGTTCGACCTCTGTTAAGCTATTAGAGCTATCAGTTAAAAACGGTCGCTATTGGGTTGAAAGTTACGGGTTAAGTCCATTGGTTGATGGGAGTGTTGTTGAAAAAAACATCCTCAATCAGGATAACGTGGCTGATGCTTTAGAGCGCGCGATTAATATTGCAAATCCGCAATCAACGAATGCTGCTTTTGCAGTGCCTACGTCTATGGTGATTCACAAGGTCATCGAGATGGATGCCGACATGAGCGATGATGAGCGTGAAGTTCAGATTCGTATGGATGCTGAGCAATATATACCATTCCCACTTGACGAAGTCAGTTTAGACTTTGAAGTTCTTCCTGAGCGATTAAACAATCCAAACAGAGTGAACGTTTTACTCGTTGCGACACGTACTGAAAACGTGGACTCTCGTATTGAAGTATTGGATTTGGTCGGGCTTACCCCAAAAGTTGCCGATGTTGAAAGCTATGCACTGGAACGTAGTTTTGAAGTCTTTGCAGATACATTACCGATTGGTGCAAATCTTGTTGGTGTTCTTGATATTGGTCATACCATGACGACTTTATCAGTTATGCAAAATGGCAAAATTATTTACACGCGCGAACAAGTGTTTGGCGGTAAGCAATTGACTCAAGATGTGCAAAATCGTTATGGCTTATCTTATGATGAAGCTGGGCGTGCTAAAAAAGACAACACCTTACCAGATGACTTTGAAACAGAAGTTTTAATGCCATTCCTTGATGCAGTGATTCAACAAGCAGCGCGTTCATTACAGTTCTTTTTCTCTTCTTCTCAATTTAACGAGATTGATCATATTTTATTGGCGGGTGGTAATGCCAATATCCCAGGTCTTGCAAAAATGATGCAACAAAAATTGGGATATCGCGTCACTATTGCTAATCCATTTTTACAAATGGGCTTTTCTCCTCAAATCGACCTGAAAAAAATAGAAAATGATGCACCATCATTATTGGTGGCGTGTGGCTTGGCATTGAGGAGTTTTGATTAATGGCTAAAATTAATTTACTCCCTTGGCGCGAAGAGCTAAGAGAACAGCGAAAAAAGCAATTTGTTTATATCTGTATCGCAGTGGTATTACTTGCGATTTTATCGGTTTTAGCAGCTTGGTTCTTCTTGAATCATAAATTGCAAGACCAAGAACAAGCAAACCAACTTATTGTAAGCACCAATCAAAGTTTAGACGTTCAATTAAAATCCTTGGAAGGATTGCAAGAACGTCGAAATGCAGTGATTGAGCGGATGAAACTGATTCAAGGTCTTGAAGGTCAACGACCTGTTACTGTGCGTTTAGTAGACGAATTGGTACGTGTTGTTCCTGAAACAGTGTATCTGACGAAATTTACCCGTACTGGTAATAAATTTACCATCGAAGGTAAAGCTGAAAGCCCGAATGCAGTAGCAGAGTTATTACGTGGTTTAGAAGCTTCCCAGTGGTACCGAAATGCATTTATGAATTCATTCTTGGCTGCGCCAGAAGTGAAGGAAAAAGCACCAAGTTCGGTAATCCCTCGAGTTGAAGAGTCATACGGTACATTTATCGTGACTGTCGACTTGGGTGCAATTGCTCAACCGACATCAGATATGGACGCGAATAATGTGGGAGGTGCACCATGAGTCGTAATGATTTAAATGATTTTGATTCAGACGTCACTGCACCTAAAAAGAAGTCCATGACTGTTGAAAAGTTCTTTCAGCAATTTAATACTTTGGACTCCAATAACTACGGTAGTTGGCCACTGTCTGTAAAAATTACCTGTTGGATTTTTATTTTCCTATTTGTTTGTGCTATTGGTTACTTTTTGGTGATTAAACCAAAACTTGAATCCATTGATCTTGCTAAAGCACAAGAGGCAAATTTACTGACAGAGTTTAAAGAAAAGGATTCTAAGCTCCGTAATTTGCAGCAATACCAAGCACAGTTGCAACAAATGGAAATGAATTTCAATGAGCAATTACAACAATTGCCAAAAGAAACAGAAATTCCAAGTTTAGTTGAGGACATCAACTTAACAGGTGTGAATTCAGGACTCAAATTTAAAAATATCCGTCTAGAAAATGAAGTGGCTCAAGAATTCTTCATTGAGCAGCCAATTTCGATAGAAACGACAGGTGATTATCATTCATTTGGGCGTTTTGTGAGTGGAATTGCGTCTTTACCGCGTATCGTAACCTTACATGATTTTGTGATTACAGCGACGCCAAGTACAGATAAAAAATCTGATATTCCACTGATCAATTATTCATTAAAAGCCAAAACATATCGTTATGTTGCATCGACTGAAGATACGGTAGGTTCAGCGGTTGTTCCGCCAGCTGATATGCCAGCAGGAGGACAATAATGAAATCATTTAAGCTTTTGTGCGGATTAGTTATTGCAGCGACTATGGTGGGATGTGATTCGCGTATTGATGCGGTCAATCAAGAAATGGCGAATATTCGTAGCCAGCCGCCTTTACCCATAGAACCGGCACCTGTATTTAATCCAGTTCCAAATTTTCTTTACTCGGCACATCAACTTCGAAGTCCATTCTTGCCAAACTCATTGGCAACAGAGCTAAGAATCATGTCGGGTAAACGTGTTTATCCTAATTTTAATCGTCAACCACAGCCTTTAGAAAGCTATGCATTGGAAACGTTAAACTTCAAAGGAAGTTTAAAACGTAACAATGGCCAGATTCTCGCTTTGATTCAAACCCCTGATGGTGAGATTGAGCGTGTGCAACGTGGTAATTACATGGGGATGAACCAAGGGCGCATCGTGAAGATAACGCCGACTCAAATCGATCTGATTGAAATTGTTTCAGATGGTCGAGATGGTTATATCGAAAGACCGAGAAGCTTAGTGTTGCTTGGGCCTGTTGGTTAAGACGAGTTAAGGAATAACAATGAAAAAGAGTATGCAAAATTTTTGGGGTGGGGATCGACAGTATATGAACCGTTTTCTTCGTCAATTCGCTATGACCACTGTTTCTATAGCTGTTATGCAGGCAGCGGCGGCTAAAACTACGATGACCAATATTGTGCCTTTGCAGGTGCCAGGTCAAGGAACAGAAATCCGTGTCATGTTTAACGGATTACCTCCACAGCCACAGTCGTATCAATTGGAAAATCCATCTCGACTCGTTTTGGATTTTATGCAGGCAGGTCAAACACTGGCGAATACTAAAATACCTGTGTCGACCACTGAAGCAAACTCAGTGGAAGTCATTTCTAATGATCAGCGTTCACGGTTAACTGTCAATTTAACGCAGAAGGGGAGCTACACGACACGTGTTGAAGGCAATACCTTTATTTTAAAAATAAATAATCCAAACTCTGCGAAAGTGGCAACACCAGCGGCGCCAGAGGTTACACAAGCCAAAGCAGCAGAACCAGCGCCTAAAACAAGTGTTTTAAAGCCAGTCATACGTCCTAATCTGACGAATAACGTTACACCTGTTGCGGCTACAACTGTGGCAACGACACCTGTAACGCCAACACCTGTGATTCCTGTTGCAGCACAGCAGGTATTGAAACCAACTGCACCAACGCCTACGGTTTTAAGACCTGCCGCTCCACCTGCACCAGTGGTTCGTCAGCAAGTTGCAGCACCTGTACCACCTCCAGTAGCTCCTGTTTATCAGCAGCCTGTTGCGTATACACCGCCAGCACCTGTCGCTTATCAAACAGTACAACAAGGACTGCAAGATATTGGTTTTGAGCGCGGTAGTGCAGGTGAGGGACAAGTTGTACTGAATTTAAAAACAGCAGATACACCAGTAGATGTACAACAGCAAGGTAGCAAAGTTGTGGTGCGTTTCCTCGGTAACAAAATTCCATCGCATTTGGTGCGCCGTTTAAACGTTAATGATTTTGCCACGCCAGTCTCTACAGTAGACGCTTATAATGATAAGTCGAATGGTGTAATTTCCATTCAGTCGAGTGGTAGCTTTGAATATATGGCTTATCAAACAGATGGTAAGTTAACGATCAGTCTAAAACGCCCAGAAGAGAAAAAAGGCTTAAGCAGCCAAAATCGTACACCGAAATATACAGGTAATAAGATTTCTCTCGACTTCCAAGACATTGAAGTGCGCCGCGTATTACAATTGTTGGCTGATTTTACCGGCATTAATATGGTGACTTCGGATTCAGTTCAAGGGAATATTACATTACGCTTAAAAGATGTGCCTTGGGATCAAGCGCTTGATATTGTAATGAAAACCAAGAACTTGGATAAGCGTCGCAACGGAAACGTGATTTGGATTGCACCTGTTCCAGAATTGATTAAAGCCGAAGAAGAAGAGGCGAAAGCCATTGCACAAAGTGTGAAATTAGCACCATTACAAACCGAATATATTCAATTGAGCTATGCCAAAGTTGAAGATATTGAAAAGTTGATTACTGAAGGTCGTAACAGCCGTTCATCCAATGGTAATAATACAAACTCAACAACTGACCCATTGGGGGACAGTGTCGGGTCATTATTAAGTCCACGTGGTACAGTTTCAATTGATCCACGTACCAATACATTGATCATTAATGATACAGTTCAAAAAATTGATCAAATTCGCAAGATGATTGATTTACTGGATGTTTCTGTAAAACAAGTCATGATCGAAGCTCGTATTGTACGCGCGACAACAGATTTCACCAAAGAAATGGGTGTGAAATGGGGTGTAGTATCGAAAGGTGTTGCAACCAATAATGATCTTTTGGTTGGTGGTAGTGATCAAACGCTGTGGGATTTAAAATCACCAAGTGAGGATGGTCGTTATAATATTCAACGTCCTGATAACTTAAATGTGGATTTAGGTGTGGCTGGGGCTGCAGGTAAAATTGCATTTGGTTTAATCAATATGTCTGATTTTATGCTGGACCTTGAGTTGTCGGCACTACAAGCTGATGGCTACGGTGAAGTTATTTCTACCCCAAAAGTTCTCACTGCTGATAAGCAACAAGCGAAAGTTGCTTCAGGTCAGGAAATCCCTTACCAAACCACTGAAACTGCAGGTGGTGCTGCAACGGCGACGACTTCCTTTAAAGAAGCGTTGTTAAGCTTAGAGGTAACACCAAGTATTACGCCTGATGGTAAAATTCAAATGAAATTGAACATTACCAGTGATTCACCAGCAGGTTATGCACAGAATGGGGAAATCATTTTGAATAAAAATCAAATTGATACCAATGTGCTTGTGAACAACGGTGAAACTGTGGTGCTAGGTGGTATTTTCGAGCAAGAAACGATTTTTAACCAAACCAAGGTGCCTTTCTTTGGTGATATTCCTGCTGTTGGTCGTCTATTCCGTAAAGACAGTAAAACAGAGAATAAGCGTGAGTTATTAATCTTTGTGACACCAAGAATTGTTAATGACAGGCAAACTAGAAACAATTAATATAGTTTCAATGAAAGCAATTCAATAGGTGACTCCTTGCCAAGCAAAGAGTTTGAAACCCTACCGAATATTTATTTGGTAGGGCCCATGGGAGCTGGTAAAACAACCGTTGGTCGACATCTTGCAGATTTACTTCATCGAGAGTTTCTTGATAGTGATCATGAGATAGAAAGAAAAACTGGGGCGACCATCCCATGGATTTTTGAGAAAGAGGGTGAACAGGGATTCAGACATCGTGAATCACTGGTAATTGATGATTTAACATCAAAACAAAATTTAGTTGTTGCGACGGGTGGCGGTGCAGTTACTCAGTCGATTAATCGATCTTATCTAAAAGATCGAGGTATTGTGATTTATCTTTATACTCCCGTAGAAATACAACTTCAAAGAACCTACCGTGATAAAAATCGACCTTTATTACAAGTCGAAAATCCTGAACAGAAATTACGTGAATTATTGAATATTCGTGATCCGCTGTATCGTGAAGTTGCACATCATATTATTGAAACGAATCAAGGTGCTGCGCGTGATTTGGCACAACGTATTCTTAATGTGATTGTCGCAAAAGAATTGAATTAAATTTGTTTTATTGGCTTATAACATCATGCAAACCTTATTCGTTGAACTCGGTGAACGCCGTTATCCTATTTTCATTGGTAGTGATTTAGATCCGCAACAATTACTTGAACCCTATATTCATGGGCAACAGGTCATGATTGTCACCAATGAAACAGTTAAACCGTTGTATTTAAATCACTATGTATCAGCTGTGGAAGGTTTAGGTAAAAAAGTTGAGACATGTGTTCTACCTGATGGTGAATGTTATAAAAATATTGAACATTTGAATTTAATTTTTGATGCCTTGCTTGAGGCAGGATTTAACCGAGATTGTACAGTGCTTGCCTTGGGTGGAGGGGTGATTGGTGACATGGCTGGATTTGCATCAGCTTGTTTCCAACGCGGAGTGTATTTTATTCAAGTCCCGACTACGCTGCTATCGCAAGTCGATTCGAGCGTTGGCGGTAAAACTGGAATCAACCACTCATTAGGCAAAAACATGATTGGCGCATTCCAGCAGCCACAGGTCGTACTTGCGGATATGGCGCAACTTAAAACATTGCCTGAGCGTGAGTTATCAGCAGGTTTGGCTGAAGTCATTAAGTATGCCCTATTAGGAGATGTTGATTTTCTTGCATGGCTTGAGGAAAACATGGATGGTCTCGTTGCACAACATCCAGAAGTACTTGCTGAAGCAGTGTACCGCTCTTGTGCACACAAAGCGCGAATTGTGGCCAATGACGAGAAAGAACAGGGTGAGCGTGCATTACTGAATTTAGGTCATACCTTTGGACATGCGATTGAATCTTATCTGGGATATGGTGAGTGGTTACATGGTGAGGCTGTGGCGACGGGAATGGTGATGGCGGCAGATTTATCTTATTTAATGGGGTGGATCACAGAAGCTGACCTTGAACGTACAAAAATTATCATTCAACGTGCGAAATTACCGATAAAATGTCCTCAAATTCCACTTGATGAATTTTTGGCATATATGTCTCATGACAAAAAAGTCCTGAATGGTCAATTACGTTTAGTGCTCTTGAAGTCGCTAGGGCAAGCAGTAATTACCAAAGAGTTTGATGTGGAATTAATGAAACAAGCGATTTTACGTAATCAAGCATAATCTTAGGTTTTCTCATGACGGTACGCCACTCATCCCCACGCACAGCGCAACAATATATTTGGTTGATCGGTGGCATACTGTTTTTAGTCGCATCTTTTGTATTCTGGATTTTGACTGATAGCAAAGAGTTGGTTACTCAGTCTAAGCAAATTGAAGAAACTCAAGTCCAGATTCAACCTGAAAAGGTGGCAGCAACAAATTATTTGGGCGGGCTGACTGATCAAGTGCGACCTTTGGAATTAACTGCGCGTAAAGTGGCTTCAGGAAACCATTTGCCTGAATTTAGAGGCACAAAGTTTATTCAAGACAATAAAAATAATTATTTTATCGAACTATTTCGCGTTACCAATGAAGATGTAATTAAAAGTTTTCTTAATAAGCAAACTGATCGTAAACCATACATTTATTTTCGTTTGAGTGGTGAGGATCAAGTTGAACAGTACATTTTGGGTTATGGGCTGTTTATGGGGGAAGGTGCTGCCAAGACAACTTTAAATGGATTGGATTTAAAGTTACCACCTTCTGTAGCGCCTAAAGTTGCTGGCTTTAATCAGTTTGTGGGTCAAGTCAATGACATGGGTTCTGAAGAACTAACAACTGCAAAATTATACGAAATTAAATTACGACCTGCAGCGGTACCATTGATTGATGAGTCATTGCTGGTTCGTCCTAAGCCAACCCCTGTGGCTGATCCTGCTAAGGCAACAACCAATGTGACTATTACAAGAAAAGATCAGTCAGGAAATGTGGTTGATGTGAGACGTTCGCAATCGAATGTTGACCCTATTTCGAGCGATAATTCAAAGAATAATACGGATAAACGGAATCAAGAGGCTCAAATTAGTGATCCATTTAATTAAAATGGTATAAAATGGCGCAAAATTAAACGAAAGCATAATAAATTTGCACATCATTGGTGCGATAAAGTGGTTCTAATTTGGTGCCTTTTCGGTTAATAATGACAAAATAATTGAAATAAAACGCTTGCACGGAATAAATAAATATTGGCATAGATTTTGCTTTATTGGTGCACTGATTAAGTAAATTGTCCCTATTTTGGAGCGAAGACCTTAATTTAGTGTGCGATTTAGTCAAATTGATCTGCTTTAAATGAGTGCAAATCGTCTCGTACATTTGTGAAATTAAATCAGAAAAGACGTTCAATAACGAAAGACATACAGAATCATGTCTTTGTTTTATAAAGAAATCGTATTTGAAGAATAGATAAGTTTTGCCCAATGAGGGCCATGTTGAAGAAGGGTACGCTATGCACATGCCATCGCCTAATACTGTAGCTCCCGCTAAAGGTCTATACCAACCGGATGAGTTTAAAGATAACTGTGGTTTCGGATTAATCGCCCATATGCAAGGTGATGCGAGTCATGACTTGGTCAAGACCGCGATTCATAGTTTAAGTTGTATGACGCACCGCGGTGGTATTGCTGCAGATGGTAAGACGGGTGATGGATGTGGTCTACTATTGGCTATGCCTAAGCAATTCTTCCGTGAAGAAGCAAAACGTTTAAGTGATATTACACTCAGTGAAATTTTTGCAGTAGGTACAGTTTTTCTTAGCCTAGATCCTGCAATTGCTGCACATGCAAAACAAGTGCTGACTAAAGAAATTGAATCAGAAGGTTTGCGTGTAATTGCATGGCGCTTAGTGCCAACCAATAATGAAGCATTAGGCTCAATTGCGATGCAGTCTTTGCCAGCTTTTGAACAAGTAATTGTTAACTGTCCAATGGGTGTTGAAGAAGTTGAGTTTAATCGTAAGTTATTCTTGGCTCGACGTCGTGCTGAACAAAAATTAAGTCAAGATAGTTCATTCTACGTTACAACACTTTGTTCAACTGTGATCTCTTATAAAGGCTTAATGATGCCTGAAGCGATTGCAGATTTTTATACAGATTTAGCTGATCCACGTTTGGAATCACACATTGTAGTGTTCCATCAGCGTTTCTCAACCAATACATTGCCACGTTGGCCATTGGCACAACCTTTCCGTTACTTAGCGCACAATGGTGAAATTAATACCATTACAGCAAACCGTAACTGGGCGATGGCACGTACACCAAAGTTTGAAAACCCGCTCTTACCTGGTTTAACTGAGCTCAACCCAATCGTAAATCGTACTGGCTCTGACTCTTCAAGTTTAGACAACATGCTCGAGATCTTGGTTGGTGGAGGTATGGATTTATTCCGTGCACTACGCATGCTCGTTCCACCAGCATGGCAAAACGTTGAAACTTTAGATGCTGATTTACGTGCATTCTATGAGTTCAACTCTAAACATATGGAAGCATGGGACGGGCCAGCAGGTCTTGTGATTCAAGATGGTCGTCATGCGATTTGTATGCTTGACCGTAATGGCTTACGTCCTGCACGTTGGGTAATTACTAAAAATGGTTACATCACACTTGCATCAGAAATTGGTGTCTGGGGTTATGAACCAGAAGATGTGGTCTCTAAAGGTCGTGTTGGACCAGGTCAGATCTTAGTCATTGACACTTTCACTGGTAAATTGCTGGATACTAAAGACGTCAGTAATCATCTGAAAAAAATGCGTCCTTATCGTCAATGGTTGCGTGAAAATTCAGTGCGTATCCAAGGCAGCCCTGAGTTAGAAGAATATCTATGTGATCAAGGCTTAAAAGGCGATGCTTTAAAAGCAGCGCAAAAAATGTTTATGGTGACATTTGAAGAGCGAGATCAGTTATTACGTCCAATCGCTGAAAGTGGTCAAGAAGCAGTAGGTTCGATGGGCGATGATACGCCGATGGCAGTATTGTCTCGTCAAGTACGCCATGTAACAGATTACTTCCGTCAACAGTTTGCTCAAGTAACTAACCCACCAATCGATCCATTACGTGAATCGATCGTAATGTCTTTAGAAACATGTTTGGGTCGTGAACAAAATGTATTTGAACAAGGTCCAGAGCATGCGGATCGATTAATTATTTCAAGTCCTGTACTGTCAAACTCTAAAATGCATCAAATTCGCACTTTAGGTCGTAAGGGCTATGAGATTGCAGATATTGATCTAAACTATGCAGAGACTGAAGGTCTAGAAGCCGCGATTACACGTATTTGTGAAGAAGCAGCGCAAGCAATTCGTGATGGCAAAACCCTATTAGTGATTTCCGATAAGAAAATCCGTGAAGGGTTCTTACCAGCCAATGCAGCGATGGTAACGGGTGCTATCCACCATTACCTCATCCATGCAGGTTTACGTACAGATGCAAACATTATTGTTGAAACAGCTTTAGCGCGTGATCCACACCAGTTTGCCGTAATGCTTGGCTTTGGCGCAACAGCAATTTACCCATATCTTGCATATGACGTCATTAATGATTTAATTACGAAAGGTGAGTTGTTAGGTGATCCGATTCATGCGCAAGCGAATTTCCGTAAAGGGATTGAAAAAGGATTGTTGAAAGTCCTTTCAAAAATGGGTATTTCCACCGTTGCTTCATATCGCGGTGGGCAGTTGTTTGAGGCTGTTGGTTTATCTGAAGAAGTTGTTAATAAATGCTTCACAGGTGTTCCAAGCCGTATTAAAGGTGCGACTTTTGTTGATCTTGAAAATGATTTGAAAAAATTAGCAGAAACCGCTTGGAAATCACGTAAGCCAATTGAGCAAGGTGGTTTGCTGAAATTTGTATTTGATAAGGAATATCACGCTTTTAATCCTGATGTAATTAATGCTCTACATAAATCTGTACGTTCTGGGAAATATGAAGATTTCAAAGAATATGCTGAGCTTGTAAATAATCGTCCAGTGGCAACCATTCGTGATTTATTTAAACTCAAAACAGAAAATTCAATTCCACTGGATCAAGTTGAATCTGTAGAAGCGATTCTTCCGCGTTTTGACTCTGCAGGGATGTCTTTAGGGGCATTATCACCAGAAGCACATGAAGCGATTGCCATTGCAATGAATACAATTGGTGGTCGTTCGAACTCAGGTGAGGGTGGTGAAGATCCAGCGCGTTACGGCACAATCCGGAACTCAAAAATCAAACAAATCGCATCAGGTCGTTTTGGTGTAACGCCTGCTTACTTAACTTCTGCAGAAGTACTGCAAATTAAAGTGGCACAAGGTGCAAAACCGGGTGAAGGTGGTCAGTTGCCAGGTGGTAAAGTGAATGGCTTAATTGCACGTTTACGCTACTCTGTACCGGGTGTGACATTAATTTCTCCACCACCGCACCACGATATTTATTCAATCGAAGATTTATCGCAGTTAATTTTTGATTTAAAACAAGTGAACCCTCAAGCGATGGTCTCCGTAAAACTGGTATCTGAGCCAGGTGTGGGTACGATTGCTGCGGGTGTTGCAAAAGCCTATGCTGACTTTATTACCATCTCTGGTTATGACGGTGGTACAGCAGCATCGCCATTGTCTTCGATTCATCATGCGGGTTCGCCATGGGAGCTTGGTCTTTCTGAAGCGCATCAAGCCCTTCGTGTAAATGATTTGCGTGGTAAAGTTCGCGTTCAAACGGATGGTGGTTTAAAAACGGGTCTAGATGTCGTGAAAGCAGCTATTTTAGGTGCGGAAAGCTTCGGTTTTGGTTCTACACCAATGATTGCGTTGGGTTGTAAATACCTCCGTATCTGCCACTTAAATAACTGTGCGACTGGTGTAGCGACTCAGCAAGATCATTTGCGTCAAGAGCACTATATCGGTGAACCACAAATGCTCATTAACTTCTTCACCTTTATTGCTGAAGAAACACGTGAGTGGTTGGCTGCATTAGGTGTATCAAGTTTGAAAGACTTGATTGGTCGTACCGATTTACTAGAAATGCTACCTGGTGAAACAGATAAGCATGCTCACCTAGATTTAAGTGCTTTACTTGAATCACATCCAGCTGCTGAAGGCAAAGCTCAATATTGCGAAGTCGAAGGAAATGCACCATTTGATAAAGGTGTTTTGGCTGAGTCTATGATCGCAGAAATATTGCCTGCGATTGAAGCTGGTACAGGTGGTGAATACAGTTTTAGCATTGGTAACTGTGACCGTTCTATTGGGGCACGTGTTTCAGGTGAGATCGCTCGTCGCTATGGTAACTTAAGTATGGAAGCACACCCTGTTAAAGTGAATTTGACAGGTACTGCTGGACAATCACTTGGTGTATGGAATGCGGGTGGTCTGCATATCAAGCTTGAGGGTGATGCGAATGACTATGTGGGTAAAGGTATGGCGGGTGGTCGTATCTCAATTTTCCCACCGAAGGGTTCTCCATTCCAAACACAAGAAACAGCGATCATTGGTAACACATGTTTATATGGTGCAACAGGCGGTAAATTATTTGCTGCAGGTACAGCTGGTGAACGTTTTGCTGTTCGTAACTCAGGTGCGTTCGCGGTGATTGAGGGTGCTGGAGATCACTGTTGTGAATACATGACAGGTGGTATTGTGACGGTACTGGGTAAAGTTGGTCATAACTTCGGTGCAGGTATGACAGGTGGTTTTGCTTATGTACTTGATTTAGATAATGACTTTGTTGATCATTATAACCACGAGTTGATCGAGCTTAATCGTATTTCGACCGAATCAATGGAAGAACATAAAGAGTTCTTAAGCCGCATTTTAGATGAGCATATTAAGGAAACTGGTAGTGCTTGGGCGTACAAGATCCGTAACGAGTTTGATTTCTACAGCCGTAAATTCTGGTTGGTGAAACCAAAAGCTGCAAACTTGCAGACTTTATTAAAAACAACTCAAGCTGATCCTCAATAATTCCACTACTGCAGATATATAGGCAGATGCAGCTGAACTAACAATAGACTGCATCTACCCACGGAGAGAGACATGGCAGAACGCCTTAATAATGACTTTCAATTCCTGGATGTCGCACGCCAAGATCCAGAGAAAAAAGATCTCAACGTCCGCAAAGCTGAGTTTGTGGAAATTTATAAACCCTTTACAGCTGAAGTTGCGAAAAACCAAACACATCGCTGTTTAGGTTGTGGTAACCCTTACTGTGAATGGAAATGTCCAGTACATAACTATATTCCAAACTGGTTAAAACTGATTGCTGAAGGTCGTATTTTTCAAGCAGCAGAGCTTTGCCACCAAACCAATACACTACCGGAGGTGTGTGGTCGAGTTTGTCCTCAAGACCGTTTGTGTGAAGGTGCATGTACACTAAATGATGGGTTTGGTGCGGTGACCATTGGAAATGCTGAAAAGTATATTAATGATACGGCATTTGCATTGGGCTGGCGTCCTGACATGTCTCATGTCAAATGGACAGATAAAAAAGTCGCGATTATTGGTGCAGGCCCTGCAGGTCTAGGTTGTGCGGACATTTTGGTGCGCAATGGTGTTAAACCTGTCGTATTTGATAAGCGCCCAGAAATAGGTGGTTTGCTGACCTTTGGTATTCCTGAATTTAAGATGGAAAAGGACGTGATGAAACGTCGTCGTGAAATCTTTACAGGCATGGGGATTGAATTCCGTTTAAATACAGAAATTGGCACAGACATCACCATTGATCAATTGCTTGCTGATTATGACGCTGTCTTCATGGGTATGGGAACATACACATACATGAAAGGTGGTTTCGCAGGTGAAGATTTGGAAGGTGTTTATGATGCCCTTGATTTCTTAATTGCCAATGTGAATCGTTGCCAAGGTTGGGAGAAAGATCCTTCAGAATTTATCAGTGTGGAAGGTAAGAAAGTTATTGTACTCGGTGGCGGTGATACTGCTATGGACTGTAACCGTACTTCAATCCGCCAAGGTGCAACATCTGTCACTTGTGCATACCGCCGCGATGAAGAAAACATGCCAGGTTCACGCCGTGAAGTTAAAAATGCGCGAGAAGAAGGTGTTGAATTTCAGTTCAATCGTCAGCCGATCGAAATCGTGGGTGAGAATGGAAAGGTCACAGGTGTTAAATTTGTGACGACTCAACTCAGTGAGCCTGATAGTCGTGGTCGTCGCAGTCCTGAACCGATCCCAGGTTCAGAGGAAATCTTACCTGCTGATGCAGTGCTGTTGGCCTTTGGTTTCCGTACAAGCCCTGCAGAATGGTTTAATGATGTAAGTATTAATTTAGATGGTTCAGGTCGTGTCGTTGCTCCTGAGCATCAACAATACAAGTTCCAAACTTCTAATCCGAAAATCTTTGCCGGTGGAGATATGGTGCGTGGTTCTGACTTGGTCGTAACTGCGATTTGGGAAGGACGTCAGGCTGCTGAAGGTATTTTAGATTATCTTGATGTTTAAACGAAAACATGCCTTACAAAAAATCCTACTTCGGTAGGATTTTTCATTTATATGCATGACTTGTTTGACAATCTCTTGTTGAATATTCAAAAGTATCCAATTCAAGAACTATCTTAAGAATCATGTAATTAAATTAAAAAAGAGAATGGTGTTGTAATTTAATTTGCGACTTTATTGGCAAAAAATATAATTTATTTGTCTGTGTGGTTATTTTTGCAATATTAAATCTGATTTATTCTGACAGTATGAATAAGAAATGCTATATCCATATAGGCTCTAAAATGACAACTACACAAATCGCCAAAGATAAATCTTATTTAAATCGTCCAAAAGCGATTGGGATTACCGTACGACGTTTAAATTATAATCCTAAAGCCATACGACGCCATTTTTTCGCGAATTCTCCTGTCATGTCACACTTGTTGACGGCACTTTCTTCTACCTTTCCAATTGGTGAACAATTCTTTGTTCATAGTGTTCGTAATGTACGAGATAAAGTGAAAGATGAAAAATTACAAGCGCAGATTGCAGCATTTATTGGTCAAGAAGCGATGCATTCAAAAGCACATGCGGAATTTAATGACGCTTGGCGCCGTGATGATTATCAACTTGACAACTTTCAAGCATGGTTAGCGCGACGCGATGAATTTATTCGTACTACCCATCCAAAATTGCAGTTAGCAATTACCTGTGCTTTTGAGCATTTTACAGCGTTATTGGGTGGTTATATTCTTCGTCATCCTGAAGTCCTGTCGACCTTAGATGAAGATGCAACTAAGCTTTGGGTGTGGCATGCTATTGAAGAAATTGAACATCGAGCAGTTGCATTTGATGTCTATCAAGCGGTATACAAAGATACCAAAGTGCGCCGCAATATTATGCGTAGCGTAACCACAGGTTTCGCGAGTCTTACATTTTATTCAGCGACTCGATTATTTTGGCAAGATCGTCGAAAAAGCTTACCGAAGGTCAGTGGAAACTTATATGGTATTTACCTGATTTCTAAAATGATGATCGAGCTAATTCCAGAATATTTATCATATTACAAAGAAGATTTTCATCCTTCTGAAATTGACTATACGGATATCGTGAATCATTGGAAGGCAAAATTAGCTGAAGAATATCAAGTGGAAGGCTTCCAAGAGCATCCCCAACCTGTACTATATAGCTAACAAAAAAAACCTAGCGAAAGCTAGGTTTTTTTATTACTTAGATGAGTCTTGATTAAACTGACGCATTCTTCTTTGGCGCTGCCAAGGGAGAGGGCGGTCTAGTGCTTCGGGGACATCGCCTGATGTAGAGCGTAAACGTAAATGTAATGCAGCTTGTGCAATTAAATTTGCCGATACAGGCGCCGTAATAAAGGCAAGTAATGTAATCAGTAGTTCAGCAAACCCAAAGCGACTATGAAAAGCTGAATAAATCATAGCTGCTATTAAAAAACTACCTAGGCCTAGTGTGCTCGACTTTGTAGGGGCATGCAGACGCATGAATAGGTCAGGCAATTTCACCATTCCAATTCCACCTACAAGTGTAAAAAAGGCACCATTGATCAGGAAGAAGGAAACTAAGATTTCCATAATCAGCTGAATATTCATAGTTTTCTCCTAGTCCACCACATGGCCTGTCGTAAAATAGCGAGCTAATGCTGCTGTCGATACGAAACCGAGCATGGCTACCAATAGTGCACCTTCAAATAAAGAGGTGCTAGCCCAATAAATTCCTAGAACCACAACTAAACACGTAGCATTCAGAAATAAAGTATCTAATGCAAGTAGTCGATCAACCATTGAAGGACCGATTACAAGACGGATTAGACAAAGCAACATTGAAATCGTAATTCCAATTAAGCTAATTCCCAATACATAAGGGAGAATGATCATTGAGAATCTCCTTGCTGTTTTACATGGAAGATTGCGATGAGAGGCGCTTCGTAGCGCTGTTTGATTTCTAAAATATCAGCCTCTGGATTGTCTGTATTAATCGAGTGAACAAGAATATCTCCACGTTCTTGGTCGATTCCAGCACTGACTGTACCAGGAGTAGTCGTAATGATCATTGCCAGTAAACTGTTTACTTGGTCATGATCCGTATCTAGAGGTACCCGATACCACTTAGGGTGTAGACGATCAGTAGGTCCTAGGACTTGTTTAGCAACACGAATATTACTGAAGATAATGTCCCATAACACAACAAAAACCAGTTTAACTGCTAAATCCCAATGAATATTGGGTGTACGAACGATAAAAGGTTGTACTAGCTTAGGAATGACTAAACCAATAAGAATAGCAACCAATATATCAAACAACGCTGCGCTGTTAGCCAACATCAGCCAACTGATAGCCACGATAACTGAAACAAAAGGATGTGGCATGATTCGATCAAATAGAGAGCTCTTTTGTATCATTTACTGCTCCATCGGTTGAAGCTTAGATTGGGCTTCTTCAGGTTGTCGCTGGTTCAATTCTTGTTCTTTGATTTGACGGCGCTTGAACTCTGAGATGTGTTCGCCCTCAAGTGATTTTTCACTTATAACATGTGGAATATAATGTGCATTTGGGTCTGCAAACTCTCCGCCGTATTTTGTTTCTGGAAGATAATTGGGATCAAATGGTTGTACACTAATTACTTCACCACGTTCATCCATTTTTAAAACAGCAGTAATATATTGTTCTGAATCATTTAACTGATTTGCAGTTTGTTGAATATACTGTGTGACTGGATGAGCAAATATCACATAAGCGATTAAACTTATAATAAAGACAAAAATTGTGGTGTCATTACGTGGAGGTGCCTTGCTTGGTAACTTTTGATATTCATGATAAGACTCTTGATTAGGGTCATTTTCTGGTACAGTTGAACGCCATAAAATAACGAATCCTAAGCGCGTGAAAGCTATGATACTAAGCAAGCTCACAATCAGAATGACAATAATAATGAGCAATTGATAGCTAGATACAGAGGCCGCTTGAAGGATAAATACTTTTCCAAAGAATCCACTGAAGGGTGGAAGCCCTGCCATCATGAGTGCAATAATGAAAAAGCAAATCGAAACTAGCGTCTGCTGTTTCATGATTGGTGCGATTTTTAGATGATCTTTGAATGCACCACGCTGCGAAGTAATCCAACCGCATAGCAAGTAGAATGCAGCGGCAATAATCGTACTATGCACGAGGTAATATAGCGCTGCAGCCCAAGCATCTGCAGTCATCAGAGAAAGGGCGATTGCAATCGTTCCTATAGACGATAGGATCATGAAACCAACAAAACGACGCATTCGCTCTGCACCAATCGCACCAATTACACCATAAATAGTCGTAATTAAACCAATTGGAAGCAGCCAAGTGCTGAGAATTTCTCGCGAAAGCTCATCGGTGAATACGGTTCCATTCACACGTAAAATGGCATAGATACCCACTTTGGTCATGATGGTGAATAATGCGGCTACAGGGGTCGTGGCGACGGCATAAGTTTTAGGTAGCCATAGTCCGACAGGGAGGATTGCAGCCTTGATACCAAAGACTACAAACAGCATTAATCCGCCTGCAACTGCCATATTGTACTGATCACCTTCAAGTGTACGTACAATTCGACCCACATCAGCCATATTCAGGCTACCAGTATTACCATAAATCATCCCTAAGCCAATCAAAAAGAATGCAGACGCTAATAGGTTGATCGTTACATAGTGAATACCAAGTTGGAAACGTGCTTTGCCTTGACCATGTAGAAGCAATACATATGAAGCCATCAACAGCACTTCAAAGAAAACAAACAAGTTAAATAAGTCGCCTGTTAGAAATGCACCACATAATCCCATGAGTAAAAAATGGCTCATTGCATGGAAATAGCGTCCACGTTCATCCCATTCTTTACTTGCAAACCAAATAATTGGTGTCGCAAGAGCATAGGTGAGCACGAGCATAAAGGCTGCCAAACGATCTAGTACAAGTACAATGCCAAAAGGAGCTGACCACTCGCTTAAACTATACACATAGATCTGACCAGAGTTTGCCTGAATTAAGTAAATGATTGCAGTCGCTAAACCAAGAAAAACCGATGTTAAACTGATTCCACGACGCCAAGGTTGACGCCAGTCATGCGCTAAAGATCCTGAACCTGGATTACCCAATAGCACTAAAATAAATGCAGTAAATGTCGGAATTAAAATACTTAAAATTGGCGAGTGGGTGAGCCATAAATCATAAAAATTCATCATTAAGGCTCATCCTCTCTTGGGTCTGTATTGATTATTTCTTCTTTAGAGTCAACATGATCAGTACCCGATTCATAGCGACTTCTCAATGCTAGTTGCACGATAAAAGCAGTTGTGGCAAAACCGATTACAATTGCCGTTAATACAAGTGCTTGAGGTAATGGATCTGTAACTTGAGTGGCATTGGTTAAAATCGCAGGTGAATTTAATTGAATCCGCCCCATTGCAAAGAGAAATAAATTGACTGCATACCCTATCATGGCCAAGCCTAGTACCACAGGGAAAGTGCGGGCACGTAAAATCAGATAAATACCAGTGGCAACCAATAATCCAATAGCGGAGGCGAGTAAAAATTCTAAACTAATCATTCTTTACTCCTTCGGTACAGGGCCGGTGATGCTTGAGTTGCGTGAGTCGCCTAAAACGGAAATCATGAGCATTGTTGCACCAACGACTGTGACATAGACACCAACATCAAATGCTGCAGCAGATGGCAAATGCATTTTTCCGAGAATGATCGGCTCTACATAAATATGAGCACTGGTCAGGAATGGTCGACCCCAGAACCACGCAGCGACCCCAGTCAGACCAGCAATAGTTAAGCCAGTACCAATCCAAATTTCATAAAGACGCCCAGACTTTGCTCGTAAGAGTTGTTCAGTGTGATCTTGACCTAGTGCAATGTACTGAATCACAAGCGCCATTGATGTAATGAGACCTGCGATAAAGCCACCCCCTGGAAGATTATGTCCGCGTAAGAAAATATATAAGCTGACGACTAAGGCAATCGGAAGGACCCAAGATGCGGTCATTCGGAACATCAACGGTGATGGATTAAAGCGATAGGTTAAGCCTTGTGTAATGGTCGTACCATGAGCACGCATTCCATCCATTAAACACAGTGTCCCAATCGCAGCAATACCCAGTACTGTGATTTCACCAAAGGTATCAAATCCACGGAAATCGACTAAAATTACGTTCACAATATTTGAACCACCACCGAGCGGTAGAGATTGTTGAACAAAGAACCATGAGATTGAATTGTGATCACGCGTTAGAATCATCCAAGTGATCCAACCGATTCCTAGGCCTCCGATGATTGCAATCACCGCATCTCTCCAACGACGAGTGCGTGAAGATTCATAAGGCGTAAGTTGTGGTAAGAGGGACAGACTCATCAGAAGTAAAACAGTTGTGACAACATCGACTGTGATTTGTGTGAGTGCCAGGTCTGGTGCTGACATCGTAACAAAGACCATCGTCACGACAAGACCGATTGCTCCACTGATAAGAACGGCTTTAATGCGTTCATGGTGAAACCAAAGCATCATCCAGCACGCTGAAAACAGTAATAACCAAAGCACGATTGCAACCAATGGTGCATGCGTCAGTTCGCGTGTACCTGCATAAATACCTTGACCAATGAGAGGCATGGAGACTAAAGCAACAGCAAAAATTAATATCCACAATAAATAGTTTTGTAGAGAACCTGTTTCTGTTGCTCTTTTTAATTTTCGCGAACTTAAGAGCAAATGTTTGAGAAAGAGATCAAACAGGACTTTACCTTGAAGTTTGCCAAGTATTGGATCAAGGTCAATGTCACGAATTCTACTGTTCTTCGCAAGACTAAAATAAAAAATAATACCGCCAATCAATGCAATCGCACTCATCAATAAAGGCACATTAAAGCCATGCCAGATTGCTAGATGTACGCCTTTAAAAGCTGGAAGGTTGGTGCTTGCTCGTGCACCAGCATTGACGATATCGCCTACTAAGAGCGCTGGTAATAGACCCACTGCAATACATAATGTAGCTAATAAAATTGCAGGTGCACGCATACCAATTGGTGGTTCATGCGCATCTTTATTTGGAATCGCTTTGCCTAAATCACCATCAAAAAATACGCCATGAACTAAACGAACAGAATACGCGACAGCAAACAGCCCTGCGAGTGTTGCAATAATTGCTGCGAAGATACCTACACCACCCGAGAGATTCGCTAATAGTTCAGTAAAGAACATTTCTTTGGATAAGAATCCATTGGTCAGTGGTACACCAGCCATTGAGGCTGCTGTGATCATGGTTAAAGTCGCTGTAAATGGAAGTAACTGCCATACCCCACTGAGTTTTCGTAAATCACGTGTACCTGTTTCATGGTCGATAATACCAGCGATCATGAATAATGCTGCTTTAAAGGTCGCATGGTTAATGATATGAAAAATAGCTGCAGCCACAGCGAGTGGTGAACCAATCCCAAGTAAGCAAACGATCAAGCCTAAATGACTAATGGTGGAGTAGGCGAGCAAACCTTTCAGATCTTCCTTAAAAATGGCAAAGAACGCGGCCATACATAAGGTAAATAAACCAATGAATGTGACGAGGTTGTGATACAGAGCAGAACCAACAAAGATTGGCATTAAGCGCGCCAGTAAGAAAATTCCTGCTTTAACCATTGTTGCTGAATGCAAATAAGCTGACACGGGTGTTGGAGCAGCCATTGCATTTGGCAACCAAAAATGGAAAGGAAATTGAGCACTTTTGGTGAATGCACCTAAAAGAATAAGGAGCAAGGCTGGCACAAATAAATGACTCGATTGAATCTGCGTCGTCATATTGAGGATTTGATCAATTTGATATGTGCCAGTAATTTGACCTAATAGAATAAAACCACCGAGCATGGCTAAACCACCCATACCCGTGATGGTTAAGGCCATTCTTGAGCCACGCTGTGCTGCTTCGTAGTTACTCCAATAACCCACTAAAAGGAATGACGAAATACTGGTCATTTCCCAAAAGACAAGAAGAATAAGTAAATTATTGGAAAGTGAAATGCCGAGCATGGCGGCCATGAACAGCATCAGTAAGAAATATAGCTTACTTAGAGAGTTTTTATGATTTAAATAATAATAAGCATAAATATAAATGAGCGTCCCAATCCCTGTAATAAGGAGGGAGAAGATCAAGCCTAATGCATCAAGTCTAAAGCTTAAGTCGATACCAAACTGTGGTAACCATAACCAGTGTTCAGAGATGACTTGACCTTGAAAGACGTCTTTGGCTTGAGTCAGCAACAAGATAAAACTTGTTAAGCTGACTCCAATTGCCCCTAATGCTGTCGCCCCGCGAGAGATTTTTTGCAGCCAGAGGACAAGAAAAGTGCCAAGTATTAATGGTAACAATATAATAATCGGTAGCACACTCGTATCCATAGAGTTGTAGGCCGGAACCTATGATGAGTTTTATCTTTCAAAAGCTTGAGGATGGCAAAGAGTCATCCAACTACTTAAACTTTGAAAGCCGAACGAATTTTAAAAACAAAAACAAGTTGTGTTGCGCAACTTGGAAAGCTAATGCAAAGAAATAGACACTTTTTGATTAAAAAATGAATGAGTAGATTTTATTACATGTATAAAATTACATCAAACTTTTTAGCTACACAATTCAGAATTATAGCGAAAAAAAGCTTAAATTTCTGTTTAAATTGAGTGAGTCATACCCGATTAATTCATCTATTTCCAATCAATTAGGGTAAGGAAATACTCGATAAGTCACCAGCTTGGAGATACTCAATGAAGCGCTGTTTTTCTAACGCTGATAAATTTTTGAAGTGTTCAAACAAACGCAAGCCATCAAGCGTATCAGTAGATCGACTCACTTCAGTGATTTGATCATCTTGTAAATCATTAGCCATGAGTTGAGCAAATAGTTCATCATATTGTTCCCTGATTTGGTTTTGTTCTACTTCAACAATTTTTCGATTTTCTAACTTAAAATGTTGTACATCTACTTCATTGTTTAAAATCAATTCAGAGCATGCAGATGCGATAATTTGAATTTGTGGGAATGCTTCATGCAAACGGCTGAGTACGTTTTGCACAAAATCTTCATCTACTTGAGCATCAATATTGTCAATTAATAGAATGCCTTCACCATCAAGGCATGGGTCAATACTATGAGGATTCAGGAGACAAAGTCGTCTGACAATATCACCTACTAAACACAACCATTGACGATACGAATTAGATAATTGCGAAAAAGGAATTTCTTGACCATTTTGTACCAGCATCAATTGGATCTTGGGCGTGTATTCAATATAAATGTCACTGATCGATGGGAATAATGTCTGGATGGCTTTCTTGAGTGCTTTGAGTGATGGTAGTTGCATCTCTGCTTCAAGATTCAATAATTTTGCAACTAAATCCTCTTGGTCATGATGAGAGGATAATTTTTGATTGGTTTGAATTTTTTGAAAAACTTGTGCTAATCGTGCATTTTCGATGTCGCTAATTTCACGAAACCATTCGAAGAACCGAGCAAAGGTTGTGTAAGGGAGTGCTGCAAGTTCATAGGCTGCGTGTGTTTGTAATACAGCAGGATTATTTTTGCTTAGCAAATTCACTTCGTTGATAAAGCGATCAGAAGGATAGTAGGCCACCATAGGCATGCCTTGAGCAGGATCTTGTTTGATCGCTTGTTGATAAAGATGAACGAGTGATTCTAATTGAGTCGTTAGCGCTTTACTATGACCTACACCTTTACTGGTTAATGTTTTATAGAGTTGCCATTCGCACAAACCATCTTCATTGTGTTGCACAGTCGCAGCCTGTTCAATAGATCCAATATCAGTGGGATATTGAACACAAATATCTATTTTGGCTTGAATGTGTTTGTGCTTAATATCAGAATCAAGCATGACTACACCAGCGGTTCTTAAATCTTTGGCACGTGCAGCAAACCACGTTAAAGCTTGATAAATATTTTTAATAATCGCAGTTTTACCAGAGGCCTGATCACCTAAAATAATAGATATTGGTCTTTGAGTTGGATCAAATTTAATTTTTATATCTGAAAAATGATAACAGTGACGTAACTGAATAGATTGAACTTTCATATTTTGCCTGCAACTTATCGTAGGGGATTATGCTGTTGCTTTCGTTTTAATCGTGGATTTAAGTTTGAGTTGTTGTATTAAATCATAAATATGATGAATATTTAAGCTGCTTTTTGCTCGTGTACATGCGACATAAAGTAAACGTAATTCTTCATCGCTGATTTTATGTTCTAGTCCATTAATTTTAAATTGGTAATCATCTTCTAAATGCACGCGATTCCACTCTAAACCTTTGGCTTTATGAGCGGTTGAAATTACATAGTCCGCTTGTTCAATGGGTGTGATTTTGGCAAGAGCTCGTTTGAGTGGATCTGTACCATGTTCATCAACCAATTTAACCAAAGGCTTGATGTCACTACCATCATTAGTTTCACAATATTCATGTACATCATGCCAAGAGTTGAACCAAGCTAACTCAGGAACGTCCGTTACTCTTTTACCTTGTTTAAGTAAGCTTGCAGCGTCAACAAAGCGATTTAATTTCGCATGATCGGCTTGCAGGCTCACTTTGTCTCCTTGAACTAATCCTGAGAGTAAAAGTTCCATCGCGCGTGCGTTAGTACGGCATAAAATCGCATCTCGCATTTTGGTATGAGGCTTGTTGACGACTTTTGATTGGAGTTCGGGGTTGCCAATCAACGGAACAGTCTCATTGAGTGCGCCTAATAAGTGATTAGCAACTTCAGCGATATCATCACCAAAACGGAATGAAGTGGTTAGGCGCGATTCGGGTAAAGGCATTTGTTGCATCGCATTGACTGCCCCACGCCATGCATAAATTTGTTGATGTGCATCGCCGACATAGATGACTTGCGTACTTTTTTGCTTGAGTAAAATCCCCAGCATCAGGGGGTCAGCATCCTGTGCTTCATCAAACAATACATAGTCTGCGGGTATAAAAGGATCTGATAAAGCCCATAATTTGAGATAGATGTCATGTCCAATGCCAGCCTGATGATTAGGGTCGATTGATTCTAACCAACGACGTTCGACTGCAGGATAGAGGTGTTGCTGTAATACCGCAATATCGTCAGCATGTAGCCAACTTGGTGCTTGAATATGGCGGGGTGCAGGATATTGCGAGCTTGTTGAACAGAAATAACTGACAGCATTTGCAACTAAGCCCGCCAAACGACTAGGCATAAGCGCATATTTTTCGTAACGCCCCCCCATGAGTCGGCGTAATGTGATGGGTTGCAAACGGTATTCTTTGGCAATAAAGCTCGGGCTCAAGCGAGGGAGTCTAAGTTTATCTGTCACTCCACGTGGAACGCTTCGAAATGCTAAAGAGTGGAATGTACGACAATCCACGCGCTGATGAAATTTTTGTTGAGCCTCGCTGGCAATCGCTTTGTTAAAGGCAAGATACATACCGCGACGCTGTTGCATCGCATCACTGACTAATTTAAGCGTTGTTGTTTTACCTGTACCTGCATAGGCAATCACTTTGAAGGATTGACCAGATTGCGCTTGTTGAATCGCAATTTCTTGTTCTAAGGTAGGTTTGACAATGACAGACACAGGTTGATAAATCTTCAATGGTTTTAAAAATGATCAGTGAGTATAGCAAGAATTTACAAGGGGGAGAGTTCAATCTTCTTCTTTTTGGATGGGGAGTCTTGGGCGATTTAAAAAGCCGAACTAAATAAAAAAGCCATGTTTGAACATGGCTTTATAAGGGTAAATTAATGCGTGCGATTCGCTTTTTCAACAAGTCCTGACAGACCCTGACGTCGTGCAAGCTCATTTAAAACGAGTTGAATATCAAGATCGAAGTAACCCAGCATGACTATGGTATGGAACCAAACATCAGCAACTTCATAAATTAAATCATTTTGGTGATCCAGTGTCGCTTCTTGTTTGAAATCTTTAGCAGCAATTACCGTTTCAAAACTTTCTTCACCAATTTTTTCTAGTATTTTATTGAGACCTTTATGATAAAGCTTTGCCACATAAGAAGAGTCAGGATCTGCAGATTTACGTTCTGCCATCATTTGACCAAGATAATGTAATACATCGACTTGCTCAGCTTGAGCTGTTGATGCATTCATTACTTTACTATGCGCATTCTCAGACTTTTCGCCATAAATTTGGTTCGGATCTTTCAATTGAGCGTCTACAATTTCCCAACCGTTTGATGTTAAGCGGCGATAAAAACATGATTCACGTCCCGTATGGCAAGCAATGCCACCATGTTGCTCAATTTGAAGAACGATCACATCAGCATCACAATCTAAACGAATTTCATGCACAGTTTGGAAGTGACCTGATTCTTCGCCTTTATGCCACAATTTGCTGCGTGAACGAGAGTAGTAAACAGCTTGATTTTTTTCTGCTGTAAGTGCCAAAGACTCACGATTCATCCAAGCCACCATCAACACTCGACCTGTTTGATGATGCTGAGCAATGGCAGGGATTAAACCTTGTTCGTTAAATTTTACTTCATCGAGCCATTGCGTATTGTTCATAAGGATTTCACCAGAATTAAATGAGACACTACAAAATTGTAGGTCATTAGTTTAAGCGAATAAATCTTTGTAGGGGAGAGTAGAAATTAATTTATTTAAGATCTTGCATGTATTCTTCAAAGTTTTGCTTATGGATCATTTCTAGGAATGCATCCCCTAATCGTTGACTTTCAGCTACAGACTGTTTCCAAAGCTCGATTCGTTTTTTTTGATCAAGCCCTTTCAGTTTGAAATCTTTGCGATCAGGAAGACGTCCTAAAGGAAGTGATCTTAAATAAGACTCAGAGGGTGAAATCAATACGGTTCGTGCTTGATATTCAGCATTAGATCTACGTTTTTTGAGGAACTTATCGAACCAACCAGGTGTTATTTGATCTGTAAAATGAGGGTAGAGGACAATCCCATGACTCGGTAAAGGTAGATCAATATGATAATCGATTAGCCCGCCATCACGATAAGCAGCGACATCTGCACCTTCGATAATTCTGACCGCCGGCATCACAAATGGAATGGATGCAGATGCCATTAACCAATCTTCTAAATTTTTTTCAGTCAACGCATAATCAAGATGTTCGAATTCATTTTTGATGAGTGAAAGTCGTGAAGCGTTGTGTGGTTGGGCAATTGTACGTTGCATGAAGTGCCCAATTTTAGCTCTCGAAAAAGTATTGAAACCGATAATGCCAGCAACTGCACGGGCAAGCATAAGAGGATGATCACTTTGAAATTTCTTTGATGACTTTACTGACAAAATAGCCAAATGGTAGTCGGGATGATCAATAATTTGATTGGTTTTACCTTGAAGGAGGGTTTTAAGCATGCCGCGACAGACGTCTCCAACTTCAATAATATTCATCTTAGGTCGAAATTCAAGATGGATATATAAGTCTGCTAATTTGGATGTGCCTGCTTGTGCACCATGCGCTGCAATACTTGCAAAACGCCAACTCCCAATGGATGAGCCTATTAAAGTTCGCTTTTTCGGTGCTTGAGCAAAGAACTCACCAAAAACAGCTTGGTCCAATCCTTGAATTCCAATACCTTTGGGACCACCTGCTGCTCCAGGAACAAAATCAACCGCACTGGCTTGTAGACCTTGTTCTTGAATGATCTGTTTTGCTTTATAACCTACATGAATATTCAAGCAAGGTTGAGTGGTCTTGAGGATCTGTATCATAAGCAATTCAGCGACTAAAACCTATTGAAGTAGTAAGTTTTGACATGAGATAGTGAACTTATTTCACCATACGCCACATAGCAATGAAGGATGCCAACACAATTAAAATCATGGAGATGAACCATGGTGCAATCACAGCGATTGAGAGCAAAATTGCGATTACACTTCCGAAAATCCAACTACGCTTTTGCTGATGTTCCATTTGCAAGCGCAGCGTTTGAAGTTCATTCAATTGTTTAGCATGCCATGCAGACTGATTTTTTAAACCGTTAAGACTGTCAATCAGTAAAGTTGGTAAATCCTGAGCACCTAATAATAAGTCGGGAATTTTTTGTCCTAATTCTTTAATATTTTTTTGAGGATTCATTTGGGCTTTAACCCAATCCGTTAGAATTGGCTTTGCTAACTTCCAAATATCTAATTCAGGATAAAGGTCTGTACCTAAGCCTTCAACATGTACTAAGGTTTTAAGCAATAACATCAGTTGTGGTGGAATTTCTAGATGAAAACGTCGAGCGATGTCCATCACTTGGATCAATATGCCTGCGAAATCTAACTCATGCATCGGTTTCGAAACCATAGGTCCTACTGTACGACGCATTTCACGTGCTAAAGCATCTTGATCCGTGCCTGGTGGAATCCAACCTGCTTGATGCACAATCTGAATCAATTGCATGAAATCACTGTTCATGACTGCCAGCAACATACGTGCTATCGTCATTTGATCGTGCTTGGAAAGCTCGCCCATGATGGCGCAATCGAGCGCAATAAATCTTGGATTTTGCGGATTAATCGTTTCTACGAAAACATTACCCGGATGCATATCTGCATGGAAAAAATTATCGCGAAACACTTGAGTAAAGAAGATTGTTAAGCCTTTTTCTGCTAAGTCTGCACGATTCATTCCTAAACGATCAAAGGTCGCAGTATCTGATATAGGCACACCGGTGATGCGCTCTGCGACCATCACATCCAGACTATCCATATACACTTCAGGCACATACATCATGCTTGAGCCAGTAAAATAATGGCGCATACGTCGTGTATTTTCGGCTTCAAGAGTCAAGTCGAGTTCATTTAAAATGATTTGACGATAATCTTGAATAATTTCTGATAGATGTAAAGCACGGGCAGCTTCTAGCCTTTTTTCTAAATAGTGACCAAGCCATTCTAAAATTTCAAAATCTTGAATAATTTGAGCACGTATATTGGGGCGAGTTACTTTCACGACAACTTCACGACCATTGTGAAGAGCAGCGGTATGTACTTGAGCAATTGAAGCAGCAGCTAGCGGCTTATCATCGAAGCGCGCAAATAATGTGGAAACATCTGCTTTAAGCGAATCTTGAATTCTTTGCTTAGCCACTCCAAGATCGAAAGGTTTAACACGATCTTGTAATAACACCAATTGTTGTAATATTTCTGGTGGAATTAGATCGCGACGCGTAGAGAGGAGCTGCCCTAATTTAATTGCGAGTGGCCCCATTTCTTCTAAAGCTTCTTTAAGCTTTAAAGGATTTTTACGTTCTCGACTAGAAAGTGCAGCAGGATGCAAACGTATAAGATTCAGTAGGGGGCGAACCTTTGCAGGAATATCTTCCGCAGGAACCAACGTGTCGAGTCTATAGTGCGCAGCTATACGCCAAAGTTCGATTAAACGTCTAATGTGCGGAATCATATATGCAATTACCTGAAATCTACGAAGGGTTAAATTTTGATTTTAAAAGCTGAATTTTTGCTTCTAGTCGATCAATATCTTGATTAAGCTGGCGAGTTCCGTGGAGAAGATCGTCCATTTGCCAACGTGGTGCGAATAGTCCGGTATCTTCTTTTAAAAAGTCTTCCGCAAAAAAAAGATGAGATTGAAGTGACTTAATTAAATGTTGTGGTGCTAATTGAACCTTGCCGATTTGACTTGCAAGATTAGGTCCGATCCAATCACTCAATTGCGAAGCGAGGTCTGGCTCAGCATTTTGTATAATTTTTTGAATGTCTTGCAGAAGGTGATAGTCACCTTGAACGGGGATATTGCCAATGTCATCTGCTAGAAATAGTTTGCACAAGTCGACCACATTATTAACATGCAATGTGGAATCTGCTTCAGTAATCGTGTGAGCTTGCTCCCAAGGCCGCTGTTCGAAAATAGAGGGTTGAGTGCTATGACCTGTTACTGTTGGTTCTAAACGAACTTTATTTTCATCAAAAAACACATCAACGGAAAGCTGTGGTGTATCAATCACAACACGAAGGATTTTCCCTTGTAACTGGTTAAATTGGATACGAGTAATCGCATCCAAATTAATCCAATGATGTATGGTTTTTTCAACTGCACCCAGTGCTAAGATTGACCACATGACGAAGTGCTACCTGCGGTTAGAGTTTAAAACCACGGTGAACTGCAACAATACCACCTGTTAAATTGTGATAATCGCAGTTTTGGAAGCCCGCATTTTCCATCATGCTTTTCAATGTGCGTTGATCTGGGTGCATACGAATTGATTCAGCAAGATATTTATAGCTTTCAGCATCATTTGCCACAATTTTACCCATGATTGGTAAAGCAGTGAATGAGTACAAATCATAGAGTTTTGAGAAAGGCTCAAACACTGGTTTTGAAAACTCTAATACAAGTAAGCGACCACCTGGTTTAAGTACACGATACATTGCTGCAAGCGCTGCATCTTTGTCTGTTACATTACGTAGACCAAAACTGATGGTGAGTAAATCAAAACTGTTGTCTTCGAAAGGCTCGAGGGTTTCAGCATTCGCCAGTACAAAATCAACGTTGGTACAACCCGCGTCGATCAGACGGTCGCGACCTACATTCAGCATGGATTCATTAATATCAGATAATACAACATGCCCAGTAGGACCAACTTCACGGCTAAATACTTTCGCTAAATCACCAGTACCACCAGCGATATCTAAAACGCGTTGCCCACGGCGAACGCCAGACATATTAATGGCAAAACGTTTCCACAAACGATGAATACCAAATGACATTAAGTCATTCATAATGTCGTATTTCGCGGCAACTGAATGGAAAACTTCAGCGACTTTTTGCGCTTTCTCTTCAGAATTTACGGTTTTATAACCGAAGTGTGTCGTTGGTCCAACGTTTCCAGTATTCGCACCACGTGGCAAATTATATTTCGGCACTGAAGAATGTACTGGCGTATCTGTCAGTTGCTCTTGTAGCGATTGTTGCTGACCTTGAGGTGCGCCAGTTGGTAATGGATCTGTTAAAAAAGGACTCACGTTGTCTTTATTATTTGCCGGCTCAACCTGAGCATGAGGCTGTTGATTTTCATTAGACATTCGAGTCACTCCTGAACACAAATAATATTAAATCTGAATTAAACTGCATAATGACAGATTCTTCAGTTTTTTTCAGTCTAGATTATGCAATTGATATGAATAATATACAGAATTAAAGCGAAGTTTCATCCATGAAATGAGAAGATGTTCTTTTATTTTCGATATTCTGACCAGACGCTTTTACGCTTTTTTGGCTGATCAGAATCTTGGCTGATGAATTTTAATTAAGCGATTTGGAAGGGATTTTCTTTCCCTGTGTGGACATTATTTACAATGATTCGCTCTTTTTCAGTAAAACTCCGAATGAAGGTGGCAGCCGATTTCATTGGTTTCATAGCGACAAAGCCTTCACCAATAAAGTCATACATCAGTTCAAAATTATATTTGCTTGCTGCACCTTTACACATTTTAAACGCTGTGTGCATGATGAATGAACGCATGTATTTGTCCAGACTCAGACCGAGCTCATCCAACAGATTGAGTTGTTCATGGCGCGCTTGCTCTTGATCTAAAGCCACTAGAGTTTCACGCATCATTTCATCAGTAATGGGTTGGTCTTTTGGATAATGTTGGAGTAAATACTGTGCAACTTGTTCATCCAATTGCATTGCCAAGACCGCTAGTCCTACAGACTTTAATCCGGTTTTAATGGCATTTTCTGGAATGATTTTTTCAGCTTTGTGTGCGTATTTTAGTAAACGTTCGATTTGCAATGCTAGGTCATCAAATTCTGGGCCACCATAAAGACGGTTAATAAAATATTGAGCCATCAGCTTATTTTTATCTTCAGCGAATAACTCAGCATGTGTGTGAAGTATGCGCTGTTTTAGCCAATTTTGAGCATCATTTAACCTTTGTTTAAGTGCCGGATCCTGATGATAATTGAGTTGTTTGTATTGTTCTAAAAGTTGATCTAATGCAGCAAGTTTGGACATGTTCTAGCTCAATTAAAAGGACTGAAAAAAGCATAATAGGTTGGATTGCGCTCGACTATGACTGTTGAAATCTAAAATAAAACCTTTCAGGTCAGTCATGGATGAAGACAATTGCAATAAATTGTACCTGAAGATTTAAGTTGATACTGTTCCTTGCGTATACTGTCGAAAATACAATAATTTTGAGTGGGCTATGTCTGAACCAAAACAACAATTTGATAAAAATACTGATCAACCCGAAGATAAGAACAAAATATTTGATGCAGATCAGATCAATTTAGACTTAATTGAAGCGCAATATGCTCTCAAAGATACACGTGGTAAGAAAAATGCCAAAAGCTTAGTGGTGTTGGTAAGTGGCATTGAGTTAGCAGGTAAAGGAGAATCGGTTAAGCAATTAAGAGAATGGGTTGATCCACGATATTTGAAAGTCAAAGCTGACCCTCCTCACCTTATTCAGCCGAATATCCCATATTGGCAACCTTATGCACGTTATATTCCTGCTGAAGGACAAATGATCGTCATGTTTGGAAATTGGTATAGTGATCTTTTAGCCACATCCTTACATGTTTCAAAACCATTTGATGAAACCATGTTCGAAAATTATTTGCAGCAAATGCAAAGCTTTGAGCAGGATTTAAAAAATAATCATGTTGATGTCGTGAAAGTTTGGTTTGATTTATCGTGGAAATCATTACAGAAGCGTTTAGATAAAATTGAACCTTCGGAGCAGCGTTGGCATAAATTGCATGGGCTGGATTGGCGCAATAAAAAACAATATGAAAATGTACAACGATTGCGTCAAAAATTTACCCAAGACTGGGTCATTATCGATTGTGAAGATGAAGTATGTCGTGATCAGAAATTCGCAGAAGTTGTATTAGCGCGACTGAAAGATTTGCCAAATCATCCTCAAAAAATGCGCCAAAAATGGCATCAAGCGGATATCCCAGAAATTTTAACGTCCCCCAATGAAGCAGTACTTGAAAAAGATCAGTATAAGGCTGAACTCAAGAAACTGACCAAGAAGGTCGCTGAAGCATTACGCGCAGAAGGACAAAAAACGGTGATCGTTTTTGAGGGGATGGATGCCGCAGGTAAAGGTGGTGCGATCAAGCGTATTGTGAAAAAGCTCGATCCAAGAGAATATGGAATTTATAACATTTCTGCGCCCGAAAAGTATGAATTGGCGCGGCCTTATCTCTGGCGTTTTTGGAATAAACTGCTTGAAGATGAAAAAATCTCGATTTTCGATCGCTCTTGGTATGGTCGTGTATTGGTGGAAAGAGTTGAAGGTTTTGCAACGGATGTGGAGTGGAAACGTGCATATGATGAGATTAATCGCTTTGAAAAAGATCTAGTAGATACGCAAACAGTCGTTATTAAGTTTTGGTTGGCCATCAGTCAAGAAGAGCAAGCCAATCGTTTCAAAGCACGAGAGGAAACACCGCATAAGCGTTTTAAAATTACGGCTGAAGATTGGCGTAATCGCAAACGTTGGGATGATTATTTATTGGCTGCAGCAGACATGCTCCACCGAACACATACCGAAGATGCGCCGTGGTATATCATTGCTACCAATGATAAATATACTGCACGCCTTGAAATTTTGAAGGCAATTTTGAAACAATTAAAAGTAGATGTTTAGAGCTGGTGAGAGGTATAAATAAAGCCCTTACAGGGCTTTATTTATACGTATAAGGTTTTATGGGTTAAGCGTATTTCACAACATTTGCTTGTTGTTTTTGTTGAATGCTTTTGGCAAGTTTATAGCTTTCTTCAACATGAGCCTCAGCCACTTTTTTCATGACAATATAACCCAAGCTAGCTGCAATAATTGAACCGCCCAATGGAATAAACTTAGTCACTTGCTTGGTCAACACTTTGGCTGCCATATTGTTCAGCGAAGCTTTAGCGGCAGTACGAGCCACGACTAGACCAGAAAACTCGAAACCGCGTTTGCGTAGTTCGTTCCAATGGATTTTTTTGGTTTGAGGATCAAAAACGCTGATTTGTTCAGGAGCTAAGCCAAAGCGAGCATTAATTTCTGGAATTAAAATTGACAACATACCTACGTCAATCACAACATCTAAAAAGGGCACAGGAATGACAGCAACACCTGCTGAAACATAAGAGCGTTTTTTGACGAGTTCAAGACATTCATCTCGAATTTGTTCTAAATTTAAATTTGGGTCGATTGTTTCTGGAATTTTATCAATTTTCATTTATTTATCACCTAATCAAAGTCTATGGTTCTCGATCCATCACATGATGAACATAGCGCGAGATGAAAGTTTTATTAAAGTCATAAAGTAAAAGTGACATAGTCAGATTAAGATGTATAGTAATTTATGTTTATGATTTTGTTCACACAACTTCATAACGTGTTCGTCGTATGGTGAAAGGGACCTTATGGGAATTCATGTAATTCAAAGTCAGCGCATTGAAGTTTTGGTACAAGGCATCATCACAACTCAAAAGCGTCCCACGAACAACCCATTTGCAGTCCTACAGCAACAACATTTTGTGGTGCCTTCTGCGGCAATGCAAGAGTGGTTAACCCAACGGTTATCTGAGCACCAAGGCATCAGTGCAAATACATTTTTCCATCAACGTATTCGTGGCTTTCAATGGTATGCCTACCAGCAAATTTTGAGTGACAAAGATAAAGTACGTAAAGCGAATATTCCACGTCTGATTATGAAGTGGCGTATTTTCCAAGCACTCAAACCTTTTATACAGCGTGCGCATAATCAGCTTGAGGTTGAACATCCTTTATTCCCATTAATCACACGTATCTATGACAGCGCAGCACGTATTGAACAGTCAAATGAACAATATCGAAAAAAAATGAGCATGTTGTATTGGGTGTCTGATCAAGTGTCAAAGTTGTTCAGCAATTACATGATTTATCGAGCAGATTGTCGCCGAGCATGTGAATATGATTGTCGTTGTCCTGAAAATTGGATTCAGGTATGGGGGCGTAATGAAGCACTCAATATTGAACAACAATTACAATATTTAAACGATCAAGATTCCAGTTTTAAATTTTCGCAGGCACAACAATTAGAGGCTTGGCAACGTTGGTTATGGCTCAATATTTTTCATGAAGACTTTGTTGAAATGCAAAGTATTGATCATGATTTTTGGGGTGTACTTCGTGATGAACAGCAACAGAAAATAGCCCTCAAAAAACTACCACAGCAACTGATCGTTTTTACACTCTTGGATTTACCACCAAGTCAATTACAGTTTTTGCGCCGTTTGGGTCAGTACATTGATGTGTTGATTTTGCATTACAATCCCTCACAAGAATATTGGGCGGATAGTGTCGATCCGAATTGGAAAAAACAATATGACTTAAAGCTCAAAGAGCGATATATCGAAAAGTTTCAGCAAAAGCATCAAAGAAAACCAGCTGATAATGAAGTTGAGCAGTTTTTTGAGAATTTTAGTCTGAGCTTTAATGGGCTGGCACGTGAGTCCAGACATCCCTTATTAACACGAATGGGAAAGCAGGCACGTGATCACTTTTCTCTGTTGTCTAACCTTTCCTCGGGTGATGAGGGGCAATGGATAGATGCTTTTGTGGATGAAGCACCGCAGCATTTACTGAGCCAATTGCAATCAGATATTTTACATTTGGTTGAACCTCAAGCTCAAAGTTATGTATTAGATCCAGCAGACGATTCAATCCACATTCATGTTTGTCATTCCGCTGTACGACAGCTTGAAGTCTTAAAAGATCAATTGACCCGATGGCTTGCTCAGTCAACAGCAGAAGCACCACGCCGTCCGAGTGATATTTTAGTTCTTGCGCCTGATCTGAAGCAAATTGAGCCTTTGATACGGAGTGTGTTTCCGCAAAAAAATACTGCAACAGGTGTTTATCTGCCAGTAAAGCTAGCTGGTATCACGCAGTTAGATACAGTATTGGCATGGCGTTCAGTGTTAGGGCGAATTGAACTGATACAAAGTCGATTTACCATTGATGATTTTGCTGATTGGTTGAACTTAGCAGCGACCCAGGTGAGATATTGCTTAGACATTAACGGGGCTGAGCGCATCTTATCGTTGTTGAGACAAGCGGGATTTCGACGAGGTTTGGATGAGCAACATTTGCAAAAAACATTGGCGGAGTATGATCAAGACTATCGGTTCAGTTTTAAGTATGCCTTAGATCGTTTGGCGCTGGGTGTGGCTGTTCCAGTTCATGCGATGTTTCAGGAGACCTTAAGTTCTCATGTAGTGGACTCGGGTGATTTTCACTTAATTGCCACGCTCATTGAAATATATAAGCACTTTGTAGAGCGTCGAGATTGGCTCACGACGATTGAAATCGAAAATGATCAAGAGACGTCAGAGCATGTTGAATTTTGGCTCAATCGTTTAATTTTAGAAGTTAATGAGTTTGAAAGCGCTGGTGTAAGCTCGTTAGAGATGATTAAAGAGATTATTCAAAAGCAAATAAGAATGCTAACGCTAGCAAATTTCTATGAAGAACATGATCAAGCCATTCTTAAAAACATACGTTTGCCTTTGAGCTATATTCTGACTGAAATCCAAAGCACCCTTGAATCGCAACTTGATTATGCATTGCCAACTGGACAAATTACATTTAGTCAAATTGGTTTGATTCGGCCAATACCGTATAAGTTAATTGTCATGATGAATTTAGATGGCGGGAAGTTTCCAAATCGGGAGAGCCATTTACCTTTTGATTTAATGGATTTACTCAAGCCAATGATTGGTGATCGATCACGTTTAGATGATGATCAAGGTGCTTTTTTAGACGCTTTGTTATTGGCCAAAGATAATCTCTGGCTATTCTATAATGGTTTTGATGTAGCCGATGGTGAAGTGCGAGATCCATCAAGTAGTGTTCAGGAATTGCTCCAACATCTCGCGTGGATCATAAAAACATCAGATCAATCTTCCTCGAATCCTCTCATTGATATAGATGGCATTCAAGTTCATCAAAATTTGAGCACACTCTATACGGTGCATCCTTTGCAACCCTTTGATCCTGATGCTTTTCAGCAACAGCATCAGCGCTATGACGATGAATGGTATGCCGTGGCTTCTAACCTCAATCGTCAGGATCAACGTGGTCATAGAGAGGCTTGGATTAATACCACGCTTGAATTGAATCAGGACATCATGGTCTTGGATGCTGAACAATGGATCAAAGATATCTGTTTTCCTGCGCGTGTTTATTTAAAAACCTTAGGCGTATCTAATCTAAAGGATCAGGATTTACCTGAGGTGAATGAGCCGTTGTTATTAGATGGATTGGCGCGATACTCTATTCGTGACTTTTTACAACAGCAGCCAAATGTTTCGAAGCTTCAGACTGAATTACTCAGTGACCAACTTCCTGTCGGCAAATTACAAGAAGTCAGTTTGAAAATGAGTCTGTTAGAACATCAACAGTTATTAAAAAGGCAAATGTACTATATTGATGATCCGACCAAAATCACTCAGCGCGTCATAGCAATAGATGATATACAGCTTCAAGTGACCGTTCCTCAAGGGAATGAGATGAGCTGGGTGAGTGTTTCAACATCCAGTGCACGCGCACAACGACGAGCACATGTATGGTTAGAATACTTACTTTGGTTAAGTTATCGAGACTTACCAGATCACCTTGCAACTGAAATGCAGCGCATCCAAATCTTTAGCGATAAAACCATCATGTGTACTGGCCTGACGACGAAACAAGCTCAGGATATGCTTTCCCAATGGATTCAGGCATATAAACAAGCTCAGATAGAGCCTCTCGTTTTACCTGCAGCATTGCTGATGAAACTTGCAGTAGATGGAAAAGCATTAGAATGGGTCACTGATGAAGAGGGTCATCAGCAGTTAAATAACTTCGATAAGCTATTAAATGAATGGAATAAAAGCGATGCCTTTCTGAGTTATAGTTTAAATGACAGTGAAGAAAGTCATTTGCACCGAGATTGGCAGTATATTTTACAGGATTTAGATGCTGAGTACCTATTAAAACAAGCGTGTGGTCAGTTTGCTTATGTCTTATATCAGCCGATATATATGTATCAATCGGAGGCTGAAATATGAGTCAAAAGCCCACAGTCTCGTATCAGCCAATTGTGGATATGCATTTCACTGGATTGCATTGGATTGAGGCTTCTGCGGGGACTGGAAAAACGTATACGCTCTCCAGCCTCATGGTCAGAATTCTATTAGAAGAATATTTACCAAAGCAGATTATTGCGACGACATTTACACGCAAAGCAGCGGCTGAATTGAAAAGTCGAATTCGTGCACGTTTAATCGAGGTACTTGGACTTTTAGAGTCATGTCGTGGGTTAACTCAAGATCAAGTTCAGGCGCGTGCCAAATTAGAATCAGATATTTTATATCAAGTGATTTTAAATCAATTTTCTGGCTTGATTGCACATGCATGTGCACGTTTAAAATTGGTGATAGATCAGCTTGAAGAACTCTTTGTTGGGACCTTAGATAGCTTTAGCCAAAAGCTTCTTCGTGAATTTGCATTTGAGAGCGGTAAAATTGAACGAATGCAAATCACCAATGATGCAAAACAATATACGGTTCAGTTAATTCATGATGAATTACGGGCATGGATTCAACAGCAGCCTCAATCAACTGTAGATTATTTGCTGCTTAAGAAAAAAATTAAGTCACAAGATGCTTATATCGATTTAATTGAAACGAGTTTGAATTTTTCCTCTGCTTATTTCAAAGCAGTGCCAGCGCCGACCATAGATGTAGACGCTTTCAGAACTCATGCAGAGCGCTTCATACAGATCGAGCTTGAAACGCTAGATTCATTAATAGACTTTTATGATCCTGAAGGGCAGTATTATGCTGTAGTCGCAAAGAAGTGGCGCGATCAAGATAAATTAAAAATTACACTCACGCAGTTGTTGCCTGAATTCCTTGATCAAGTTAAATCCCAAGGCATTGAAGTCATTTTTGCGTCGCATCTCAGCACTCATCTTAGTCAGTTGAATGAATTGAGAAAAAAAGTTCTCAATAAATGTCCCGTCGATGTTTTGGCGGCATTTGAGCAACATCCTATTATTGTTGAACTTGCTGAGTTTTTTAAACACTTTGATAAGCTCAACCAACAACTCGAGCATTTGGAGAGTTATTTACAATATTATTTAGCGCAGCAAGTAAAACAACGTCTGCCAGAATTGCTACAGCAAAAATCCGAAACCACATTTTCACAGCAAATTCGAACTTTGGCCGAAGCACTGCAGGGAGCGCAAGGTCAGGAGTTTGCAAAGTACGTTCACGCGCGTTACCCACTTATTTTAGTGGATGAGTTTCAGGATACCAACCAAGATCAAGATGATATGTTGGCGCAGATTTGGAGACATCCAAGTCGTGTGAAGCAGGGTTGTATGATTATGGTGGGAGACCGTAAGCAAGCGATCTACGGTTTCCGCGGTGGAGACATGCTCACGTTCCTAAAAGCATATCAAGATGTTGAAACTAAAGCAGGGCGTTTTTACCAACTTGTGCATAATCATCGCTCAGTGAAACCATTGGTCGAAGTCGTCGATGCATTGTTTCAACAACAAATGGATTTTGGTGAACAAGTTGAATATACGCCTGTTACAGCAGGTACTCGACCGCATCCAGGATTGATCCAATCCGGTTTAGAAAATTATGCTCCGCTTCGTTGGGTTCAAGTAAATGATAAGGAACACGAGTTAGAGCAGGTTGCTTGGAAGATACTGGATTTGCTCAATCAGGCTGCCCAAAGTCAGCTATATTTCGAAAAGCAGGGGCAACGTATTGAGCTTCAGGCAGATGATATCGCTGTTTTGTCTCGTAACAATCCTGATTTAGATAAAGTTCATCATCACTTATTGATGTTAGGCATTCCTGTAAATCGACCTTCACGAAAAAGTGTCTTCAAAAGTGGAATTGCTCGAGATGTTGGTGCAATTTTGACAGCCATCATGAATCCATTTGATGAAGCTAAATTAAAGAGAGCTTTACTTACACGATTGATGGGTTTTAATTTACATCGTTTTTTGCAACTTCAAATTCAAGCAGATGGCTTAAGTTTATTTATCACGAAATTTGAAGAAATTCGTGAAATGTGGATGGGCCAAGGCTTTTTAACAGCATGGCAAAGTTTCCTCACAGAATTCAAAGTTTGGACAAACTTGGTTGAGCAATTCAGCTATGACAATGAACGCGAAGTGGTCAATCTACGACACATTTCAGAGTTGTTGAGCCAAAACAGTGATGAGTTAAGAGGTATGCATACCCTTTATCATTGGTATATGCGGCAGCTTTCAAATCCGATGGAAAGAGAGTGGGAAATTGAAAGACAGTTGAGTAATCAAGCGGGCGTTCACCTTTTAACTATTCACCAATCTAAAGGATTGGAGTTTAAGATTGTATTCTTGCTTGGCGCAGATCGTAAACTGTCAGATCGAAGCGAACTTAACTTTTCAATTCGTGAAGTGCAGGATCATGGAACTGGAAAGTCCGTCGCACAACGTGTCGTGGCGTTAAAGCGTGAAGAATTATTGGAACCATTAGAGGTTGAGCAACATGACCAACGTGCTTTGGCAGAGCATCGACGATTATGGTATGTGGCCTTAACTCGAGCACAACACCGCGTTTATTCAATGATGAGTGATCAAAAAGGGCAATCTATTTATGGTTTGGCGTTTTGGCGTGGTCATGGTGCGAACCAATTTCAGCATGCTTTCAGTTTAGATGAGCCATGTTTAGAGCAATGCCCTGAGAAAGTAATCGCAAAAAAAGAACATCATACTGTTCAAATGATTGCGCAGAAATATCCTCAAGTTCATTTTTATCCTAGAGCCAAAACCAGTTTTAGTTATCTCGCACAACATTTGAGTCATCAACAAATTAAAGATCGTATGGCGGCTCAAGATATGATTGAACATCATGCGAGTGATGAGGTCAATGCTGTGACGCTCGTGACTCCATATCAATTTGAGGATTTGGATCATCAACAACCTTTGAGTTGGATTCGTGCTCATTTTCCGATGGGAACATTAGCTGGAAATTTCCTACATGAAATTTTTGAACATATCGATTTTCAAGATCGCCGAGATTGGACATTAGAAATTCGCCGCCGTTTTAAAAATGCCTATTCGAGTTTATGGGAGCAATTATTCGCTAAATTTCAATCAGATTTTCCTCAACATGATGATGCCGAGCAACATCTGTTAGAAATGATGGCTGAATGGTTAGCAGAGGTTTTAGAGACACCTATTCAACCTGAATTTCGACTCAAACAATTAGTACCTGAAGCACATTTGGCTGAATTTCCATTCTATTTGGCTTTAGCAGACCGAATATTTGGTATTCAGCGTATTCAGCAATTATTTTTAGAGTTTGGGCTTAATATGCCCGAATTCAATGCTGCAAATTCAGCACGTTACCTCAATGGTTCAATTGACTTGGTTTATTATGATGGGAAGCGCTATCACATTGCCGACTATAAGAGTAATTATCTCGGAAATCATGTGGAAGACTATTCAGCTCAAGCTATTCAGCTGAGCATGACGCATGCAAGTTATTGGCTACAAGCAGCCCTATATTTGGTGGCATTACATCGCTATTTAAGTATTCATATTGATGACTACAACATCGATCGAGATCTTGGTGGTGCCAGTTATTTATATTTACGTGGGATGAATGGCACTGACCAATATGGATTTAATTATTGGCGTCCTAGTTCAGAATTTATTCTAAGATTAGATGCAATATTGGGCTATTTTGCTGAGGATAAAAACAGCAAAATAGCATGAATATTTAAATGAATTTATTATTAATCATTAATTTATCTTGTGGATAATATTGATGATAAATGTGTAGATAACTATGAGGATAACTGTGTGGAAATTAACCAGAATGAAAAAGTTGATGTTCCTCAATGGGTAACAACTTGGGCTGAATATATCCTAAATCAGTATCTTTCATCAGATGATTTAAATGAACAATCCATTAACACCATTGAACAAGTTCTGATGGCATCTACTGTCGGCGATAGTTGTATTGATTTGAAAGGGGAGGTTATCCAAGATCTGAGTAAGTTGCTCGTGAGCGCAGAGCTTGCAGAACAACAGGTCGCGCCTTTTGTTTATGATCAGAACTATTTGTATTTATATCGCTATTGGCAATTAGAGCAGCGTTTAGCTCAACAAGTTTATCGTTTAAAGCAGCAAACGATAGTGCCTGTAGATTGCACAAAATATGAAAAATTATTAATCGATCCATTTCAAAAGCAAGCCTTAGAAATAGTATCAAGGCAAGCGCTGAGTATGATTACAGGTGGTCCGGGTACAGGGAAAACGTATACTCTAGCGCGTATTATTGCCGTATTAAATGAGTCGAATCATCAGTTAAGAATCGCAATGGCTGCACCGACAGGGAAAGCTGCACAGCGAATGAAAGAAGCATTGCAAAACTCATTAAATGACGATGCAATGCTCAATATGGGTTTGGATATTGCCCACTTAAAGCAGCAAAATACGTTAACGATTCACCGTCTTCTAGGTTTAGGGCATAGCGCTCAACCTAAATACAGTCTGAAAAAGCCATTACCCTATGATGTGGTGGTGATTGATGAAGCCTCAATGCTCGATCTCAATCTCGCGACGATGCTTTTTGAAGCAATTCCAGACCAATGTCGTTTGATCTTGTTAGGGGATGCACAGCAGTTGGCCTCGGTTGATGTGGGGATGGTATTGGCGGATTTACAACAAGTAAAAGCGCTTAATGACCATCACGTCAATTTAGTGACCAGTCGAAGATTCAAAGCAGGTGCAAAAATCGGTGATTTGGCAAGGTTCATCCAGTCACATCAATGCTCACCACAAAGCTCGAAAGTTGAGGTATTGGCTAAATTTGAGAAGGAGATTTGTAGAGCATCTGAAATCCAACAGATTAATTTAGCTGAGCTTCAAGAGGATCTTGTTCAACTAGAGTATTTGAATAAAGAATATTCAGATCAAGATTTAAAAGCCTATTACCTTAAATTAAGCTCGGGGTTTACGGATTACTTTAAAGCACTCAACCTTTATGTCAGAAATGGATATCAGCAGCAGGATGTGGCTGAAATTATCCAAAAATTTGATGATTATAGGATCTTAGCTGCAGTGAGACATGGACATTTGGGATTGAATCGTTTGAATGATGAAATTGAAAGGGAGCTATTTCAGCACATGCGGATATCACGACACGACCTTTGGTATATTGGTCGCCCTGTCATGATGACATATAACGATTATCAACTCGGGCTTTCTAATGGTGATATTGGGATATGTCTCAGACATCGCCAGTTTGCTGATCAATTTGAAGTATATTTTCCAAGTCTTGACCAATGGTTTCCAGCATCACGTTTACCAAAGTCAATGCAAACCTGTTATGCGCTGAGCATTCATAAGTCGCAAGGTTCTGAATTTAAACACACTGCAGTTGTATTAGATGAGTTTGCGTCACGTCTATTGAGCCAAGAATTATTGTATACCGCGATTACGAGGGCAAAAAAAGCAGTCAGTTTATTGGTGGATACTGATGCTTTATTTGAGGCAATAAACATTAAAACAATAAGAAAAACAGGTTTATTGAATAAATTAAACACTTTATTTATATCTAATATTTAACGATTGGTTGAAAATAGAAAACCTTTGTAGGAAATATCTTACAAGGATTCGAGAAATTGGCGCATAGAGCTTCGTACAATTTTTTGCGATGATTGCTTGCATAAAAGGTTCAACACGGAAAGTTGAGCAATATCGCATAATTACAATAATTTATAGTCGAGAGACTGCGAACTTACAATGATGTAAGTGATAAAAGAGGAAACTTACAGCCGCTAAGCCTTGTAGTTTTGGGAGAGACTACAGGGCTTTTTTATATACATATAAGATTAAATTGATTACATAATGTACGCAATTTCTTACATAAAGATCAGAAAACTGCGACTTGTGTTGCATAATGAATCTGGCAAAATAGTCATATAAGGAAATGAAACCTTAAGAACAAGGACCGTATTAATAATAAATGTGTGTGCAGCACTTACAATAAAAATATAAATAACAGAATCATAACTAAAATATAAGAATCTACAGCGCAAAAAAGGCCCTATGACTTGTCATAGGGCCTTTTTTAACCGTTTATCTCAATCTTAATTTTTAGGCATCTTTATACTTGTTTTGACTTAACGATTCTATTAAAGTGAGTAAAAATTATCACTTTACAAAAAAACCATGAAAAAATTCATAATTTTAATCATTTTGGTGAGTGTTGTTCTGTTTGGGTTGTATAAATGTTTTAAGCCTGCAGATCAAAACACTTCCTCAGTCGCTCAGATTGATTCTCTATCTGCTCCTGAGAGTGGACAGCAAACGCCAATATCGCCTAACGAAGATCAAGTCGAAGATTTAAATGAGTCTGAGAAGATGCCTGTTACTGATTCTCCAGATTTAGTAGATCCGAAGAGCGATTTTTCGATTAAGCCTATTGATCCAGAAACTGATCCAGCCAATCAAGTGTAATTTTTTACCCTGCGCACTAAAAACATAACAACGGAGAACAATTATGTTTAAAACTTTATCATTAAGCGCATGTTTGAGTGTTTTGATGGTCGGTACTGCAATGGCTCAAATGAGTCCTGTAGCAGCTAACGCTAAATTGAACAATCAGGCAAAACAAAAAGTGTCGAAAGGTGGTATTAATCTGTCGGCATTATTGAACAACAGTTCAAATGATCTAATCGTTGAATATCATATTGACATTAATCATTTAGAAAATAATCGCGCTCAACTTCGTGAACATCTTGCTCAAAAGAAGCAATCGATTCAATCGAACTTTAAGCGTTTAGGTGGTATTCAATTACTACGCGATTATAATGCCTTACCATATAGTTTTCATCGCGTTCAAAAGCGTGACACGCTCGTAAGCTTATTGAATGACCCGAATGTAAAAGCAATTTATCCAAATAATATTTCTTATACGACAGCATCTCAAAGTCTACCATTAATTGGTCAAGTGCCTGCAGCTGCGCAAGGCTATACTGGTGCAGGGACAACAATTGCTATCTTAGATACAGGTATTAATTACCACCATTCAGACTTTGGTAATTGTACAGCGCCAGGTGTACCATCATCCACTTGCAAAGTTTCGGATTCTATTGAAATTGCTCAAGAAGACGATACATTAGAATTAGATGTTAATGGACATGGAACTAACGTTGCAGCAATTGCTTCTAAAGTTGCACCAGATGCAAAAATTGTCATGCTTGATGTGTTCACCGGCAGTACAGCTAGAACTGGTGGTGGCGCAACCGATTATGACATAATTGGTGCCTTGAACTGGGTAGCGAACCATGCCCAAAGCAAAAACATTAAATCAGTAAACTTAAGCATTGGTAATGGACGTAGTTATTCCTCAACTTGTACTAGTTCCGTACTTACAGATTCTTTTTCGAAGTTGAGAGGCTATGGGGTATTACCAGTAGTTGCATCTGGCAATGATGGCCATCTGAGTGGTATATCCTATCCAGCATGTACTGCGGGTGCAGTCAGTGTAGGGGCAGTTTATGATGCTAACGTAGGTTCGATTGCATTTAGCAATTGCTCTGACAGTGCAACTTATAGCGACAAAGTAACGTGTTTCAGTAACTCGAGTCGTAATTTAACTTTATTGGCGCCTGGTTCACGTATCACCGCTGGCGGATATACAATGGATGGTACTTCAATGGCTGCACCTCACATTGCTGGTGCTGTTGCTGTGTTACGTGCGAATAATGCTTTCCCGAATGAATCTCTGGATCAAATTGTTGCACGTATGACGTCTACGGGAACTTTGGTTACGGATCATCGTAACTCAATTCGAACACCTCGTTTGAATTTAATTGCTGCGTTAAATGGTGCTCCATCTACTCCAGCACCACAACCCCCTGTTATTGACCCACCTGTAGTGACGCCAACTCCTACGCCAACACCAACGCCAGCACCAAAACGTAACTGTCGTACTTTCTTTTTTGTGACAATCTGTAGTGGTTAATTAATAGCTAATAGATGAAAACTTTAAAAAAAGGCATCTAAATGATGCCTTTTTTACATTGATATTAAACACGTTCAGTTTCAGATTGATCAGTTCCAAATAACGCGCGTCTTTTTTCCTTAGGAATACTTGGGCATTGGTTGGATATTTGATATAGCACTTTTGCTAAAGCGGCTAAATGTGTGCCTAACACAGATTTCCCTGTATTTAAGAACGATACACTGATATCCCGTTGAGGATCTGCCCAACATAAAATATTCGAGAAACCTAGATGACCAAAAGCTTGTCCAGTATTTGGGCCAAATACACCGATTGGATTACTGCCTAACATCGGACCAAGTGCATAACGCATAGGTGCTAAAAGGTTACGGTCTATTGTTGTATTGGATGTAGGGAGTGTTGCTCTGAAAACCGTTTCTGAATTGATAATTTGCTGGTCTTGATAACGACCACCATTGAGTAACATTTCAAAAAAGCGATTGGCTTGTTCAGCACTGGTGTAAATATTTCCTGCAGGACAGACGGTATCCATAAAACGGGGATCATTGGTGACATCCACTGCCAGTTGCAGTCCTCCGCCTAATACACGATTGAGATATAGGTCAGTCCCCAAAACAGGGTGAATCCCAGTTGGATAATTTTTTGCAACTAAATGACGTAGTTCTGGTTTTAAACCATAGTTGAAGAAAGGTAAATTCATTGGTTTTTCAATATGTTCGTGCAAGTAATCACGAATATCTTGTCCTGTTACACGTTCAACCAATTCTCCTAAAATATATCCAGCAGTTACAGCATGATAAGAGAGTTGCGAGCCTACGGGTGCAATCGGTTTTGCTGCATAAAGATGCTCCAGGATCCCTTGACGATCAAATAAAAGCTCTGGAGTGACCTCAGTTTCAATTTTAGGAATACCGCCACGGTGTGATAACAAATGAAATATGGTGGCGCGTCGTTTACCGTTAACACCAAACTCTGGAATATAGCGACTCACTGGATCAAGTAAGTTAATTTTCCCTTGTTGATCTAACAAATGCACTAACATGGCATTAACGATTTTAGAGGCAGAAAACATACAGACCGGTGTTTCTGGTGTCGCAACTTTAGAAGGGTCTGTTTGATAGTTTGGACCAAGTTCTGTGTAACCAATACTGCGATTAATTAATATCTGACCCTTGCGACGTAAACACATACTGATCATTGGATGATTGCCAGTACGATAAAGTGCTTCAACACTGTGCCAAATTTTATCAATTTGCTGTTGCGTCATTCCCCCAAGTTCTGGCGCAACTTCGTCTTTATGACGAGTGATCGTAGTTAAGTCTTTTGGTGCTATGCACGTATTTGTAGAGAGTAATTTCACGTTCATTCCATGTTTCATTGTTTTTATAACAGGCAAGTTTGCCCTGCCAAAAAACAAAAGTCAGTATCTTTAACGACATGAATTGATGATTGTTTCTGCCAGAAGTTATTGAGCGGATAATTTTGCTTTTTGAGGGGGGTTCCTTTAAAATAGCACGCTGCTGTAGTGATGCACGGCAGTCAATTCCGCTTTGAAGAGCGTCATTGATTTGTATCAAATACTTTTAAATAAGCATCTCGGAGAAATCGAATGGCTTTAACAAACGCAGATCGCGCAGAGATCATTGCTAAATTTGCTCGCGCTGAAAACGACACTGGTTCACCAGAAGTTCAAGTAGCTCTTTTATCTGCTCAAATCAATGACTTACAAGGTCACTTCAAAGAGCACAAACACGACCACCATAGCCGTCGCGGTCTTATCCGTATGGTTAACCAACGTCGTAAGCTTCTTGACTACCTTAAAGGTAAAGATGCTACTCGTTACAGCGATTTGATTGCTGCTTTAGGTTTACGTCGTTAATTCGATTTAAACTTTATTTTCGGATTATTGCATGTTGAATGCTGTATTGCTGAAAACTAAAGGCGATCTAGTTTCGACTAGATCATGGGGAAGGGGCGAATAGTTTCGCTCCTTCTTTGTGTTTAAAAATAGTGTTTCTAGTGAGGTCGGCTTCTAAGCTTTGTCATTTAAAACCTGTGTTGTGAATGCCAAACCTTAGGGGTCTCCACTAGAATAAAATCAGGAAAAAATAGAACATGTCGATGTTTAATATTATTCGTAAAGAATTCCAATTCGGTCAGCACCAAGTTGTGCTTGAAACAGGCCGTGTGGCGCGTCAAGCAAATACAGTAGTGATTACCATGGGTGGTGTGACTGTATTGGTTGCTGTTGTTGCTCAACCGACTGCGAAAGCAGGTCAAGACTTTTTCCCATTGACTGTTAACTACCAAGAAAAACAATATGCTGCAGGTCGTATCCCAGGTGGTTATGGTAAGCGTGAAGGCCGTGCATCTGAAGCTGAAACTTTAATTTCACGTTTGATCGACCGCCCAATTCGTCCGTTGTTCCCAGAAGGTTATTACAACGAAATCCAAGTGACTGCGACAGTTGTATCATCTGACAAAACAATGGAAGCTGACATTGCTGCAATGTTAGGTACTTCTGCTGCACTTGCAATTGCAGGTACACCTTTCCGTGGTCCAATTGGTGCTGCACGTGTCGGTTTAATCAACGGTGAATACGTTCTTAACCCAAGCCACGAACAACTTGCTCAATCTGATCTTGATCTTGTCGTTGCGGGTACTGAAGCTGCTGTACTTATGGTTGAATCAGAAGCGAAAGAACTTTCTGAAGACCAAATGTTGGGCGCAGTTCTTTTTGGTCATGACGAAATGCAAATTGCAATTCAAGCAATCAAAGAATTCGCAGCAGCAGCGGGTGCAACAGAGTCTACTTGGACTGCACCAACTAAAAATGAAGAACTTCAAGCAAAATTAAAAGAAGCATTTGAAGCGAAAATCTCTGAAGCATACACGATTGCGGTTAAGCAAGACCGTTATGCAGCACTTGATGCACTTCATGCTGAAGCAATTGCGCAATTCGTTCCTGAAAATGATGAAACAGGTATTGCTGATGAAGTGAACGAATTATTTGAAGACCTTAAATATCGTACAGTTCGTGACAATATCTTGTCTGGTAAACCACGTATTGATGGTCGTGATACTAAAACTGTTCGTGCAATCGACGTACAAGTTGGCGTGTTAGATCGTGCGCACGGTTCTGCATTGTTCACACGTGGTGAAACTCAAGCGTTAGTAACGACGACTTTAGGTAATACACGTGATGCATTAATGGTGGATACCCTTGCAGGTACGAAGACTGATAACTTCATGCTTCACTACAACTTCCCTGCATACTCTGTAGGTGAAACTGGTCGTGAATCTGGTCCTAAACGTCGTGAAATTGGTCATGGTCGTTTGGCACGTCGTGGTGTTCAAGCAGTTCTTCCACCAGCTGATCGCTTCCCGTACGTGATTCGTATCGTATCTGACATCACTGAATCGAATGGTTCGTCTTCAATGGCGTCTGTGTGTGGTGCTTCTTTATCACTTATGGATGCAGGTGTTCCACTTAAAGCGCCAGTTGCAGGTATTGCAATGGGTCTAGTGAAAGAAGGTGAACGTTTCGCAGTTCTTTCAGACATTCTAGGTGACGAAGATCACCTTGGCGACATGGACTTTAAAGTAGCAGGTTCTGCAAACGGTATTACTGCACTTCAAATGGACATCAAGATCGAAGGTATTACTGAAGAGATCATGGAAGTTGCATTGAATCAAGCGTATGCAGGTCGTATGCATATCTTGAATGAGATGAATCAAGTGATTTCACGTGCTCGTCCTGAAATCTCAATGCACGCACCAACATTCCAAGTGATCAGCATCAATCCTGATAAGATCCGTGACGTGATTGGTAAAGGCGGCGCAACTATTCGTCAAATCACTGAAGAAACCAAAGCAGCGATCGATATCGAAGATAACGGTACAGTACGTGTATTTGGTGAAACTAAAGCAGCGGCAATGGCTGCAGTAGCGAAAATCCAAGCGCTTACAGCAGAAATTGAACCAGGTACAATTTACACAGGTAAAGTCATTCGTATCGTTGAATTCGGTGCGTTCGTCAATATCCTTCCTGGTACTGATGGCTTGCTTCACATTTCACAAATCTCGAACGAGCGTATTGCGAATGTGACAGACGTTCTTACTGAAGGTCAAGAAGTTAAGGTACAAGTTGCGGATGTTGATAACCGTGGTCGTATCAAACTTACAATGAAAGACATTGAACAAGCTTAATCATTTAAGCTAATTCTAAGCCTTGTGTGGTGCTTCGTTTAAACGAGTGTTACACAAGGCTTTTTTTATGGCATGATCAAAATGTTCTCATTTAAAAATAACTAAAATGCAAAAGTTTAATTATTATTATCATCAAGGTGACGGGTATATTTATCTGAGTGAAGAATTATCGACTGATGTTGATGCAGAATTTATATGGTTGAGTTTTGAACGCCACGAATTGATTCAAAATACAGAGACGTGGCAACGATATATTTTTGAGAACACTGGAATTCTGTTGAACGAATTTCATCTTAAAGATATTCAAAACCTTGAGCATCCTTGCGTATTTGATGCATTGGATGATTATGATTTGTTGATCTTTAAAAAATTAATCACCCCAGATGACCACATACAAATTCAGAATGGTCATTCAGCTGAACAACAAACTGCGGACATTGTTACAACGCCGGTAAGTTTTGTCATGACATCAAATGTTTTAATCACAGTGCATGAACGAGGTAATCGTGTATTTGAAACATATCTTGAAAGAGTGCAGGCGATTCAAACACGACCTATAGAGCAACAAAATATTCCACGAAAATTAGCACAGAGCCCTGTAGATATTGTGCTTAGATTACTGAATATGATGGTGGATGGCTATTTAGGTTTACGTGTGCCACTAACCAAACGTGTGGAATTTTGGCAAAGAGAACTATTACAAGGAAATCAAAAATTTAATCGATGGAATCAACTGCTGCAAGAGATCACCGCTTTTCAACAAGTTGAAAATTTGTGTGAAGAACAGGTTGAATGCCTACAGGAATTAAGAGATGAAATTGTCGAAAATTATCATCATATTAAAGCTAAACGTAAGGCAGAGAAGCAAAATTTAATGCTCGTCCGAATGGATGATTTAATTAGCCATATTGAAAGAATACAAAAGCACAGTGTTCGATTAAACCATGCAGTACAAGCCGCTATCGATTTGCACTTTTCAGCAGTGGCCAATCAAACCAATGAAAATATGAGAATTTTAGCAATTATCACCGCTGTATTTGCACCACTGACTCTTCTTACAGGTATTTACGGAATGAATTTTGAATTTATTCCAGGATTAAACTCACCGCATGGCTTTTGGTATATGCTCACAGCCATGTGTGTGACAACACTTTTGTTAATTTGGTATTTTTATCGTAGACAAATGGTCGGGCGCGGTGAAAAAAGTGTGATGGAATTGTTGGCTCAACAAAACCAGCAGCAACAACTCGGTTTGTTTGCATTTTTGGAGTATGAACCGATTCAAAAAACATTGAAAGGTACGCTCCGAGAAATGGGACGTTGGACTCGATTAAAATAGTCAACGTCACATAAGGCACTTATGCTTTAAGTCAGAATGATAAGTGCCAGATTCACCGTTATTTTATAATATTAAATTGAAATTACTGAGTAAGGTTCGTCTGCGCTTGTTTGAGCAAACGATACATTTCATCTTTTAATTTAAGTTTTTTTCGCTTTAGAAACTCAATATCATCATTAATTACATTAACTGGATTTAGTTCCAAATGCGTAATTTCATGATCTAGCGTTTCATGTTCCTCGAAAATTTTAGCGAAGTGAGGGTTTTCTTCTCTTAAAGGCTGAATAAGTTCACGGAACTCAGGGAAAAGGTTTTTCAGCTTTTTATTGCATTCTTTAACTTTCATTGATGGTTTAATCCTTTCATTCTAATCAATAAAAAATAAATGCATGTAACAGTACATGCATTTATGTGGGCTTGCTTTATTTGAAGTATTTCACTTGCTTGCGCAATTGTTGTACTTCATCTATCAGATCCATCATCATGGCGACGGCAGGGAGACTTGCTTCAAAATCCCGTTTCAAGCGATAAGCTCTCCGTGCTCGAGTAAGTTCTTCACCAAAAAATTGATGGATTTTTTGCTCAGAACGAGCAGGTAGAATCTCATATTCAAGTAATTGCAAAACCTATTCAGGACTTTGTCCGCATGCTTGGGCAAAATGCTTTAAATCAAAAATACATTGGTCATCAATGATTTCAGCCTCTAAATATCCATTTTTGTACACTTCTCGGTACTGAATCGTTGTCATGATTCACCTCCTTCATCACGAGGGTTGAAATGTGTAAATGCTTGAGCAAATTGCTCATATGCCTGTTTTTGCTGCGGGGATTCTGCTCTTGGATAAACAATATTCAGGATTAGATAAAGGTGTCCCGGGGGGGAAGAGGGAATCCCTTTTTCTTTAATACGGAGTTGTTTGCCATAAATTGTATGTTGAGGAATGCTGACTTTAATCTTTCCAGAGGGGGTTTTTAGCTCGATGTCTTGGCCTAAAGCAGCTTCCCAAGGACTAATGTTAATGTGATAGTAAATGTCTGCCTGATCGACATATATGCTGTCAGTGGTTTGATAATGGATCTGTATATAAAGATCTCCATTTTCACCGCCCGATAAACCAGCTTGTCCTTGACCTTTGAGTCGAATTTGTTGACCGTTTTTTATTCCTTTGGGGATTCTAATTTCAAGGGTTTTTCGCTGAACTTCAGGTTGTCCATATGCATTAAGAGTGGGTATACGCAATTGGATGGATTGAGTGACACCTTCAAAAGCGACTTGTAAGGGCACTTCTATACTGGCATGTTGATCTTCACCACGAATCGGCTGGGATTTATATTGGTGTGAGCGCTGTGCATAACCTCCACCAAAACCTGTTCCAAAACGCCCAAACAAATCTTCAAAGCCAGAAAATTCATGATTTGTATGGTTTTCACTATCCGAGAAAGGAGACTGACTATTCAACTGATCGAGTTGTTGATCGTACTCTTGTTTTTTTAAAGGATCACTTAATGTGTCATAAGCCGTATTAATTGCCTGCATTTTTTTTTCGGCATCAGGTGCTTGACTGATATCGGGATGGTATTTCCGAGCCAGTTTTCGATATGATTTTTTTATTTCCTCAGGACTCGCATCGCGATCTAGTCCGAGTTCCTCATAATAATTATTTGCCATTAAGCAAAAATAACCGTTGATTAACTTTTAATCATTATGAGCAGACTTTCGAAGACTACAATATGTTCAGATGGTGAATAATTGTTTCAATTTCTTACAACAAAAAAAATCAGCAAGTAAAACTTGCTGATTTTCGAAGAGAACTGTTTAGGATTAACTGAGGTGCTCGCCGAATAGACCAAGAGCTTCTTCAGCAGTAAATCTGTATTGAGTGTTACAGAATTGACAGTCCATGGTAATAGGGTTCTGTTGTTCTAAAATTTCACGCACAGATTCAGCACCCACCTGAATTAATGCTGTAGAGCAACGCTCTTTAGAACATGTACAGCCAAATTGAAGTTGTTCAGCTTCAGGTAGTCTGACTTCTTCTTCATTATATAAGCGATACAAAATTTCTTGCGCATCCAGCTCAGTAAGTTCATCTGTTTTTAAGGTTTCAGTGAGCATGGTTAGACGAGGCCAGATATCTTCATCAACCTTTTGCTGCTCTTCATCATTGTTACGCGGTAATAATTGAATCAAAAGACCACCAGCGCGTTGAGCAGTACTAGCTAAAACGATCTTGGTTGGGATTTGGGCAGATAAATCATAATACTGCATGAGGCATTTAGCTAAATTCGGCTGATCTAAAGGCACGATACCCTGATAGCGTTCGCCAAATTCAGGTTCAATATTAATAAATAAAACTGGACTGACCAAAGTTTTCAGAACGATGCTGCTGTCTGATGCTTCTTCAAAACGTGGATCAGCTTCATATTCAGCTAATCCGCGTACTTCACCGAGGTGATTACATTCAGCCATAGCCCATTTTAAGGTGCCAGAAGCTTGAATTTGGAGGCTAATACGTCCCTTAATTTTAAGTGTGCTGGCCAACAATGCAGTCGCACTGAGCATTTCGCCCAATAAAATTTGAATCGCAGGTGCATAGGCGCGTTGCGCTAAAATTGTTTTAAGCGCATCTTCAAGATGTACGACTTCACCACGAACAGGGCTGTTATCAATAAAAAAACGTTGACGTAAATCAGACATAAAATTCTCCAAATCCCTGTCTAGATGGTGACGATATTGTAAATCACAAGTTAAAATTCTTCATCTCGACAAACATTAATTTGGTTTTGCGAGTGCTTAGCGCGTCGTTCTATAGAACTTACTTCAGAATCAATGGTTTCATCTAAACTTTCTGAAAGTGGTTGATGTTGTTGAGCATCATTTTCAAAAATTTGTTCGAGTTCCGCTAAGAAATTTCGATAGCTTTCAAAGACTTTTTGATCATCCGTATAGATGCGTTGTTGCTCAGCTAATAGACGCTCATCATAGTCTCTAAATATTTCAATACTATGTTGAGCATGTTCTTGACTTAAACCTAACGCGGTTAAGGTGCGAAATGCCATACCGAGTGAAGATAGAAAAGTTTCACGCCAAATATGCTCAATGCCTAAGTCTTTAAGTAAATGCATATGATGTCGATCACGGGCACGGACGATGAGTTTGAGCGTTGGATAATTCAAACGTAAATGGCGAGCAATATTCATCGACATTTCCACATCGTCTACAGCAAGTACAAATGCCTTAGCATGCTCGATGCCTGCAGATCTCAATAAATCAGGGGAGGAGGCGTCTCCATAATAAATTTTACCACCGTACTTTCTCACAAAATCAATTTTTTCTAAATTATTATCAATGGCTGTAAAGCTGACATGATTGAGATAAGCAACGCGCGCCACTATTTGTCCGACGCGTCCAAAACCTGCAATGATTAATGTTGAATGAGTGTCTGGTAATGGGACATCTTCAGCGCTATCAGTCTTTCGATCAAGATATGGAATGAGCCATCGTTGTGCAAGCCAGAAAATGACAGGGGTGAGTGCCATCGAAATTGCAATGATCAGAATCGTAGGGGATAACACTGCTTGAGTAATTAAACCTTCGGTATTCGCAACAGCTAAGATCACATAAGCAAATTCTCCTCCTTGAGCAAGACAAATGGCAATCAATACACTGGTTTTGCATTGAAATTTAAAATATCGCGCGATTGCAACCATGCTTAATATTTTTATGATGATCAGCACGAATGCCCCACCAAAAATGAATAGCGGCTGATCTACGAGGAGATCAATCGGTGTCATCATGCCTACGCTCATAAAGAATAAACCGAGTAATAACCCTTTGAAGGGTTGAATGCTCGATTCCAGTTCATGGCGAAACTCAGAATCCGCGAGTAATACACCTGTCAGAAAAGCACCGAGCGTGGTGCTTAATCCGAGTATATCCATAAACAGAACAACCGCTAAAACAATAAAGAGTCCAGCAGCCGTAATGAGTTCCGTTGCACCACTCTGTACAATGAATCTAAAAAATGGTCGCATCACATAGCGACTAAATAAAAATAAGCCAGTAAACGTTGCAACAACAGCGGCAAAATAAGCAATACCATGATGTGTAGACTGATTTCCCGCGAGTAGGGGAATCAGGGCGAGTAAAGGAATAGCGGCAATATCTTGAAACAGTAAAATAGAGAAAGATTGCTGACCATGCGCGGTATTCAGCTGCTGCTTTTCTGCAAGTAATTGCATGACAAATGCTGTAGATGATAAAGCAAGGGCAAGACCAATTACGACACTAGCAGCAAGATGCTGTTGGAAGAACAGCCAAATGGTTGCGACAAGAATTATACCTGTGATCAAGACTTGAGCACTTCCAATCACAAATATAGAGTGACGCATATTCCACAAGCGCTGAGGGCGTAATTCTAGGCCGATTAAGAACATCAAAAAAATCACGCCGTACTCAGCTAATTTCATTAATGTTTCGGCATCATTGGTCACATTCAATGCACTTGGACCAAGTAATATTCCTGTAAACAAATAACCTAAGACTGTCGCAATACCAATTTTTTTTCCGAGCGGAACAAAAATTAATGCGGCAGCTAGAAAAATTGTGATTTGTAACAACAATGGCATTGGCCTTCCCTAAAGTGGAATGTTGGACTGATGAAATTGTAATCGTGTCTGCTTTAGCTGTGTAAATTTAATTCAGGTCTTCGACTTTGATAATTTAACTCTATTCATGATTAGCTTAGCTCTTGAGGATCTATATCAATACTGAGCTTCATCGTTGAAGGTTTTTGTTGAAGCACGAATGGCCACCATTCTCGTATATAGAAATGCATTTTTGCACGATCTGATGACAATAAAACCACATGTGCCTGATAACGCCCAGCCTTTCGCTCCATTGGCGCAGGAATTGGACCCCAAATCTCAATCAGCTCACCAGTATGTTGTTGGAGCGATTGTGTCATATTGGTTAAAAAATTGAGATTTTCTTCCTGACTACGCGATTCACAACGTATTAATGCTGCATAGCGCATTGGAGGGAGTAAAGCAGCTTGACGATCATGAAGTGTTTCACGAGCAAAAGCACGATAGTCTTTATTAATGAGCGTGTTGAGTAGAGGGTGATCAGGTCGTAAAGTTTGTAGATAAACCTCACCTTTTTTTTCACCTCGTCCTGCACGACCTGCAACTTGAACAATCAATTGGGCTGTTCGTTCCGTTGCTCTGAAATCAACACTGAGTAGGCCACTATCAATATCTAAGATTGCAACTAAGGTTACATACGGAAAGTGATGACCTTTGGCCAACATTTGCGTACCAAGTAAAATCATCGGTTTACTTTGATGAATTTGCTCGTAAATTTTTTGCCAACTCCCGACACGGCTCGTGGAATCACGATCTACCCTGACCACAGGAAAGTCTGGAAATAAAAGTTGTAAATTCTCTTCAACTTTTGCCGTGCCCATTCCAATAGGCTTCAAGGTGTGTTGCTGACAAGAGGGGCATTGATCAGGCAGTCGATTAATTGTCCCACAGTGATGGCAATGCAGGTGCTCATATGGTTTTTTATGAAGCGTAAAATGTGCATCACAATGGGGACAATTGGCTTGCCATCCACAGCTTTCGCAGATCAGGACAGGTGCATAACCACGTCTGTTTAAAAAGATCAGTACCTGTTCTTCTTGATTGAGTCTTTTTTGAATTTCTTTAATGAGTTGTTCGCTTATGCCATGCTGTTTTTGAGCAATCTTTAGATCAATTAAATGAATTTTAGGTAAGCTTGCACCTGCGGCACGTTCATCGAGTTTCAGAATCGTTAATTTTTTTTGCTCCACCAAATGATATGAGTCAATACTTGGTGTTGCTGAGCCAAGGACAATGGGGCATTGCTCTAAATAAGCGCGATAGAGAGCAACATCACGTGCATGGTAGCGAAAACCTTCTTGTTGTTTGAATGACAGGTCATGCTCCTCATCTAAGATAATGAGCCCTAAATTTGGCATGGGGGTGTAAATCGCAGAGCGTGTACCAAGAATAATGGAGGCCTTCCCTGTTTGAGCATATTGCCAAGCTTGGAGGCGCTTTGTGTCATTCAGTCCGGAATGCAACAAGACAATATTGCAGTGAAAGCGAGATTGAAATCGACTGATAGTTTGAGGGGTTAAGCCAATTTCTGGTACCAGTACCAATACTTGCTGACCTTTTTGTAAAACCTCTTGCATGACTTGCAAATAAACTTCAGTTTTTCCGCTTCCAGTTAAACCATCGAGTAAAAATGCTTGATAGCGATTTTGTGCTTTTAAGATGGATTGAATTGCTTTTTTTTGATCATCATTTGCAGTCAATGGCATTTGAGCCAGCTGTACAGGTTCAGGACTAAAGTCCTGCTGAATCAATTTACATTCGACGATTTCTTTCTTTTCAAGCGCTTTTAATGTTGCTGTTTCCACACCACTCAAATTCAGTATCGTCTCGGCAGTCCCTTGAGGGTGTAGCTTTAAAATTTTATAAGCCTCTTGTTGTTTTAAAGATCGAGCCACTTTCTTTTCAGCGTCTAAATTTAAAACTTTCCAAGAGTGAGCTAATAAATTATAGGGTTTACCCTGCCTTAAAAATGTCGGCAAAGTGGTATGCATGACTTCCCCAATGGGGAATTGATAATATTGAGCAGACCACTGCGCGAGCTGAATGATCGTATCATTGAGTATGGGTTGCAGATCCAAGATTTCAGTGATGGATTTCAGTTTGATTTTCGGATCTAATGGCGTTTCCGGTGCGATCTTTTCAAGTACGATTCCGACTAAGTTTTGACGACCAAACGAAACAAGAACACGGCAACCTATGTGTATAGTTTGGTATTGTTCTGCAGAAACTTCATAATCAAAACAATCATATAGATAAACTGGCACCGCGATGCGCACTCGATAAACAATTTGGCTTAATTCTGAAATATTTGTCATATATAGTCGTCAATCAATATGGTGAAAACTTATCGTGGATAACCAATGCTTGTGATAGAGTGTTCAAGTTGTTGCAAGTGATCAATATGAATGAAGAGAACGGTCTAAGGCAACTCTTAAGACATCATAATTAGGAAAATTAGAGCATTATCATGCCCGCATATCAATATACTGCCATCGATGCTTCAGGAAAGCAGCAAAAGGGTGTGCTAGAAGGTGATTCAGCCCGACAGATTCGACAACAGCTTCGGGATAAACAATGGATTCCAGTACAAGTTGATGCTGTAGAACAAAAAGACAAGCATCGAACTGGTGGTTTTTTTCAAAAAAAATTTACAGCTTATGACTTAGCTTTGATGACTCGCCAATTATCTGTATTAGTTGCAGCGGGGATCCCACTTGAGGAAGCATTAAGAGCAGTTGCCAAACAAAGCGAAAAAGCTCACGTGCAAAATTTGATGTTATCTGTACGATCAAAGGTTTTAGAAGGTCATTCATTGGCTCAAGGGATGCAACAATCTGGCAGATTCCCTGAACTTTATATTGCAACGATTGCTGCTGGTGAGCGATCAGGACACTTAGATCTTATTCTCGATCAATTGGCTGATTACACTGAAAATCGCTTCGCGATGCAAAAGAAGATTCAAGGTGCAATGATTTATCCTATTATTTTGATGTTGATGTCTTTTGGTATCGTGATGGGACTCATGACCTATGTAGTACCAGACATCGTTAAAACCTTTGACCAAAGTAAAGATGCGCTACCTTGGATTACGGTTGCTTTAATGAAAGCCAGTGATTTTATACGTCAAGCTTGGCCATTTGTATTGGTCGCGTCGGCGTTGGGATTCTTTCTATTGGTACGCTTTTTAAGGACTGCCGCAGGGCATTATGCTTTTGATCGTCTCACGTTGAAGTTGCCATTATTTGGAAAACTATCACGAGGTATTAATGCGGCCCGGTTTTCAAGTACCTTATCTATCTTAACGCAATCAGGTGTTCCTTTGGTCGACGCGTTGAAAATTGGTGCAGCAGTGAGTAGCAATTGGGTTATTCGAGATGCAGTCAATGTCGCGGCTGAAAAAGTCACAGAGGGTGGAAATCTGGCGACGCAACTTGAGCGCTGTGGTTATTTTCCACCGATGATGGTGCAAATGATCAAAAGTGGTGAAGCCTCAGGCGAGTTGGATCGAATGTTAGAAAGAGCTTCGACGATGCAAGATCGAGAAGTTACCACATTAATCTCGACATTATTGGCGTTGTTGGAACCACTAATGTTGGTGTTAATGGCTGCGATTGTATTGGTGATCGTGATTGCTGTCATGTTGCCAATCGTCAACATGAACAATATGATTTAAACAGATTCAATAAATTCTAATAATGAATGAAATAGCGAGTGAAAATATGCGAAACAAGATGAAAATGCGAAAACAATCTGGTTTTACCCTGATCGAAGTGATGGTGGTGATTGTGATTTTAGGTGTGCTGGCAGCACTGATTGTGCCTAATGTCATGGGTCGTGGTGAGAAAGCTAAGGTTGATACCACAATCATTACGCTGAAAGGTGTTGCAGGTGCATTAGATCAATACAAATTAGACAATAACCAATATCCATCGATGCAAGATGGTGGCTTGGATGCCTTAGTCAATCAACCAGCTTCAGCAAAAAATTGGTTACCTGGTGGTTATGTGAAGGGTGGTTATCCTAAAGATAGTTGGGATAATGATTTGCAATATGTGATCCCTGGTTCGGAAGGTCGTGCATATGATCTTTATTCATTCGGCGCAGATGGAAAGCAGGGTGGTGAAGGAAATGATGCTGATATCTTTTACACACCATAAATGAAAATCATTATTAAAAACCATTCATGGTATTAATCACTTCACTTAATCGAATTAATAAATATTGAGTGAAGTGATAATTTTTATTATTTGTAAATATTAACCCAAGTCATTGATAATTATAATGTTTACAAATAATTGGTTTTTGAGATTTATAATAAGAATTATTCCCATATTTAATGGTTACAAGAAACAGAAAATATGAAGAAAATTAGGCTTTTTATTTTAATTTTTCCCTGCATAATGGAGCCAACAGATTAGCTTGATAATAAGGGGGAATGATGAAAGCATTAATATTGTCAGATGAAATCAATTTATTTCATTGGACTGTGCTCAAGTCTGCACTGCTTATTTTGAGCTTATTGCCTATTAGTCATCTATTTATTGATCTTTGGTCAAATGCAGATGCAAGCAGTCAAATCATGATCGGATTTATGGCGATTAGTGTATTTAGTGCGATTACGATTTTAAGTTTTTATAGTGCACTTAAAGCATCTGTTTTGACGCTGTCTGATGTATCTTCAACATTTGAAGCGCTGCTCATTAAAATTTATCGATCTATTCCGATGTTGAGTTTGATGGCAATGCTGTCTTACCTCACAACACAAATTTAAAAAAACCGAGCATATTTGCTCGGTTTTTTTGATATAGAACGTATATTTGATTTGAACCAAGTGTTATCGACGAGATTTAAAACTGACATCGACAACACGTGGTCTAAAGAACCAACCCATCACCAATAAAATCAATGACAATCCCAATATTGGCCAATCACTGAATCTCGTATACCAAGTTTGCCCTTCCATTGCAGGTAGATCACCACGAAGAACCGCTTTTTGATCAATTGGGGCTTGGCTGACGATTTCCCCTTTGTGGTTGATAAAAGCAGTTACACCTGTATTGGTTGCACGAATAAACCAGCGTCCATTTTCTTTTGCTCGCATTTGTACCATTTGTAAATGTTGCCACGGACCAGCCGTACCCGTAAACCACGCATCATTTGAAACGGTGACGAGGAAATCACTATTTAGTGCATTGCGTCGGGTTAGGTTCGGATAGGCAACCTCATAACAAATCGCAGCAGCTAATTTGTGGTTGTGAATTGAAAAAGGAGCTTGATCCTGCGGACCACGTGAAAAACCGCTCATTGAAGGATCATTTTGAAGCGCAGGTAACACCCAACTTAACAGGCCAGACAGCGGAATATATTCACCAAAAGGAACGAGACGCTGTTTTTTATATAAGCCTGTAGCTTCATCACCAGATGCTATCATGGAGTTGTAATAACGCGGATAACCCAATGCCTTAGATTCATTTAAATCCCAATAAGGAATGCCTGTTACCCAAGCTGTGTTGGTACTTTTGGCTTGCTGATCCATTGCATCTAAAAATGGTTCAATATCTGATTGAAACATTGGGATAGATGATTCAGGCCAAACCACCAAGTCACGTCCCCATTCTGATCGTGTTAATTGTGCATAGATTTCAAGTGTCTTTACTTGATACTCAGTTAACCACTTTAAATCTTGAGGAATATTACCCTGGATTAAAGAAACGCTCAGCGGTGCAGATTTTCTTTCTTCAACAAAAGTTAAATGGGATGCGCCCCATGCACCTAGCAATACAATTGAAACTGGAATAGCCCAAAAGTAGCGTTTTCGTAGGAGTTCAACAAGTGCAGATGCAATGAGAATGACCACGAAAGAAACGGCAAATACACCAAATAAAGGTGCATAGCTATCTAAGAAGCGCTCTGTAAAAGCATAACCTGCAAATAACCAAGGGAAACCAGTAAATACCCAAGTTTTTGCCCATTCAAAGAATACCCATAAAGGGGCAAAAGTAAGTGGTGTTTCTGGAAAGAATCGACGATATATCCAAGTTTGTATTGCAGTAAATAGCCCCATCACCAAGGCCATAATCGCAATCATGATGACACTTAAAAATGCAGATGTATCACCATACACATGGATAGAGGTGTATAACCAGAATGCACCAACAAACCATAAACCAAAACCGTAAGCCCAACCGATGAGGAATGCTTGTTTAGGATTTCGCTTACTGAGTGTGGCATATAGCAATGCTGGCGATAATATTGCCAGCCACCACCAATAAAAAGGCGCAAGTGCGAGACTAAAAGTCGCACCTGCTGTTAAAGCAATAAGGAGTGGATAAATGAAAGGTAATGATTTTTGTTTTTCTGAAGGACTCAATAATTTTTGAAAATAGGCTCTCATTTACGCACAGCTCGAATCAGATGAATAGTACGGACATCTGCTTCCACAATGGTAAATTCCCAATCTCCCAATTCAATCACTTGGCCTTGAAGATCGCTGACTAAACCAATTTCTTGCAGTAATAGTCCACCCACAGTTTCCACTTCATCATCGGAAAATTCAGCATTTAAAACATTGTTAAAATGTTCAATTGGTGTAAGCGCTTGAACTAACCACGTGTTACTGCTGTTGCTGGTTTGATCTGGAACAATGAAATTGGCTTCTTCATCGACATTGTCATGTTCATCTTCAATTTCACCCACAATTTCTTCAAGAATATCCTCAAGTGTCACTAAACCCGAAGTAGAACCGTACTCATCAATCACAATCGCAATATGTGTTTGAGTGTTTTTTAGCATTCGGAGCACTTGATCAGAACGCGCGCTTTCAGGCACAAAGATCGGTTGGCGCATCAGCGAATGTACATTTACTTTCGAATCACGATCTTTTAAGAAAGGTAAGAGGTCCTTTGCCAAAAGGATACCAATGACGTTATCAGGTTGATCTGTTGAAAATACAGGGAAACGTGAATGTGCTGACTCGATGAGAACATCAAGAATATCCAATAACTCATCATCTTCTTGTAAGCTAACCATTGAAGTTCGTGGCGTCATGACTTCACGAATTTTAGTCGCTGGAAGGTCAAAGATTCCCTCGAGCATCGCTACTGTATCTGGTTCGAGTAGTCGACGTGAATCTTGTACAATTTTTAACAGTTCATCTCGGGTTTCTGGGGCTGTGCCTAACCATTTGCGTAAGCCACGCATACCCCACGATGTACCTGATTCCTCTTGCATGATCTTTCCTAAAGACTCTTCAATTGAAAAAATAAGTTTTAATCATACCGAAGAAAATACGCTTGTCTATTGGTAAAATTTTGATTCCTAATGATCTATTTGATCATAGACCACTGTATTTGGAGTCTTTTTCTGAATTTGGGAGTGAAAAGATTGAATTATGATAAAATAATCGCCCAATCTTTTAAGGGCGATATTGAATGTCTGATTCTCAAGTTCAACCTCAAATCCAGTTGAATACACGTGGTTTACGTTGTCCAGAACCGGTGATGATGTTACATCAAGCCATTCGTAAATCTAAGTCTGGTGATGTGGTGGAAGTATTTGCAACAGATAATTCAACTTCTTGGGATATTCCTAAATTCTGTATGCATCTTGGTCATGAATTGCTGTTGCAAGAAGAACGTTTAGATGACAATGGGAACAAAGAATTTCATTATTTGGTAAAAAAAGGTTAGCCCGTCGTGAATTAACGGTTGAAACAATTCATATCGTTTAAAATTGATTTTTTCGTGTACAATTTGGGTTAAGAATATCTAAATAATAATGATTAACTCATTTTGACATGAAGAATTTCATCAATAATATTCAGCGTACGATTGAACAGCTCGGCCTAACCGCCCAAAACAGAGCCCTCCACATCCAATTCAGTCATTCACAACTGAATAGCCAAGTCTTCCTACAACGCATTGATGGCAGCCATGTCCTTAACGAAGGCGTGCAAGCAGAACTCATCTGTCTCTCGACCAATGCCTTAATTCCACTCAAACAATTCATCGGCACACAAGTGACCGTCGATCAAGTCACTGATCAAGGAACCCTGTTTAGAACCACTGGTATCATCACCGAAGCCTCACAAGGACAAAGCGATGGGGCACTGACCCTCTACAAACTCACGCTCAACGATGCAACAAACTTGTGGCACAAAC
>NZ_JBWYIR010000007.1:0-178080 GCF_056779855.1 Acinetobacter sp. ANC_7654 | reverse complement strand
AATTTCTACCAATTATTAATGATAATATATATCGATCAATCAACCAGTAAAAATCCACACAAGTTGTTCTTCATAATCTCTTAATGATCTTCTTAATGCTTCGTCAGCATCAAGCTAGGTCGGCTATATTACCCTTTCTTTTCAGAAAGTCAACTAGCAATGTTAATTTATTTTCTAACTCATTCTCAAAACTTAGATCCAACCTATTCAGCTAAATCCTTGTTTTTCAACAAGTTTTAATCAACATCACCTCCGATGGATGTGCATTCTACAGTATTTCATATCCAATGCAACCTCTTTTTTAAAATTTAATTATATTTTCTTAACAAGTGATTATATTTTCTACAAAATCACTCTTTTTTCACGGTTAATTCACATTTTTTGTGCAAATATACTTTAGTAAACTGCTTTCAACTCTCGCTATAATGGCGTTATTCTGTTCGTACTTACTATTTATTTAATAAGACTAATATTCAGCTTTTATTCTAGGATGTTTTTATGCAGTACTCTCAACTTATTTGGGTCAGTATGTTAAGTATTGGTTTAGCAGCACCCGCTTACGCCAAACAACCTGAGATTGCAGGCAATAAAATTGCTGACGATACTGCATTATCAACATCTGATAAGTTGTCTACCTCAAATGATAATAACCAGCCTTTAAACAACGATATTGCTAAGGCTTCACAACCAGCTTTAGAAAATTCAGTTAACACCAATGGATCTATCAAAGATTTAAAAAATTTAAAAATTGATAATTTCAAAGTCAATGCAACAGCAGCATTACCTGAAAATGAAAAAGATCCACTTCAACCTTTAAACAGACAAATCTACGCATTTAATGATGTTGTCGATCAAAATGTCTTGCGCCCTATAGCCGTGCAGTACGCTGATAAAGTTCCAGAACAAGTTAGAGATTCATTACGTGGCTTCCGAGACAATTTGGGTGAGCCATGGAATGCTGTAAATCAGGTTGCTCAAGGTCGCTTTAAACGTGCCGCACAAACGTTTGGTCGTTTTACATTAAATACAATTACAACGCTTGGTTTCGCTGATCCTGCACGTCGCTTATCTCTGCCAATGGAAGATGAGGATTTTGGAACTACTCTAGGCTATTACGGTGTCCCTTCTGGTCCTTACCTCGTTCTTCCTTTTATGGGACCAAGCACCTTCCGTGATACTGTTGGTCGCGTAGTAGATAGTCAGGCACGCCCTCAAAAATATTTACTCGATGGTCATGATCGCATCTATTATAGTGACTGGGCACTTAGCGCATTAGATACACGTGCTCAACTTTTAGAGATTGAACAAGTCTTGCAAGGTGACAAGTATGCAGCAATGCGTGATGCCTACTTACAACGAAAAAACTATGTTATTGCTGAAAAACGCGGTCTAGAAACGGGTTCTGGACTATTTATTGAAGATGATTTTTCAGATGATGAATCCTTCATGGATGAGTCTATGGAATCCGAATAGAAGCCATATGCAAGTTAAAGTCTAAATCTTCTGTTTTTAGACTTTAACTTGGCGTTCGATATAAGTTCGTCTAAGATAGTTTTATAAATAAAGCATTTAGGATTGATTCTTTCATCTATGTATTTCATTCAACCCACTCGTGACATCCATCTTCTAGATAGCGTTCTAGAGGCTCTGCCGAGTTTACAAATGATTCATATAGATGATCTTCATCTTTACGATTCAACCATCATTGCCATTAGTGATGTTAATGATTTTCTGCAATTTAAATGGACTCTCCCTACGATCGTGATAGGTCATGCAGATGAGGGACTTCAACTCTCGCAAGCATGGGAACTTGGTGCACTCGCTGGCTGGATTTGGGATCGTCTTCCAAAAGACCTCGCAAAATCGATTGCTAAAATCGAAGCAAAATACAAACGTAATCAGGACAGCCGCGACCTGCCCTCCGCAGCCGAATTACAAAAAAAACTATTACCCAACCCAATCGACCTGCTTAATTATGAAGTCGAGACTTTATTTCAACCGTCTGCTTATTTATCTGGTGATTGGTATGATTATTGGAAACTCAGTGATCGTGAAATTTTATTTTATCTCGCGGATGTTTCTGGGCATGGTGTAACAAGCTCACTTCTTACCTCTTGGATGGCTGCATTTCACGGTAGATCGAAAACCCCACGAGAACTCCTCAAAAAACTTAATGGCATGCTTTTACAAGAGAACATCGAAAAGCATATTACAATGATTGCAGGCACATTGAATCTAGAGACCCACCAGCTTAAGTGGTCAAGCGCAGGGCATTACCCTCCAGCAATTATCTTTGAACCTAATCAGGATGCTCGCATCCTCAACACCAGCAGCTTTCCCTTAGGTCTTACTGAAGATCTCGAAATTGAAGAGTTTGAATGTACGTTGAATCGTGGAGCTCGTTTTATTATTTGCTCAGATGGTGCACTTGAACCTTTTGATGGTGGATTGAATGAACAATTTACACAATTGGTCTATCACTTGCAAAATCAATCATTCGAAGTTCCTGAACATGTTGCAGATGATATTGCAATACTCAGCTTCCAACGTCTAAATTAAGTTAATAATCAATAGTGTAGCTGTTTATAAATCGATCTACGACTGAAGACTACTTGAGTATCGACTTGCGCTATGTGATAATTTTAGCATCCTTTCTGCAAATGGCATTTATATGTCAACAGGTCATGTTGAATATGCAAGCTTGGATGGTACGCACATTTTCAAACTCATTGGAGAAGTGCGCGCTCAATCTTGTATAAGCCTTGATAAATTATTATCTCGGATTGAACAACAACAAAACGTCGTAGGCGCAATTGTTGATTTAACTCAAACTACATTCATAGACAGTACTGTGCTTGGAATCCTCGCAAAACTAGGATTAAAGCTCAAACAAGTGCATCAAGTTCAAGCTGTTATGTTATCTACTAACCCAGATATCACTACACTTGCGAACAGTATGGGTCTTGGTCAGGTTTTCGTAATTTTAAACTATTGCGGAGATCCGAATGTGTGCACGCGCGCTTTATTGGACGAACACATCACACATAATGCAATGCTTTCAACTGTATTAGATGCTCATCGTACATTAATGAAATTAAATGCTGATAACCAAAATATGTTCGAGCCTTTGGTTAAACAATTAGAACAACAACAAGATACCATCGATCACAGCATCTGATATTCTCTTAAGCATACTGAGCGCTTAAGGAGAACCTCATGACAACCTTACTTTCTGTCACCCAAATGAACTCCCAAAATGATATTGAAAATAACTTTCAAGTCATTGAATCATTGTTAGCAAAAAGTAAGAATCAAGGGGCCTCCTTGATCGTTTTCCCGGAGAATTTCGTTTGTTTTGCGGCAGGCAAACAGCGTGAGACTGCTGAACGATTTGAAGAAATACAATCTCGTTTAGAACAACTTGCTCATCAATATCAAATGTGGATTGTTGCTGGGACACTCCCCTGTCCTTTTCGCCCAGACGGCACCATTGTGCCAGATGGTCGTGTCAGAACAACCAGTCTTTGTATTAGCCCTGAAAAGACAGAAGCACGTTATGACAAGATTCATTTATTCGATGTTCAAGTCGGTGATGCGGTAGGTGGATATCAAGAATCTAAGTTTTTTGAACCAGGTGATCACACCGTCATTGCTAAAACTCCATTTGGCAATATTGGTTTAATGGTCTGCTATGACCTTCGTTTTCCTGAACTTGCTTTAAAGCTGCGCGCACAAGGCGCAAATATTTTAACAGCACCTTCTGCTTTTACTTACACGACAGGTCAAATGCACTGGCAATTACTTTTACAAGCTCGTGCCATGGATAGTCAATGCCAAGTTTTAGGCTCAGCTCAACAAGGGTGGCACGGTGAAAAAAGACAAACCTGGGGTCACTCTGGTGCTGCGAATTCTCGTGGTCAATTGTTAGATATCATCTCTGAAGAAGGTGCTCAAATGATTACAGTTCCGTTTGACATCGATGAACAGAAAAAAATTAGAGAATCGATGCCATTAATTCAGCATCGTAAACTTATTCAGCTTTAACCTGCTCACACATAAAAAATTGAATACCAAGCTTTACAAAATTACCGCTTATCATTCCTTTTAAATCAGAGAGTATAGATATTCACCTATACTCTATCTGGAAGGAATCATGTCATTAGAAAAAGTTGTTTATACCGCACATGCAAAAGCTACTGGTGGGCGTGATGGTCGTGCTACATCATCAGATCAAATTTTAGATGTTCAGCTCGCTGTACCAAAAGAAATGGGTGGTCCCGGTGGTGGAACAAATCCAGAGCAATTATTTGCTGCTGGTTATTCTGCATGTTTCTTAGGTGCGATGAAATTTGTTGCCAACCGCGATAAATTGAAAATCACACCAGATGCTTATATTGAAGGTGAAGTGAGTATTGGTCCTATTCCAACTGGTTTTGGAATAGCAGCCACTTTAAATATTCATCTGGAAGGCTTGGATAAAGAGCAAGCTCAAAAGCTAGTAGATGCTGCTCATATCGTTTGTCCATATTCAAATGCAACACGTGGCAATATTGATGTGACCTTGAATGTGATTGTTTGATCCAGTTGTTTCAATCCTAAAAATCACGCTGATATGCATATTGCATCTCAGCTTTTTTGTGGTTATAAGTTAATTTCAACTTAGAAAAAGAAATTTTATGTTAGGTGGGATCAAGTAGATTTATGTGTATCTAAAGGAATAATGACTCTTTGCCTCAGCTTGCAGTAATCAGTCCTGCAGCTTAATTTAAAGAAAAATAGTGATTTGGAGATACCTCCACTAACTAGTTCAGTATCTCCAAAATTTCCGTCTTCAACTATATCAATTCAAAAGTACATATGTCTTTTTAACTATTACTCTTTTAATCTAGCAAGTAAACTATTTAAAAAGTATTGCTAAGTCAATTAAGGCGGGCGTTGTAATTGAGCCGATCATTGACTTCATAACACTAGGCGTCCCATTAACGGAAATAGCTGGACGTGCACGAGGAGTTGTAAGTGCTGTATCGCTATTTAGATCTATACGGTATAGGATAGAAGCACCATTATTGTTGCTTATTGCCGCTAGAGCTAATCCATTATCACCACCAGCAATATCGAAACCATCATTCAAGCTTAAGTTCACGCCAAGACTACCTAATCTCACCAATGTTCCATCATTGGGTGGAACTTGCTTCGTCAGTAACTGATTGGCCTGATCTAGATTAAATAATTCGGTGCTAAGAGCTGAAATAGGTGTTTTAAAACTGTTGGTATATGCCGCAGCGCTAATCACTGCATTTGTGATCCCATTAATTTTGCCATCTTGAATGGTTTCACCCGTATCGACATTGATTCGCAGATTTTGCCCTGAATTACTGATGACTCTTAAACGGTCAGCCGTTGGATTGAAGTCAACAGCAAACTGTGTGCCGTCTAGAGTACTAAAGTTACTACCCGTGCCTGCTTTAAGTGCAGTCACAAGTGTTGCAGCACCAGAATTTGGGTTAATGGTATACAAGTTTGCTTGATTAGTTAAACCATATAGTGTATCGGTTTTATCAGCAGCAGTACGTAATCTAAAATCAATACCTACGAATTTCTCATTGACCAATACGCCTGTAATTTTTTGTTCGGTCGTATCATTTGGACTATTGATTTCAAATCTAATTAAAGAATTATTATTGGTCAACCCAATTCCTTTTGAAGTGGTTTCTTCTGCTCGATTAAGCGCAATCCCACGAATGGAGGTTTGACGATATTCGTTAGGCAAGTCGCTTGTCTCAAAAATAGCGTTATTGGTCGTTCCGACTTGAGCAAGATTAACTTGAAATAGTTTATATGCACCCGAGACTTTTAATGCAGCAAAACCAATATTATTTATTGGGTCTATATCAAAACCACCGTTATTCGATACATCCTGACCTAAGGGTGCAGAGATACCTAATGTTCCGGCATTTGCATTTTGCAGATAAATGCGATCTGTCGAAGATTCGATACTGTATAATTTTGTACTTGCCGTTCCAGCAAAAGCATTGGTATAAGCTGCGGCACTTACTTCGGTTGTAGCATCACCAACCCGACTAATTTCTCCATCGGTGATGGTGAGACCTGTATCAACATTAACTCTTAGGTTTTGACCATCTTGACCAATAATTCTTAGACGATCCGCAGCAGGGTTGAAATTCACGCTAAGCGCATCAGGATTGGAAGTAATTTTACTAAAAGCTGCATTACCATCTGTCGTATCTGCTGGATCAGCTGTCATTTTAATAACGAATTTTGCTACTCCAGAACTTGGATTTAACGTGTAAATATTACCCAACAAACCTACTGCATATAACTTTCCATCACTTGGACGATGGTCCATTCCAACCAGCTGATCCCCAGAAACTAAACCTGAAATTTTAATATTTGAAATCAGCGAACTAGGTTGGTCGTGATTGAGTGAGCTAATCATACCGTCACTGGTCAGTACCAAGAGATTACCAGTAGCATTTGTTGGAGGAATAGGCTCAGATGAATTTGAATCATTACATCCAACTAATCCGATACCACCGAGTGCGGTGAGGGTGCAGATGAGTGTTTTGAGTTCCATGTATAATTTTCCTTAATTACTGATATTTGATTTTGAAGAACTTCTGATTACACGGTTCAATATGTAAAACAACTCAGCTTTGCTGAGAAACACGTCGAGGTATCTTTAGACTTGGAAAGGATCATTCTATAGTTAAGCATGTAGAATACATAGAAATGTAGATCTTCAAGTTCAATGTCTGTCGCATGTTAATTAACCATATGTTTTTATTATTTTTTAGTAAATATATGTTTTATAGCTATTGTTTTGTATTGTTAGATCTATTTGGTAATACTTCACAGATTTTTTACATTAAGTATGAAACCAAATGCAAAATTAAATTATCACATTGCAAAATCTAAATATTACATAATCTTTAATTTTGTAAAATAATTTTAGTGAGATGTCTTACTGTAATGGCGTTTTGACATAAGATAATTCATAAATATTCCTATAATTCACCTTATAAACCTTATTCAAAATTATTTTTATTTATTAATGTAATTCATTACCTTATGCGAAATGCCCAACTATTATAATTGAGCTCTTTTGTTGAATCCTCAGCTTTCGAGCTTAATTTCAAATCAGCGCTTCTTCGTTTTATCGAGAATTATTAAATAATCTCTGAATCACTCCGCCGCTTCATTTGTTACTCGAAGTACTTCCTCTAATGTACTCTTACCTTCAAGCACCTTTCGTAATCCATCATCACGTATCGAACCTGACTCCTGGCGAGCATAGTTTTCAACTTCAAACTCTGCAGCATTCCCGTGAATCAGACGGCGCATTCCATCATCAACAGGGACGATTTCATAAATGGCGGTACGACCACTAAAACCTGTATGCGCACAATGTTCACACCCCTCTGGTTGAGGCAGATTGAGCGCAATACCATCATGGACATTCTTAAAAATTTCTTTTTCAAAGTCATCCGCGGCACGCCAACTATGACAATGCGAACACAAAGTACGAACCAATCGTTGCGCAATCACACCAATTAAAGAACTCGACAGAAGAAATGGCTCAATTCCCATGTCTTTTAAACGCGTCACTGCACCAATCGCAGTATTGGTATGCAACGTCGACAATACCAAGTGACCCGTCAAAGATGCTTGCACAGCAATTTCTGCAGTTTCTAAATCTCGAATTTCCCCCACCATCACCACATCGGGATCTTGACGAAGCATCGCTTTCAATGCACGCGCAAATGTCATATCCACTTTAGTGTTAACCTGAGTTTGTCCAATACCTTCAAGTTGATATTCAATTGGATCTTCCGCGGTCAAAATATTCTTAGATCCATCATTTAAATCCGAGAGTGCAGCATAAAGTGTCGTCGTTTTACCAGAACCTGTCGGTCCGGTCACGAGAATGATACCGTGAGGACGATGCACTAATTGGGTTAATCGCTCGTAATCATCTTTCATCAGACCCAAATGGGTCATATTTAAACGACCTGCTTGCTTGTCTAAAAGACGCATTACTACGCGCTCACCATGTGAAGAGGGTAAAGTCGAAACACGGACATCCACCTCACGACCAGCCAGTCGTAAAGAGATACGACCATCCTGAGGAATTCGCTTTTCAGCAATATCAAGTTTTGCCATTACTTTAATACGTGAAACTAACAATGGGGCAAGTTCACGACGTGGTTGCACGATTTCTCGAAGTTGCCCATCAACACGTAAACGAACCGATAACTTTTTTTCAAAAGCTTCAATATGTATATCTGATGCACTCACTCGAATGGCTTCGGACAATAATGCGTTAATCAATCTAACAATCGGAGCATCGTCTTCCTGATCCATCAGATCTTCTGCTTCAGGTACTTGATCGGCTAAACTTAACAAGTCAGGATGATCTTCTAAACCAGCAGCCACTTGCTGAGACTCGCCTGTCTCGCCAGCATAACTTGAACTGAGTAACTGACTAAAATCTTGTTCAGTCGCCAATTGATATTGGGCTGTACGCCCCACGTAACGGCGTGCTTCTTGCAAAGCAACCAAAGCAGTATCTTGACGACGGACAATAAAAACTTGATCCCCTTCATAACGCAACAAAACGCCATGCTTTTTTGCAAAACTATACGGTATTTGTATTTGTTTAAGTACTTGCATAAGGGATGATAATCATGATTAAAATTACCTCGAGTGTACTCTAAGCATTTGACAGCGTGAAGACAGTTTTTTAATGAATTTATTTAAGGATATTCCCTATTGTCACTAGATCAGAAACTTGAGCAAAACCCTTCGACTTTAAGATGGTGGGGTGAGCAGCATTTTGAACTCAATCAAGTGCGTGCTTGGCAATTTGGTTCATTGCTCTTTCGACTCACTCGTGGCTTACAAGAATGGCGCATGGAGTACTACCGTCCTCAAATTCAATACGACTACGAACAAAAGTGGCAGGAAATGGATGACCCCCATTTTTCATTTCCTCGTCCAGTGCATGTAGAACGTTACATGTTCAGGGAAACTCACCCTAAAATTCAATTGATACCACGTCTTGCAGATCGATCTGTGGTGATCCGTCCTGTAGACCCAATTTACATTCCAGCTGGTCAACGTGGCACGCTTTATATTAGTACCCCTCTGTGGCTTTCAGGTTATGTCGAAAGTCAAAAGACCCCATTATTCGATATACCGGTCATTATGCCTAAAGATACATGGTTCGGACCTGATCAACGCAGTGGTGAAATGTGTTACGCCACTTCAGTTGATGGTCGAACAGAACTCAAACAACTTCGTCCACGTGCATTTCGTGCAGTCACTCCAATTGACTTTCACAATGTCAGTGGACATCAACTCCGTTTCGATCGAATGAATGTACCTGTTCCTGCCCTGCCTTTGTTTTATAGTGAAAGTACAGAGCGATTATGGACGTCACAAATTAAAGTCATTCACGAAGGGATGGATCGACCAGCACGTATTCGTATTGAAAATCGCACCCCACCATTGGCTGGTGATGTAATTTATGTCAATCCAGCACGTGCCCCAGGTAGTACTTTATTTAACATGTTTGATTCATTCTTCTAAGGGGGGGCATATGGCAGATAGTCTTACCGGCACCATTGCTGATAGCCTCAAAAGTATATTTACCAATATCAATACGGATCGCTTAACTGAAATTATTATTGCGATTGTGCTTTGCTTTATTGGATTCCTTTTTGCTCGAGTCGTTTCCAATACTTTTGTTAGAACGATCGGCGCCAAATTTAATGCTCATCAGCGTTTGGTATGGCGGCGCGGTATTTTTTATTTTATTTTCCTCATCTTTGTGATGGCGAGTTTAAAAGAAGCAGGTTTTAAATTAAGTGTATTTCTAGGTGCCGCTGGTATCTTGACCGTAGCGCTGGGTTTTGCCTCCCAAACCTCTGCGACGAACTTGATTAGCGGTTTATTCTTGATTGGTGAAGGTTCTTTTGAAATTGGTGACACCATTCAAATTACGTTAATTCGTGGACATACCATCGAAGGCGAAGTGATCTCCATTGATTTACTGTCTGTCAAATTACTGACTCAAGATAATGTCTATGTCCGTTTACCTAATGAGCAATTAATTCGTGCTCCCGTACACAACCTTTCTAAATTTCCGATACGGCGCATTCCCATTACACTTGCAATCAACTTTCATGAAGACATCATTAAAGTACGAGAAGTTTTATTAAAGGTGGCGAACAGCTATCCTTTAGTGTTAGCAGATCCTAAACCTGCTGTGACGGTAACCGCATTCCGTGAATCTTCAATCGAATTGTTATTCGCCATTTGGTGCCAACAGGAAAACTTTTTGAAAGTGCGTGATGAAATGCAAGAACGCATTCGAAATGGTTTTGTTGATCACCATATTGAAATTCCTGTACCTAAAATGGGCTTTGTTGATCGCCCTCCACAACCCTCGTTGACAGATGAGGAAATAGACCAATACGCCAATGATAAGGAAATCAAAAGAGAGCCTAAATTATAATGAATTAAGGTTAATGCTTGATCTCAGGATCAAGCATTAGTCTCTTCTACTCGTTTTTGCTCTGGCGCTGGAGCGATGTACGCAATAATCAACATTAATCCTCCCGCGCCTAAAAATGATAAAACTCGACTTAGAGTGCCGATATGGGATAAATCTAACAACACCAACTTAAAAGTCACGATCGCCAAAATACTTGCACCAAACATCCATACCACTCGATTATGGATGATAGCGGCATATTTCATCACAATGAATGCCATGACCACCCACAATAATGTCAACGCCAATTGCACTGCAGAATCTTGCCAAATGATCCACTGGTTATAAGGTGTAGCAAAATAAAAATGTAAGGCTCTAAGAAGTACATAACTACTTACCCATAGCACAGCGAGTAAGATCAAGAATGCGCCAAGTGTTCGCTCTAGCCCCATTCTGATTTGACTGCGAAGCACCTGAATAAGCACCCACAAACCAGTCAGACTGACGAAATCAATAGGGTTTAAGATTGGGATAAAATATTTCCAAAAGGGTTCTACCACCCAAATTTGTGAGCTGACAATCCAGCACAACAATAAAATGAGGCTGGTCTTTGTTAACCAAAGCTTATTCAAGTCTGTTGTTTTAGAAACACTATAGCCATAAAGTATCAACGGTAAAAGAACAGCTCCCATCATAGGTGACATTGAAACTACACCCACACTGGCACAAGCTAAAGAAGCGAGTCCACCAAAGGCGATCCATTCATTTTCGTACTGAGCATTTGAAATTGGTTTTAACCACAGATAGCTCAGGCCCAAGCAAGCCAAGATAAACAAGCCTTGCTCACCAAATGACTGCCAGACGATGACTCCTTGAGTGTATTAATCGATCAGCATAATAGCTGCGAACACTACAATAGGAATCAGCCCCAACCATTTTGGTAATAACCATGACCATGAGACTACTTGGCGCGGTTGCAACACAAAATTGGCAGCAAAATAAATCGCAGTTGTGAATGCAAGTGTGTAGATTAATCTCATCGGTTCACTAAAACTTTCCACACCTTGATAAAGCAGTAAAAGACTCGCAAAAAAAGAAAAAATAGACAGGAAAATTTTATCTGACAGTGTCAGCTGTTTTTGATAACGCATCACAACATTGGAGACCACAATCGCAAGGATATAACTTAGACCTAGTAACCATGGGATGATATTTGGAATTGATGCTAACTCGATCAAATAGTATAAATACGAAAATAATCCAACTGTTAACAACGCATAACCTAATGTTCGCCCTACCCTAAACTCACGATGCAAACCCCACATTAAAATAAGAAGTCCTTCAAAAATCCACCCGATCACACTCCATACTTGTGGGATCAAGATCGGCGGGATAAAACTTAGAAAAATAAAACCTAACATTAAATAATTTTGTTTAATCGCCGTATCAAATTTCGCGTGCTGCACAACTTTAAAAATCGCAAAGTGAGTCAATGCAAAACCCAAACACAAGGCAATTTGAACCGATTTTTGATCTAAATACATGAGATGTAAAAATGCGTATGCGACCAAGGGACTGACATAAATCAATGCGGAGTCAATAATACGCTGACCTAAATGAGCTTGATTTTGATGTGTAGCGAGCTGGTTAAATCTGAAACCCAACCAAATAAATACACTCGCATGTGCAATAACTAGACAGGATAAAACGAATCTCTCTGCAACACCGCCATTCAAAAAGGCATAACCATCACCGATAACAACAATGAGCAGCAACGCTATTTGAGTGAGTATTTTCCATGGATGTAATGTACAAATTACACCTACAACACAATTGACCGCTAGATAATAAGACAGTAATTGAGCTGAGGAAAAATCTGCATGAGGTAATGTGAACGGTGCAATATAAGCAACCAAAACTCCCATCAGGGAAAGCTCCACTGACCGCTGTTTTAAAATCAGTATGACCAACGACAGCATGCTCAAGCTGTAAAGCGTAATCGTATTAATGAGATTTAACAGATCATCGTGATAAGCAAATAGAATACTTAATAACAATCCCGCAAAACCCAGTCCTTGTAAAGCAAGACCAAAGCCGCGGTTTTTTTTCTGTATATGATAACCAAAGGCAACACATATGACGGCGATGACAGCAACAGCCAAAAGTTTGATTGAAAGACTTAAGGTCCAATGTTCAACCATATATCTCAATAATAAGACGACCCCAATCACTAGGACAGTAATCGCAACTTTCAGGACAGGGTTCCCATGAAAGATCCATCGTCTGATTTGCGCCCCAAAACCCAAATCATGCTGCTGATTTGTGTGGATTCCCTCTGAACTTTGTAAAATACTTGTGATGCTGGTCTGATCGTCTGGATCTTGTTTTATTAACTTTTCCTGTAAAGCACCGATTTGAATTAATCGTCCCTCAAGTTGTCGCAACCAGTTTAGGAAAAAATAAATCCAGAATGTTAAACCTAATCCAACCAACCATGTCCAATCGAACAAGCTGCCAATTAGTGCAAGAAATGACGAAATATATAAGGGCAATCGTGATGTATTCTGTTTCGAATAATGAGTCTGTTGCTCAATGTTGGTAAGCGGTTTTTCAATATGATGGGCATATTGCATAACACTTATGAGGAATGCAGCAACACATAAAAACGTAATGATCGGCAACGCTAGAACCCAAGTACTGATCGCTACTATGATGAGGAGCATCAACCAAATCATTTTTATTTCACTATGTTGCTTCAGCATACACATCATTCCTTTTTAGCTAGATTGATGATACCTCAGCAAGAATTGGCATTTTGCGTTTTTCATCGCATATTCTGTACACTTGATTGCAAATCTTGTATCAGCGCAACTGCTGAAAATCACGTACAATGAAAAAGTTAATTGGATTAGGAACGTTTCAATGCCACCATTTGTCTTGGTCGATGGGTCATATTTTTTATTTCGTGCTTATCACGCACTACCACCGCTAACGACGTCAACAGGTTTACAAACCAACGCAATTCGCGGAGCTATTTCTGCTATCCAAAAGTTAATGCGTCGTGTTCAACCTACACACATGGCTGTCATTTTTGACACACCTGAACCAACTTTCCGTCATCAACTTTCCCCAATATATAAAGGGGATCGACCGAGCATGCCTGACGAACTCGCTCAACAAATTCCGTATTTACATAATTTAATTCGTGCTTTAGGTATCCCACTCCATGCCATACCTGGTGCGGAAGCCGATGATATCATCGGTACGCTGGCAAAACGTGCAGAAAAAGAAGGCTATCAAGTCTTGATTTCCACAGGCGATAAAGACATGGCTCAATTGGTCACGGACAAAGTGACACTTGAAGACAGTTTTAAAGACAAGCCCATGGATGTGAATGGCGTTTTTGAAAAGTTTGGTGTTTGGCCGAACCAAATTATTGATTATTTAACCCTCATGGGAGATGCCTCTGACGGCATCATGGGCGTTCCTGGTATCGGAGCAAAGACTGCGGCTAAACTGCTGAATGAATATGGTTCAATTGGTGGCATTCTTGAAAATGTCGATAAAATTAAAGGCAAAGTAGGCCAAAATATTAAAGACAATGCAGATGGTATTGCGCTAGATCATCAGCTAGCAAGTATTGTTTGTGACTTAGACATGAATCTGACCTACGATGATCTTAAACTCCGAGATCCAAATGTTGCAGAGTTACGTCAGCTTTACACCGAACTTGAGTTTAGAAATCAACTTCAGTCTTTAGATCATCCCAACAATCCAAATAGTGCTGCCTATAAACAATCAAGTCAAGTTGTCGCAAAACCGAGTACTGCAACATCGAAAATCGAAGACCAAGCGGTTCAAACTAGTGTAGATGATCAGCTTGGCGAGGCAACTTACCATACCGTTTTAACACCAGCGGATTGGGAAAAACTCTTTCAAAGATTGACTACTGAGAAACGCTTTGCTTTCGATACTGAAACCACAAGTTTAGATTATCGTGTTGCAGAGATGGTAGGCTTCTCTGTGGCATTTGATGCCCAAGATGCATATTACGTTCCGCTTGCTCACGACTATGAAGGTGCTCCAGAGCAATTGGATCGCGACGCTATTCTTGCGCAAATCAAACCAATTTTAGAAAACGCTGAGATTGAGAAGATTGGTCATCATTTAAAATATGATGCTCATATTCTCGAAAATCATGGAATTCATTTACAAGGCTGGTACTTTGACACCATGCTTGCCTCGTACGTGCTCAATGCTGTGGCGACGCGCCATGGTATGGATGACGTTGCGCGCGTTTATCTTAGCCACTTAACCACTACTTACGAACAAGTGGCGGGCAAAGGTGCTAAACAAAAAACCTTTAATCAAATTGAAATCGAAACAGCAGCGCATTATGCCGCTGAAGATGCCCATGTAACCTATCGTTTGTATGAGGTATTGGAGCGTAAGCTTAAAGAAATCCCAGAGCTTCTCAATATTCTTCATCAAATCGAAATGCCGACAGCTGCAGTTCTGACGACGATGGAAGAAAATGGAATTCAGCTCGATTTGAGTTTCCTCGATCAATTGGGTCAAGAATTTTCTAATACAATTCTAGAGTTAGAAAATCAGATTATCGAAATCGCTGGTCAACCTTTTAATGTCAGCTCACCTAAGCAGGTGGGTGATATTCTTTTTGATAAGTTAGGTTTAAAAGGTGGTAAGAAAACTTCAACAGGTCAATACAGTACCAGCGAAAGCATTCTTGAGAAAATTGATCACCCGATCGCTGCACTTATTTTAGAATATCGTGGCTTGTCTAAATTAAGAAGTACCTATACTGACGGTTTAATCAAACAAGCCAATAACGAAAGTCATCGTGTTCATACCAGCTACCATCAAGCTTTAACCGCAACTGGACGATTATCTTCTACTGATCCTAATCTTCAGAATATTCCAATTCGCGAAGAGATCGGTCGTCAAATCCGAAAAGCTTTTGTTGCACCTGAAGGTCGGGTTTTACTTGCTGCCGATTACTCACAAATTGAACTACGTCTTATGGCACATTTTTCACAAGATGAGGCTTTAGTTGACGCGTTTAATCACGGCCAAGATGTTCATCGCCGTACTGCAGCAGAAGTATTAAATATTGCTTTGGATGATGTAACCAATGATCAACGTCGCCAAGCCAAGGCAGTCAACTTTGGATTACTTTATGGCATGTCTGAGTTTGGTTTAACACGTCAGTTGGGATTCACACGCGAAGAATCTCAAAATTACATTAAACAATATTTCCATCGCTATCCTGGCATTTATGAATATATGCAACGCACACGACAAGTCGCCTTAGAACAAGGCTTTGTTGAAACCATTACAGGGCGACGCTTATACACCCCAGATATCGATGCGCGCAATATGATGATTCGAAAGGCAGCTGAACGCGCTGCAATTAATGCGCCTCTTCAAGGTTCTGCTGCGGAGATTATCAAAATGGCAATGATCGAAGTAGATAAAATTCTCCCTAAAGATCAGGCCAAATTATTATTGCAAGTTCACGATGAATTAGTGTTTGAGGTAGATGAAGCGATTGCTGACGAGATCTCTATTAAAATCGCAGATGCAATGCAAGGTGTTGTTCAACTCTCTGTGCCACTTGTTGTTGAAGTCGGCAAAGGGAAAAACTGGGGCGAAGCGCACTAATTTCTAAGATTCTTAAATTGTAAAAAAGGACTCATTTGAGTCCTTTTTTATAAAATTGTTAAAATCCGTAATCTAGATTTAACCAATTGATTTCAACATGATTTCAGCAATATAAAGTGTAAAGAATGCAAGGATTGGAGATAGATCAATCATCCCTAAATTTGGCATTACTTTACGGAATGGTGCCAACATCGGTTCAGCTAATTCTTGAATCACTTCAATATAAGGTGAACGTGTTTGTGAAAACATCAAAATCCAACTACATATGATGTAAGCGAACAGTAAATATTTAAGAATTGAAATTAATGCCTGCAACATTGAAAGTACTGTTGAACCAATAAAGTACAATACATCGCCTGTTGGTAAGGCATTTAAATATTTATAGCCAAATACCTTAAGAAAATACAACAACACGATCAGCACTAAAGCTGCTAGATTTACACGCCCCTGTGCCACAGTTGGCAAGATTCGTCCAAACACATCTACAATTTTAGTTGCTTTCACTGTCGATAGCACAACAGGGTTATATGGACTGACTGCCGCCAATTGCATTAAAAAACGGAAAAATACCAATAAAATCGCAACATTAATGATAATGTCAAAAAATAGCGCAGAGTTCGCACCCATACTTCAATTTTCCTAAAATTTAGTTATTTAGAACTATCACTTAATTCCTGAGCGAGCTCCTGACTGCGTTTTTTTGCAGCCGCAAGAGCAGCTTGAATATTCTGTGAAATTTGCGCTCGATCAAAAACTTCCAAGGCCGCTTGAGTTGTACCATTTGGTGATGTCACATTTCTACGCAGTTCAGATGGCGTATTAGAACTGGTGATCGCCATTTGTGCAGCACCGAGAGCTGTTTGTAGCGTTAATGCTGTTGCAGTTTTCTCATCCAAGCCTAAATTTTTCCCAGCACGAATCATACTTTCCATCATATAGAAAAAGTACGCTGGCCCTGACCCCGATACCGCAGTTACTGCATCAATTTGCTCTTCTGAGTTTACCCAAAGTGTTAAGCCTGTTGCAGCTAAAATCTGACTTGCCAATTCACGCTTTGCTTGGTCAACAACGTCATGAGCATATAAACCATGGGCACCTGTTTGAACCAATGCAGGTGTATTAGGCATGACACGAACGATAAACTCCGTCCCCGTTAATGCAGCAATCGTTGCAATTTCAGCTCCTGCTACAATCGAAACAATTAACTTATTCTCAAATTTATCTTTTAACGGTTTAAGAACTTGTGCCAGTACTTGTGGTTTCACCGCCAGAACAACAACATCAGCATTTTGGATCGCGTCTTCATTATTGTCTGTAACTTGAATTTCTTTTTCTTTTAATAACTCTCTCACACGTTCTACAGGATCGGAAACTGTAATACGCGTTGTTGGTAAACCACGACTAATCAACCCTCCAATTAGGGCTTGAGCCATATTACCACCACCAATGAAACAAATATTACAGTTTAACGCAACACTCATGAACGACTCTCAACCTTGATTTTATAGCGATGAAACTAACTTTGGCTGCCAACCACCGACTTCACAATACTCTGATTCAGCCAGCCAAAACCCTTTTGGCGTGAAAACACCAAGCATAACATTATCTAAGCTTAAAATTTGAATAGTATGACGCTTCCATGGAAAAATTTGTGCCTCTTGAATTGCTTTTTTTAATGGCCATTTCCCCACACGTCCATGCAAATGGACTTTTTCCCCACCTTGACGATAATGCAATGTCAAAGGCTGATTTAAAAGTTCTGTACGCAGACCATACTCTTCCTGATGTTGGCAGATCTTAAATTGACCCGAAGCTAAATTTACAACTTGCTGGATTTCAAATTTTATTTCTGAATCAGTTGTATTCGATTCTGCTAAGTATGCATCCTTAGCAACTCGATATAAGACGTTTTGGAAACGAACATAATATTGTCCATTCCAATGCAATGCTGCTTGTGCATCAGGTTTCGCCAAAATAACTTCTTCATTCAACCGCTCTACCATCTCAAATGCAGGACGGTATTGATCCTTACCTTTCATCCAATTGGATAAAAGTTGTCTTCTTCTTGCTAAACTTAATTGATTGAGTTGTCGTAAATCTAGATGATCATCATCGCCACAGAACGCCAAATCTTGCTGTAAAACCTCTTGCAAAATTTCATCCGCATCTTGCATCAGCACACTAGTTCTCACAATCGCCTGTTGCATTTTAGGGAATCGGCTTTGCAAAATATTCCAAAGCTCATGACGGCACCAAGCTCGATCATAGTGCGTATCAAAATTGGTCGGGTCATCCACGTAGGGCAATTTGAGTTGTTCTACCCATTGGCAAATCTGCTCACGACTGAGATTCAATAATGGTCGCCAAATAATGATGTCTTCACGTGAATCTAATAATTTCATCGCGGACAACCCCTGTATTCCAGCACCAGAGAACAAACGTAATAATACGGTCTCAGCTTGATCCTGCTGATGATGTGCCAGTACTAAAATATCTGTGTCGGATAAATGATGTTTAAAAGCTTGATAACGTGCTGCTCGAGCTTGCTGCTCCAAATTCCCTTCAGCAACTTGAACTGTCTCGAGAACCACAGGGATGTGCGCTGCTATACAAAATTGATGGACGAATTCGGCCCATTCCTGATTTGCAGATTGCAACTGGTGGTTAATATTAATCGCACGGATTTTTTGGGGAATTAATTGAGACATGACATACAGCAACAGCATGGAATCCATGCCGCCACTGCATCCCACTAAGAACGTGTGTTCATCACCAAATTTGGCAATTTGTTTTAAGAAGCTAGACCTGAATTGTCGCTGCCAAACTTCATTAAACGTTGGTAACGTGCTTCGCATCTTGCATTTGCATCCATTGGAACAAGCTCATCAAGTGCAGCTTGTAACACATGTTTTAAATTATCCATGACTACGTCTGGCTGAAGATGAGCACCCTCACCTTCATCTACAACATACTCAACAATACCAAGTTCTTTCAGTTTATCTGCAGTGAGTGCAAGTGCTTCACTCGCTTGCTCAGCTTTTTCAGCAGTTTTCCAAAGAATTGAGGCACAACCTTCAGGTGAAATCACAGAATAAATACTGTGAGAGAGCATAATCACACGATCTGCAACGCCAATGCCTAATGCGCCGCCAGAACCACCCTCGCCTAGAACAGTCGCGATGACAGGTACTTTTAAACTTGAGAGTTGAGCTAGACTCGTTGCAATTGCTTCTGCTTGTCCACGCTCTTCAGCACCTACACCAGGGTATGCACCCATGGTGTCAATAAATGTGAAAACTGGAAGATTAAAGCGTTCAGCCATATCAAGTAAACGCTGAGACTTGCGATAGCCTTCTGGATTACTCATCCCAAAATTATGCTGTAACTTTTCACGTGTACTACGACCACGATGTTGACCAACCACCATCACAGCCTGACCATTAAAACGTGCTAAACCGCCAACCATTGCACCATCATCACCATATAAACGGTCACCATGAAGTGCATCAAATTCTGTAAAAATTTCGCTCACATAATCTAAAAATTGTGGGCGATCTGGATGACGCGCAATTTGAACCGTTTTCCATGCTTTAGATTGAGCAGCTTTATTTTTCATAAGTCGATGAATATCCCTAAATTAACTATGACGTAGTTAACTAATAAAATTCGCTTATCAGCTTCTGTTAGCCAATAAATTGTTCCGACTGAATATTCAAAACGATATCCCAATGTTTAAATTGCACCTGCTCATCATGCAGCTCTGCAACCAACAAAGGCCATTGTTTTGCATCACCAGAAACTTTCAGTTGCCATTGTTGCTCATCTAATATCTTTAATTCAATGGCAGGAAGCATCTCATCGCTTCGGCTGTGATTCAGCAAAATTGCGAGACGAAGGAGCAAACATAGATAGACAAGTTTAATTCCACCGACTTTCGTCACATCATTTTTTGCTTCAGCACGCAATTTACGGCGATGATGAGCGACCAAATGTGACAAATGATTTTGATCAATTTGTGAAAAACCAGCAATGTCAGAATGCTGAAGCAAATATGCGCCATGACGATGATAACCACTATGACTAATGGCTAAACCTATTTCATGAAGATAAGCTGCTCGACGTAGCAAATCACTATCGTCATTATTTAGACCAAGCGTTCCTGCCACGCTATCAAATAAATGTTGAGCCGTTTCAACAACACGTTCTGCTTGTTTTTGATCAGCACCATAACGCCCCATCAAGGCTTGTACGCTACGATCTCGAATATCTTCATGCTGGAAACGCCCGAGTAAATCATACATTACACCTTCTCGTAAGGCGCCATCTGAATAGACCAGCTTATCAACTTGAAGAACTTCAAATACAGCGTATAAAATCGCAATACCCGCAGGTAGGACTGCACGACGATCTTCCTTAAGACCCTCAAATTCCATGTCTGAAATATGTTTATATTTGAGTAATTTATCTTTAAGTTTTTCCAAGCCTTCACGAGTCAAGTTTTCCTGATCATCGCTCCAGCCCATATTTACCGCAATTTGACGACAGGCTTTAATGGTTCCACTTGAACCGACAACAGTATCCCATCCTGCCGCACGATAAGTTGTCGCGATACCCGAGATTTCTTTGCGTGCAGCAGTCACCGCACGATCGAAAGCTTTTGGATTAATATCGCCCTCTGCAAAATAGGCCTTTGTAAATGCAACGCATCCCATTTGCACGGATTCAGTATGAATCGGCTCAAACTCTTCACCAATGATTAACTCAGTCGAGCCACCACCAATATCAATCACCAAACGGCGACCGCTGTTCGCCATAGTATGTGATACACCTAAATAAATTAAACGTGCTTCTTCACGACCAGCAATAATTTCAATAGGTTTAGGCAGAATTTCAGCTGCTTTTTGAATGAATTCATGCCCATTCTTAGCTTGGCGCAACGCATTGGTGGCCACAATTCTTAAGCGATTGGATTGGACTGAACTTAGGCGCCCTACAAATCGAGCTAAGCATGCTAAACCACGTTGTTGAGCAGCTTCTGTCAAATTTTTATTTTCATCTAAACCTGCGGCCAATTGGACCTTTTCAGACATCGATGCGACTTTTTTTACCTCACCATGATCAACTCGAGCAATCGCCAAGTGGAAGCTGTTTGAGCCCATATCAATGGCTGCAAGGAGTTCTTCATCAATCAAAAAATCAGACATTGTTGCGCTAAGTTCAACCAGAATTGTGCCTAGATTAATTCACATAACTGTAATTTAAAAGCCATTTATTTAGTCAATTTAACGACTATTTAAAAAATCATCATATATGACAATTGTGTTACACCGATCATGGAAATCGTGAGCATCAATTAGACATTTACAGAATTTAGTCCGAAAATAAACCCTATCCCCTACTTTGTTAAAGTGGTCTATGTAATACTTATATACATAGATAGACTGTTTTCAAAAAATTATTCGGAGCAAATTCCATGTCTGCTAATATTGTTAATACAACTGATGCTAATTTTGAAGCTGACGTTTTAAATTCTGACACGCCAGTTCTTGTTGATTTTTGGGCAGGCTGGTGTGCGCCATGTAAAGCTATTGCTCCTGTACTTGAAGTTTTAGCAACTGAATACGAAGGTAAGGTTAAAATCGTAAAAGTTGACGTAACTTCATGCGAACAAACTGCTGTAAATTACAATATTCGTAATATCCCAGCTTTATTGATGTTTAAGAATGGTGAAGTTGTTGCTCAACAAGTTGGTGCAGCTCCTAAATCTAAACTTGCAGCTTTTATTGAAGAAAATATCTAATTCTTTCAATTTTAATTGCTTTGAAAGCGTCAAATTTTTGGCGCTTTTTTTGACGGTAAAATTGACAAAGAGCCATATCTCACTTATATTGCATGATCAAGAAACACTTGGACAATTTCTCCTCGTTTCTTACAATACACAAAACATAAGATCGCCGCTCGGCTAAAGAAATTGTTTACACATTTCTCCTCGAAAGAACTTACTAGATTCTGAGTTTGTTATTGTGCAAATCAATTGCTGCTCTTTTCTTGCACTGCGGATGTCTTTTGCTTCTATTCTATCTGTGTTCCACACTTCCTTTTAATTCAATCGACCATTTATGAACTTAACTGAACTCAAGAAAAAACCGATAGGCGAACTCATCAAAATTGCTGAGTTCATGGGCCTTGAAGGAATGGCACGTAACCGTAAGCAAGACATTATTTTTGCCATTTTGAAACGCCATGCTATGAATGGTGAAGAAATTTTCGGCGATGGTGTTCTTGAAATTCTGTCTGATGGTTTCGGTTTTTTACGTTCTGCAGCAGGGTCTTACCTTGCGGGTCCAGATGACATTTATGTCAGCCCTTCTCAAATTCGCCGCTTCAATTTGCGCACTGGGGATACGATTACAGGTACGATTCGTCCACCAAAAGAAGGCGAACGTTATTTTGCACTTTTAAAAGTGAATCAAATTAACTACGACACGCCAGAAAACTCTCGCAATAAGATTCTTTTCGAAAACTTAACGCCTTTATTCCCAACTGAACAATTAGTGATGGAGTTAGGAAATGGTTCGACTGAAGATTTAACTGCGCGTGTTGTCGATTTAGTTGCTCCAATTGGTAAAGGTCAACGTTCAATTATTGTTGCACCACCTAAAGCTGGTAAGACAATGTTAATCCAAAACATTGCTCAATCTATTGTTCGTAATAATCCTGAATGCTTCCTAATCGTTCTTCTCATTGATGAGCGCCCAGAAGAAGTAACAGAAATGGAACGTACCGTTCGTGGTGAAGTTGTTGCTTCAACATTTGACGAATCACCTGCACGTCACGTTCAAGTCGCTGAAATGGTGATTGAAAAAGCGAAACGTCTGGTAGAACACAAAAAAGACGTTGTTATTTTGCTTGACTCAATTACACGTTTAGCACGTGCATATAACACTGTTATTCCATCATCAGGTAAAGTTTTAACTGGTGGTGTTGATGCCCACGCTTTAGAACGTCCAAAACGTTTCTTCGGTGCTGCACGTAATATCGAAGAAGGTGGTTCACTTACGATCATTTCTACTGCTTTAATTGAAACTGGCAGTAAAATGGATGAAGTCATCTACGAAGAATTCAAAGGTACAGGTAACCAAGAGATTACGCTTGATCGCCGTATTGCTGAGAAACGTGTATTCCCTGCGATGAATATCAAGAAATCTGGTACACGTCGTGAAGAACGCCTCATGGATGAAGATAAACTACGTAAGGTTTGGATTTTACGTAAGCTTCTCCATCCTATGGACGAACTTGCTGCGATGGAATTCTTACTTGATCGCATGAAGGAAACCAAGACCAATGATGATTTCTTCGATCAAATGAAACGCAAAGCTGCCAACTAATACGCAAAAGGCCATCATTTATTGATGGCCTTTTATTTGGGTTGACACCATTTACATAAATACACAATACTAACTTTTGAATGTAACTTTTCTTGCAAGTATGTGATTTTTATCATCTTGTATTTTAATTCCCTTTATTTTTTAAGTATTTACTTAGTATTTCTCCAATTCAAAATGCAAAAATGATTGTAATTTTCTGTTAAAAATAGGGTCAAATTTCTCATTTTTTAAGCATTTTTTCATCTCGCCTAGTAGTAATTCAAAATACTCAGTGATAGCATGTCGGCATACCAGTTAGGCTGCTCCATGCGTTATTAACCTTACTAACGTTAGGAATAATAAAAGCACACAACAGACTAACCGGGTTTTTTGTCTCAATTTATTTTAATGAGAGTGATGCCATGTTATTCAAAAAAATTGCTATTGCTGCTGCCGTTGCTACTACTTTAGCTTTCGTTGGTTGTGCTAAAAAAACTGAAGAAGCTGCTGCTGACGCAAACGCTGCTGCATCTGAAGCTGTAGAAGCTGCTTCTGAAGCTGTTGTAGCTGCTGACGCTGCTGCTGTTGAAGCTTCTTCTGAAGTTGCTGCTCAAGCTGACGCTGCTGCTGCTGAAGCTACTGATGCTGCTGCTGAAGCTACTGACGCTGCTGCTGACGCTACTGCTGCTGCTTCTGCTGCTCAATAATCTAAAGTTTAGATTATTCGAAAAAAAGAGAACCTTTGGTTCTCTTTTTTATGCGCTGAATTTTATGAATACGCATAAAGTTAAGAGCATAAAAAAACCTGAGCTGAGCTCAGGTTTTTTTATGTTATTTGATCAAGCGATTAATCGACTTGCTCTGTCCCTACACGCTGTCTAAACTTTTGACCAGCACGGAAGGTCACTACACGGCGAGCAGAAATAGGAATCTCCTCACCTGTTTTTGGATTACGCCCTGGGCGCTGACGCTTGTCACGCAGTTCGAAATTACCAAAACCCGATAATTTGACATGTTCACCAGCAATTAATGCCTGGCTAATTTCATCAAAAAACAACTCAACCATTTGTTTAGCTTCACGACGATTTAAACTCGTCAGCTCACTCAAATGATCAGCCATTTCTGCTTTTGTTAATGCTGTCATGAGGCCCTCAATGTCGCTTGGTAAGTGTTTTCTAACACTTGTAAAATATTATCCATACCAGATTTAATTTCAGCATCCTCAAGCGTGCGACTCGGATGCTGCCATAAAAGTGCAAACGCCAATGAACGTTTACCCTCTTCTACACCTTGACCCGTATACACATCGAATAACCAAGAAGAATCAAGTAACTCTCCTCCAGTTTTTTCGATAAGTTGCTGAATTTCACTAACATTAATCTTATCACTAATTAAAACTGCAATATCACGTCTCACTGAAGGAAATCGTGATAATTCTGTAAAATTAGATACATAAGTTTGCAAAACAGACGATTGATCGAGTTCTGCTACCCATGTCGGTGCGAGATCAAGCTCATCTTCAAGCGATGGATGTAAACGACCAATATAACCAATTGATTGTCCGTCCACTAAAATTTCAGCAGCTTGACCTGGATGCAACCATGAACGCTCTGAACGCACATATTCTACTTGAACTCGTCCAGCCGCCAATACAGCCTCAATTTCACCTTTAAAATCGAAGAAATCCATTGGCTGAGGTTTAGCATGCCAAGATTCCTGATTCTTCGCACCTGTTGCCACAATCGCTAGTGTAGGTATTTGCTTAAGATCATGAATACTGGTGGCTTCTTGATAATCAAAACGCAAGCCAAGTTCAAAGAAGCGCACACGACTTTGTTGACGATTAACGTTGTATTGGACACAAGGAATTAAGCTTGAAAGTAAAGTCGAACGCATTACCGCCAAATCACTTGAAATTGGATTTGCCAATGCCAAAGGATTTACACTTGGATTTAACTGTTTTTCAAGTTTTAGATCAGCAAAACTAAAGCTGATTGCCTCTTGATAACCAAGTGAAACCAAAGTTTGACGTAATTGTGCAACTTCAAATTGATCTTGGTATTTTGCAAGTTTCACATCAATCACAGGCAAGCTGATTTGAATGTTGTCATAACCATGAATACGCGCAACCTCTTCAATTAAGTCTTGGTAGATTGCCATATCATAACGATGTGATGGCGGTACGACAGACCATTGACCTTGTGCTTTAATTGTTACCTGACAACCTAGACGTGTTAACGCATCAGTAATAAAGTCAGAGTCAACTTTATAACCAAGAAGTTGATCAACTTGCGCCTGCTCAAGCTCGATTGCTTCGCGTGTTGGCAATACTCTTGGATTTTCTGCTACCGTAATTGGACCAAATTCACCACCTGCAAGCTCAGAAATCAACTGAGATGCACGGTGCATTGCGATCATTGGAAGTTCGAAATCCACTCCACGCTCATAACGCTGAGACGCATCTGTATGTAAACCGAAGCTACGCGCACGACCCGCAATATGAAGTGGTGCAAAGAATGCTGATTCAAGGAAGATTTCAGTCGTTGCGTCTGTCACCGATGAAGACAAGCCACCCATGATGCCCGCAATTGCTAATGCTTTTTCGTCATCTGCAATCACCATCACGTTGTCTTGCATTTCAACTTCTTGCTCATTCAAGAGAACAAGTTTTTCACCTGCAGTTGCTTGACGAACGTGTACCGCACCTTGAACTTTACCACCATCAAATGCGTGAAGCGGTTGACCCAACTCCATCAATACATAGTTGGTAATATCAACTAAGATACTGTGCTGACGGATACCAGAACGAGCCAGTGCGCGTTCCATCCATTCAGGAGTTGGCGCTTTGGTGTTGACGTTTTTGATCACACGACCTAAGTAACGTGGGCAACCTTCAGTAGATACAACGACCTTCTTTTCATCAGCAATCGTTGCAGCCACTTCTTTAATTTCAGGCGCAGTCACGGGAAGTTGGTTAATCACACCAATTTCACGTGCAATCCCACGAATACTGAAACAGTCACCACGGTTTGGTGTGATACTAATATCAATCACGTTGTCATCAAGGTCTAGATATTCACGTACGTTTACACCGACTGGCGCGTCCGCAGGAAGCTCGAGTAGACCGTCGATTTTATCTTCTAAATCAATTTCAGATGCACCGCACAGCATACCTTGTGATTCAACACCACGAAGCTTACCTTTTTTGATTTTAAAATCACCTGGCAATACTGCACCGATGGTTGCTACGGGTGCTTTCATTCCTGCACGTACATTAGGTGCACCACAGACGATTTGTAATGGTTCACCCACACCAATGTTGACAGTCGTTACACGTAAACGATCTGCATCTGGGTGCTGTTCTACCGTAAGTACTTCACCTACAACCACACCTGTAAATGGTTTTGCAGCAGGAGATAAATCATCTACCTCAAGGCCAAGCATGGTCAGTTGGTCAGATAAAGTATCGCTATCGATGGCTGGGTTAACCCATGTGCGTAGCCAATTTTCGCTAATTTTCATTGATATAAAACCTGTAATTCAAATCTCTAGAATCCTCCCTCTAACCCCCTTTGCCAAGGGAGAGAACCCCAAATGATTCTGTGGAGTTCCTCAAGTTAGGAGAGGATTTAATAAAAAGTTTTAAGCAAACTGGCGTAAGAAACGCACATCATTTTGGTAGAACATACGCAAGTCGTTTATGCCATAACGAAGCATTGCAAAACGTTCAACACCTAAACCAAATGCAAAGCCTTTGTACTTGTCTGGATCAATACCCGCTGAACGAAGAACATTTGGATGTACCATGCCACAACCTAATACTTCTAACCATTTTCCTCGCTCATCCATGATGTCGACTTCAGCACTTGGTTCTGTGAATGGGAAGTAAGATGGGCGGAAACGTACTTTCAAGTCTTTTTCAAAGAACTCATTCAGCAAATTAACCAATAATCCTTTTAACTCAGCAAAGCTCGTATTTTCTGCAACGTACAAACCTTCAATCTGGTGGAACATCGGAGAATGTGTTTGGTCTGAGTCACAGCGATACACACGACCTGGACATACAATACGAATTGGTGGTTGCTGTGTTTCCATCGTTCGAATCTGTACACCAGAGGTATGCGTACGAAGCAAATGGTTTACATCGAAGTAAAAGGTATCGTGCATTGCACGCGCAGGGTGATGACCAGGAATATTTAATGCCTCAAAGTTGTGATAATCATCTTCAACCTCTGGACCAGTCGCAACAGAAAAACCTGCTTTCGTGAAGAATTGACAAATACGCTCTTGTACTTGGGTCACTGGGTGGATACTGCCCACCTGTTGTCCACGACCAGGCAACGTGATGTCGATCTGTTCACTTGCTAATTTTTGTTCTAGTGCAGCTTTTTGTAATGCAGTTTGACGCTCAGTTAATGCGCCATTAATCGCTTCTCGAACTGAATGAATCTGCGCACCAAAAACCTTACGCTCTTCCGGATCCATTTTACCCAGTGCTTTCGATTGTTCAGCAAGCTGGCTTTTCTTACCCGTAAATTGCACTCGAACCTGATCGAGTGTTGCAAGGTCTTGAGCTGCTGCAATGGCAGCGAGCGCTTCAGTGGTCAGGGCTTCCAGTGACATAGTAACTCTCAAAGCAACAAATATAAAAAATAATATAACTGCGCATTCTAACAGCTTTTATAGCTCCGTATGAAGATCAGCAAGTGTTAAAATTGGATGTGGAATTAAATTGGAAATTACATTTATAAAAAGTTTAAGATATGCGCAATGATCATTGAGAAGATATGTCATGGCATTAGATCAAATTTGGAAACAACAGCTCACACTTGTGACTTACGGCAATGAGTTTTTAAGTCAGGATTTAAGTTTTCAACACTGGAAAAATCATGCGATTTTTAATCAGCACCATTTCCTTTTTCGAGATTTAAATACGCAACACTTATTGGCACAACATTTCCAAGTTTGGTTAGAAAGCTTAAAACGTCAGGGTGTCACACGCTTAAGCCTACATAACTCAAGTTTATTAATCGATGAAAAAAATCCCAATCCAAATGTTGAGCTTTTACCATATCCCCATTTCATTGTCAGTCATCACCGCAATGTAAAAACAGCATGGATCTGTGGTAAAGAACTTGCCGAATGGTATAGTTCTGAACAAGACTTCGAGATACCAAACAACCAAACACTCCCTGCACGAATTGAAACATTTTGGCGTTTTGATCTATCCACCCAACATATCAAACGTGTTGAGGCAGATCTTCAAGCACCTAATTGGAATGATATTCACGACTACACAGAGAATGAGCTGTTCGATCGCGCATTAGCACAAGGGGTGGAATCTGTTAAACGTGGCGCAATCTTTTATGGTACTGACGATCAATCACCCTCCAACGCTGGAGCTGCCTTACCATTACTGCCACAAGATTATGCAGCACCTTATGCCAATGAAACCTTAGTGCGTTTCATGCATCTAGAACAACATTTAAAGATTCAAAAACGAAAGCTTTTGGAGCAAGATCATCAAGAATCTCTTGAGGAAGAAAAACAACTGAAGGTATTTCAACAAAAGTTAGATGACCTGAGTGCAAAATTCATCACTAAAGTAGCAAATCACTATAAAACTGCTCATTTAAAAAGCCCCGAAATTCACTCCCCTTTGGATGAAGCCTCAACGCATACTCAACATGGAAAACGATTTTTCAACAATGATTCCAGTTCTCACCAACCCACACCTAAAACAGGTAAATCAAATGTGTTTGCCCTCATTTTAGTCACTGCAATAATCTGTTTCTGCGCTTACTATTTTGGACTGTGATGTTTTAAAAATTCATCTAATTGTTCAGTTTTATGAAAATGTAGCCACTTTATATGATGATATTGAGTGGCATTCATCATCTGCAAATATTTAAATCTATTTTTCCCATGTGTTTGGACTACCCACAATATTATTGAGTCTTTACTTAACAATTTCGCCCAATGTTCTCTATTGTTAGAATTTTTCCATATTTTCTTTTGGCTAATCACACGGTATAGCGACCTCTTAATCACACGATAAAGATTTACGCGTAGTGAAAAATCCAACCACATCACAGTGTCGATCTCACTTAAGATTAAATTTTGAATCAGAGAATAATTACCATCAATCACGAAGCCCTTATTCATAGACCTAACACGATTTATAAATTTTTCTTGAAATTCTATTGAAGATGACTCAGTCCAGTTATCCAACCAAAAGAGATTATCAAGTTCAATATGATCGACTTGCAGTTGAACAGCCAACTTACGTGCAAAGGTTGTTTTCCCAGATGCTGCTGTACCGACGACCATAATTTTATTCATACTAATCTCTTGGCTTTATTTGGTCGTAAACAATGAAAATAAAAAAGACCGCTAAAAAGCGGTCTTTTTCTCATCTACGATGATTAAGCAGCTAATGCGCCTTTAGCTTTTTCAGCTAAAGCAGCAAATGCAACTGCGTCATGCATAGCGATGTCAGCAAGTACGCGACGGTCGATGATCACTTGAGCTTTTTTCAAGCCATCGATCATACGGCTGTACGACAAACCATTTTGACGTGCACCAGCATTGATACGCGCAATCCATAAAGCACGGAATTGACGTTTCTTTTGACGACGGTCACGGTAAGCATATTGACCTGCTTTGATTACCGCTTGGAACGCTACGCGGTAAACACGTGAACGAGCACCATAGTAACCTTTAGCGCGAGCAAGAATTTTTTTGTGACGGCGATGAGCCTGTACACCACGTTTTACACGAGCCATTTATAATCTCCTTAGATGTACGGGCACATACGACGAACTGAAGCAACGTCACTTACGTGAACCATTACACAGCCGCGCAATTGACGAATACGCTTAGCAGATTTTTTGGTCAAAATGTGGCGTTTGAACGCTTGTTTACGCTTAAAACCGTTAGCAGTCGCTTTGAAGCGTTTTGCTGCACCACGGCGAGTTTTCATCTTAGGCATAACAACCTCTTTTGAACACCTGTTCGGCTCGTTTGCACCATTACAATACGACCTGCAGGTAAGGGAGCGAGTATTCTATAGCATCTTTGCGCAAAACAAAAGCACCGTTAATCTTGATTCAGACAAATTAATCTTGATGAGTTTTACTCTACGAAAATTTAGAACAAACCAAGATACACCCAGTAAATAAATAGATACCGACCTGTTTTCGCTATACCCACCACGAAGATAAATTTCCAGAATTTTTCTTTCAAAATTCCTGCAATTAAGGTGATTGGATCACCAATGATAGGCACCCAACTTAAAAGAAGTGACCATGTACCATACTGCTGATAAGCCCGTTGAGCACGAATCATTTGATCTGACTTAAATGGAAACCACTTTTTGGTTTTAAACTGCTCTATTTTTAAGCCCAACCACCAATTAACGCATGAACCCATCACATTCGCTACACTTGCAACAAAAATAAGCATCCACGGCGAAAATTGTTTTAGAGCAAATGACCCCAACAATATTGCTTCGGACTGTAAGGGCAATAAAGTGGCGGCTCCAAAGGCACTTAAGAACAATAAAATCAGATTCATTTACTGGACTTATTCACCGCTAGAAGTTTCTGAGTTTTACGATATTCTTTTATCGACCACGCAATTGCCAACACTACTATGATGACACGTAGCACCGTATATTTACTCGTAATTGCTGGAATCACCTGTTTTAATTGATCCCTAGAATCTGGATCGATTGCTGCAATGATATTTTGCACATGAAATATTTCGACGATATAAGAAGCAACACAGAGTAAAATACCAGCAATAATTGCCCAGTATACTTTTGAATTAGATTCAACAATTTTGCTAAAATTTAAAAAAAAATCCTTCATGGCAGTTCTCCATAAAAAAACCACCAAATGGTGGTTTAGATATGTAGAGTTTATCACACTTAAATCCGTGATCTACTTTAGTAGTGCAAGCGCCTTTTGTACCGCTGGTCTCTGTTGGATACGTTGAATATAAGCTTCCACTTCAGCAAACTCTGCTAAATGAATACTTTGCCACTCGTGCCGCATCAACCAAGGGAAAATTGCCATATCCGCAATAGAGTACTCACCTGCCACATAGTCTTGCCCAACTAACTGCTTATTGAGCACCCCATATAATCTTTTAGTTTCTGTAATGTAGCGCTCGATCGCATAAGGGATTTTCTCTTTAGCAAATTTAGCAAAATGATGATTTTGACCTAACATCGGTCCTAGACCACCCATTTGCCACATCAACCATTGTTCAACCTGAATCCTCGCGATTTCGTGCTGAGGATAGAATTGTCCCGTTTTACGTCCTAAATATTGCAGTATTGCACCAGACTCGAAAATCGAAATCGATTGATTATTCGGTCCATTTTGATCAACTATCGCAGGAATTTTATTATTAGGAGAAATCGCAAGAAAGTCAGTTTGGAACTGATCATTTTCTAATATATTGATTGGATAGATTTGATAATCTAAAGCCATTTCTTCGAGTGCAATTGTTATTTTTAATCCGTTGGGTGTTCCCCAGTAATATAAATCGATCATTACAGTTCAGGCTCCATATGCCCTTTGTTGATTGATTTATCCACCATAAATCATTTCAAACCAAACAACAAGGATAGAAATTTTTTATTTATAAGTTATAAAAAATCAATTATTTATAAAATATTTTAAAAATTTTTTGAATTTATTATTGAAAAATTTCGGTCTGAACCTATATAAAAAATTGCCAGATTTATGATGATCATCTGGTTCTGTTGATGATAGTCATGACAGAACAACATTCTTATTTTTATGACTTTGCTGACCTCAGGAGGTTTTAATCATGAGTAACTTAAATCTTCATCCATTGTTTCGTCGTAGTATTGGTTTTGATCGTTTAAACGATTTTATTGATTACGCAATGCAAAGTGATGCTCCAAACTACCCACCTTATAACATTGAAAAAAAAGGTGAGAACAGATATCGCATCGTGGTCGCTACTGCAGGATTTAGTCAAGATGAGTTAAATATCAGTCTTGAAAATCAACTTCTCTCAATCACAGGAAAACCTGAAGCTATTCAATCTGAACAAACCGAATATCTTCATAAAGGAATTGCGCGTCGTTCATTTAAATTATCGCTTCGCTTAGATGAACACATTGAAGTTCAACAAGCAGATTATGAAAACGGCTTATTAGTGATCGATTTAGAGCGTATCATTCCAGAAGAGAAATTACCTCGACAAATTCCAATTGGCAAAAAACTTCTGTTAGAAAATACAGAGTCTACTGAAAAAACAGTTCATGTCGAATAAAACATCGAAGTTGATGAGTCACAAAAAAGCCGATGCAAAAGTATCGGCTTTTTTTATAGATCAAATCTACAGGTGCTTTGAGCAACTAACTTTCTGATGAACTCATGTGCAATAAAAAAGTCTTTATGAATCATCTTAAAGACGTTAAAACACTCCAAACCTATTCAGCTTTACCATCCATCTAGAATTTTCTATGCACAAGTACGAGTTTACCTGTCGAAATAATTACATTTTTTACTCAAGCCACAAAATGATTCGAGAAGTTTAAAATATACGTTTATTAGACTTCACTAAAGTACTGCCTGATGGAAATATTCAACTGATGATTTATACCACAACTACAGTCGTTCCTCTCTTTACTAACTCAGGTGTACCTATATTCCTTCAATCAACATATAAAAAAAGCCCTGCATGTGCAGGGCTTTTTCTCTAAATCGGTTTTACTTTTTCTTTTTAGGACCAAGTAACATACCCATTTGACGGCCTTCCATTTTTGGTGCTTGTTCCACTACACCGATTTCAGCCACATCAGCTTCAATCTTTTGTAATTGAGCAAGACCCAATTGTTGGTGAGCCATCTCACGACCACGGAAACGTAGAGTAATTTTAACTTTGTTGCCTTCTTCAAGGAATTTCAGAATAGCACGCAACTTAACATTGTAATCACCAACGTCTGTACCAGGACGCAACTTGATCTCTTTAACCTGAACTTGATGCTGCTTTTTCTTAGCATCTTTTTGCTTTTGCTTCAGATCAAATAAATGCTTGTTGTAATCCATGATTTTACAAACAGGCGGCTCTGCATTCGCAACGATCTCAACGAGGTCAAGATCAACTTCTTCTGCAGCACGCAACGCTTCAGCAAGTGAAACGATGCCTTTTTGTTCTCCGTCAGCGCCAACGAGACGCACTTCTTTCGCACGAATCTCATCATTTAATGCAGGACGATTGCTTTTAGCACCTTGTTGTTGGTTACGGTCAGGCTGTTTAATCTTTCTTACTCCACAATATACCGGCCGCGTTCGGCTACGGCTACTTTCACTAAGTCAACGAATGCATCGATAGACATAGTACCTAAATTTGTTCCAGAGCGAGTACGTACATTCACTGTACCTTCCTCTACTTCTCGATCCCCAAGCACCAATAGGTATGGAATACGCTCTAAAGTACGCTCACGAATCTTAAAGCCGATTTTCTCATTTCTCAAGTCTGAAATCGCTCGAATGCCATTTTCTTGCAATTTAGCGACGACTGACTGACAAGCATCTGCTTGAGAATCGGTAATATTCATCACACATGCTTGAATTGGTGCCAACCATGGTGGCATAAATCCAGCGTAGTGTTCAATAAGTATACCAATAAAACGTTCAAAACTGCCAAGAATTGCACGATGAAGCATCACAGGATGATCACGATCGTTGTCTTCAGTGACATAAGATGCATCTAAACGTAATGGCAAGTTAAAATCGCATTGGATTGTACCGCACTGCCAGATACGACCTAAACAATCTTTCAAAGAAAATTCAATTTTAGGACCGTAGAACGCACCCTCACCAGGTTGTAAATCCCAAGCGAGACCTGCTGCATCCAGTGCGTCAGCTAAAGATTTTTCAGCAACATCCCAAAGCTTATCATCCCCTACACGCTTTTCTGGACGTGTTGAGAGTTTCATTTGCACTTCTTCAAAACCGAAATCTTTATAAACATCTAAAGTCAGTTTGATAAAGTCAGCAACTTCTTGACCAATTTGCTCAGTTGTACAGAAAATGTGTGCGTCATCTTGGGTGAAACCACGAACACGCATAATCCCATGTAATGAACCCGATGGTTCGTTACGGTGACATGAACCAAATTCAGCAAGACGAATTGGTAAATCACGGTAAGATTTTAAACCTTGGTTAAACACTTGAACATGACATGGGCAGTTCATTGGTTTAACGGCATAGTTACGGTTTTCAGAATGTGTAGTAAACATGTTTTCTGCATAGTTTGCAGCATGTCCTGATTTTTCCCACAGACTAAAATCGACCACCTGAGGTGTGCGAATCTCTTGATAACCATTGTCCTGCTGAACTTTACGCATGTATTGTTCTAAAACTTGATAGATCGTCCAGCCATTTGGATGCCAGAACACCATGCCTGGTGCTTCTTCTTGCATGTGGAACAGATCAAGCGCTTTACCAATTTTACGGTGGTCACGCTTTTCAGCTTCTTCAATACGTTTGATATAAGCAGCCAACTGCTTCTTATCCGCCCAAGCCGTACCATAAATACGTTGAAGTTGTTCGTTTTTCGCATCACCACGCCAGTAAGCACCTGACATCTTCGTCAACTTAAATGACTTTAAGAATTTAGTGTTTGGTACGTGTGGACCACGACACATATCCACATATTCTTGATGATAATAAAGACCCATTTGAGTCTCATCTGGCATATCTTCGATGAGGCGTAATTTATAATCTTCACCACGCTCAGTGAATACTTTGATCACTTCATCACGAGGTGTCATCTTTTTAATGACATCATAATCTTGATCGATGAGCTTTTTCATACGCTCTTCGATGGCAGCCATATCATCTGGTGTAAATGGTTTTTCACTGTAGATATCGTAATAGAAACCATCTTCAATGACAGGTCCAATCACCATCTTTGCTTCGGGGAAAAGCTGCTTCACTGCGTGACCAACTAAATGGGCACAAGAGTGACGAATAATTTCAACACCTTCATCATCTTTAGGCGTAATGATCTGCAACGTGGCATCATCAGTGATTAAGTCACATGCATCAACTAGATGGCCGTTTACACGACCTGCAACCGTATTTTTTGCAAGACCTGGACCGATGCTTTGAGCAACTTCCATGACAGAGACAGCTTGATCAAATTGTTTGTGATCGCCGTTTGGCAAAGTAATAATTGGCATAAAAAATCCTTAAGGAGTGATGCCCCGTACAATGGAGCATGTCACCGCGAGATTATGATCGAGGCGAACCTCAAAAGATAAAAACGGTGGATAAATAAAATCGCTAGAGATTTTACACGTGTCACGTTGTTTAATAAACCGTTAATCGAGCATTAGGCGATAGCAGTTTTAATTGTGACAAAAATAGTTAAAATATATTCCCAATCTAATATTTAAACCAATATTATCCCAATTATAGAAAAATAATCTTTTATACTTTCTATTAGATGATCAACATACTTTTAAACAAATAAATATAACCCACTGAAATCATTAGGCAGGTCATATGAAATCTCACCCACTAATTGCTTGGTCTACACTCCAGCCGCTTAAACCCGCATATGCTTTAGCAGCCAATGTGGATCTTGTTGTTCTTCGTCTTGAAGATCATGATGAAGAAAAAGTCGTAGTCATGTATGGTCGTTGTCAGCATCGCGGAGCACTCATGTCCGATGCCCATATTCAAGGCGACAAAATTGTATGTGGCCTTCACGGCTCTCATTACATCTATAAAACTGGCATTAACCCGAGATATCTCAATAAAAATCTGCAAAAATTTAAAGCTTGGATTCATGATGATCATGTCTATGTTGACTTAGAAGAAATCGAAGCTTGGGAAAAAAGAAATCCACAGCAATTCAACCGTGATCGTTATCAAGGACTCTACGCAGATTCTCAGCCTGCTCCTGAAGAGCCACACAATAGATTCATCTTAGAATTAGCTCGAAATGGTCTAAAAAATTTCGGTCATCATGGTCCTACCGCAGCCATGGGTGTGCCTTTTGACAAACTTCCAAAATGGGAAGATATTCAACTGGTCACAGCTCAACTTTGGAAAGTTCCTCTACTGGATGATGCCCCCGTTGCAAGCGAAGTGATTATTGGACCAAATGCAAAAAAACCATTGAGACTCAATATTCCATTATTTGTTTCCGACATGAGTTTTGGAGCTTTATCGCAAGAAGCAAAAACTGCACTGGCAATGGGTGCGGAAATGGCAGGTACTGGCATCTGTTCTGGTGAAGGTGGAATGTTAGATGATGAACAAGCCTCGAATTCACGATATTTTTACGAGTTGGCCTCTGGTCGTTTTGGCTATGACATTGAAAAAGTAAAAAAGTGCCAAGCTTTTCACTTTAAAGGTGGACAGGCAGCAAAAACAGGAACAGGCGGACATCTACCCGGGCATAAAGTGGTCGGAAAAATTGCAGAAGTACGTGGTTTAGAAGAAGGACAATCTGCGATTTCTCCCGCAACCTTTCCGGATTGGACTGAACTTTCACAGTACAAGGAGTTTGCAAACTATATACGCGAGCAGACAGGTGGCATTCCGATTGGCTTTAAACTGTCTGCACAGCATATCGAAAAAGACATTGATGCTGCGATTGCGATAGGTGTGGACTACATTATTTTAGATGGTCGTGGTGGTGGTACAGGTGCAGCACCAACATTATTCCGTGACAATATTTCAGTGCCGACCATTCCTGCTTTAGCACGGGCACGTCGTCATTTAGATCGTTTAGGACGTCGTGACATTAGTTTGGTCATTACAGGTGGCTTACGTGTCCCTGCTGATTTTATTAAAGCCTTAGCGCTGGGTGCAGATGCCATTGCCGTGTCTAACTCTGCCATACAGGCAATTGGTTGTTTGGGAATGCGCGCGTGTAATACAAATGAATGCTCTGTCGGTATTGCAACACAAAAAGATCATTTGCGTCGAAGACTCGAAATAGAAAAATCAGCACAGCAACTCGCCAACTTCTTCAATGCTTCAGTCGAGTTGATGCAAGTAATGGCGCGTGCTTGTGGGCATGACCATTTAAGTAAATTTAATTTGGATGACTTAACCACTTGGAAAAAAGAAATCAGTGAATTAACGGGCATCCATTACGGCGGCGTCCAATAAATTTCAAACCAATGCTAAAAAGGGATGATTAACTTCATCCCTTTTTTTCTTTTAATCACTACTCTCTAAAATTTTCCCAAGGTTCAAATCTACTCGTTTCCAAATCAGATGAATTCCACTCATTTTCTTTTCGATAAAGGTACGTGCGATTGAACTGCGGGATGACCACCTCACTCTGGCTCGGTCGAATAAATACATAGTCATCAGGATGGATATCAATTTTACGATCGACACAAATCATTTCCTGGTTGGTGCTTCGTCCATACAATAAATGAGGATGAGATTTTGCTGGATAAACATATTGACCCATCCAATAGCCACCGTAGATAAAAACCGCTTGATGCTTCTGAAAGAATTTTATTTTTTTAAATGAAGGTATCCCTGGCAATGAGACTTCGTCTAATACTTTCAGTACGGGACTCGCAATATATAAAGCGGGTTTAAGCAAAGAAAGATGTTCAGAATCAAAATCGCTGGGCTTTAGCAACATTGAGCCAAATGACAGATCATTACACACACTATGTTTCACGTGAAAACTAAAGGTTGGACTTCCTCCTCCGTTAAAACACAGCTGAGCATGATTTAAATCTGGGAATTGGTGTTTTAAGATGTGCTGATAATTTTGATAAATATGTTGAGACTCAGCATAAGCTGTTTCTGCACGCTTCACCATCTTAGGTAGTTTAGTAACATGCGCATCGTAGCCCATTAAACCACTCAAATTTAGCGTTTTTTGATGCTGCTGAATATAATTGAGCATTTGTATAAATTCAGCAGAATTTTGAACGCCTCCACGATGTAATCCCACATCAATTTCAAGATTGATATTGAAGCTAAATCCCAGTTGATCAGCCAAGGCATGATATTGTTGCAAACGAGCAAAGGAATCAATTAACCAATGTATCTTGCATTTGATTGGCGTGTGATGGTTTTGATAAAACCTTTCTACTGCACGAATTGGCATCGGCTTGCCAAAGAGTAAATCAGCTTGATCAAAATGATTGAACATCAATTGTAAGTGATCAATATGGAACACCATAAAGTGTCGGGTGTCTAAATCGAAACTTAGCTTTTTTAACAAAGGCAAACAAGCCAAAGATTTAACGACTAACCGCGGTTTTAAGTGCTTTGCCGAAGCTAGCTGCTGTTTTACATAAGCAATATTAAAGTTTAATGCATCGTCATCGATCAAGAGCATAGGTTGACCTAAACCATGTGCCCGCAAATCATCATTCATTTGATTAAAAAAACTATTCATCTCTCATCCTTGTTGCCCAAGTAATAGTTTTTCAAGATAGGGATTGAGAAACTTTCGATGGGGATCGAGCGCTTCTCTGATTTGCATAAATTCATTCCATTTCGGATAAAGAGCTCGCATCTCTTGGTGAGACAGTTGATGCATCTTAGCCCAGTGTGGACGGCCTCGATATTTTTGAAAAATCGGCTCAATAAGATCAAATACTTTTTGAGGTGACTGCTTATAATATTGATGGATTGAAATCGAAATACTGTCTTGCTGATAGAAAGGACTTAGCCAAATATCGTCCCCTTTGACCACGCGGAATTCGATAGGGAAAAAAGAATTTATTTGATATTTTCTAAACGTTGCAATCACTTCTTTGATGCATTGAATACCATTCTCAATTGGAATTTGATATTCCATTTCATTGAATTTGGTATTCCGAGGTGTTGCAAAAATATCACCCGACCAATCAATGAATTCTGTTGGCTTCACAAAAACACCGACTAATTTTTGAAGATATTTCGTCAAAAAAGGGGCTTTTTTAGAAATTTCACAACACCATGTTAAAAGTTGATCCTCAGATGGCCAAGAAGTTTCTCTTGGCTTCACCTCACCCTCTGTAACATCAAGTGTTTTAAAAATTAACTGATCTGTAAAAGGGAAAATAAAATACTCCAAATGCCGATGTTGGTGCATCAATTGGAGAAATTGATCAAGGCTTTCTTCTACAGGGGCTAAATGAATTTTCTCTTCCAATTTATATCTAGGGCGGTTTTGCATGGTTATTTTCGTTAATATCCCGAGTGATCCCAACGATACTCTCCCTGCCTGAAAAATTTCAGTGTTCTCCGTCTTGGAGCATTGGATTAACTCCCCGTTTGCCTGTAATAGCTCAAAATCTTCTACATAGCCTGAAATAGAATATAGCGCTGCACCTGTCCCGTGTGTTCCTGTAGACACAGCACCAGCTAAACTTTGTTGATCAATATCACCCTGATTCATAAGCGACTGTTCATAAGGAGCAAGATGCTGTCCTAAATTGAATAGTCGAGTACCTGCCCATAACGTCGCTTGGCATTTAGCCTGATCAGCATTTAAGACACTTGAAAATCGGTCTAAAGAAATAATAGACGCATCCGTTTTTACCAAAGGAGTAAATGAATGCCCTGCACCAACCACACGAACTTTAGGATGTTGAATCACAATATCCTGTAATTCATGTAATTGATCTGGATATAAGATATGTTGCGGGTTTGAGTGGCAATATCCCGACCAGTTAGACCAATAATGATGTGTCAGATTACTCATGTTGCCAACTCCTTTTGTGCAACGGCGGTTTGAACATTTCCCCGATTGGTTCTTTTCTCTAATTCTTTTTGAGGTACTGCTTTAGGTACGCAATTTGATAATTGACGTTGTTCAGGTGGCAAACAAATCTGTTTAGCCAAATGTTTAAAATAGGTTTGAAAAGCTGCCAAAGTCCATTGACCAAATAAAGTGTGTCCACCTTCATAGGCTTGTTCTTGATATTCTTCGAATGTCGTGACATAGCCCATATAGTCATTACAATAAGATGCAAACCAAATTTTTGCGTTAGGAAATGTCGGTAATACACTTTTCTGAATGGTATTTAATACGCGCTTACCTGAAGTTGTTGTAAACTCTCCGGGAGCACATACCAAAAAAAGTTGACCGATTCGAATGAGCTGAATTGGCACAATATGTGGCACTAAATCGCTCTCTTGAATTGCGCCAGCGTGAACTTGAGCATTCATTTCAGCAATGAGTGGATCTAAAACACCAGGAAGTGAACCTAATTTTTTTCCTAATATCCGATGCTGACCCGATTCAAAAATAATATTTTTGGGTCCTTGAGCATGATAAAGCTTCTGATAATAAGCACTTTCCGCTGGATCTTTTGAATTCAATTTACTTCGTTTGAATTGTTTTGAAAGTAAATTCATAGCCATGATCAATGGCTTTGCAGCACCCACACCATCGACTGGTGTGCCCGCAATAAATGCTGTCCCATGACAAGCTTGGCTTGTTATCGCATTGCTATATCCACCTGAAAACTCTGGATCAGCCACAGTATTTGCCATATCAACATACTCGAGTACTGCATCCAAATCTTGATATTGGATGTTTTGATTCTGTTGCTCAAGTAAAGCGGCTAAAGCATACTCACTCTGTATACGACCATTGTTTCTCGCATAGATGTATTCTGCTTCTCCTTTTATCTTTTTTCTGATCTTAGTCTGATTCTTTCCATGGAAGTGTGGTGACACATCGCCTGCTGTTGCTTGCGCAAATATACAAACTGGTCCATCCACCCCAGCAGCACTTAAGGTCTCTTCCGAAAGTGTTGCGGCATAGCCTTTATTATCACCATCATGAGCGTCTAATTGATTGCCCAAACATGTCGCATGCACACCAAACAGTGACAACAGAGAATGAAGCTTTTCCCCACGATAAAAGCCAAGGACTTGCATTTGTCGATTGATTGCTTTGTAAGTTTCAGATTCACCGACGAATGCAGTATCGAGATTTCGATTATACGCTTTTATCGAGCGATTCCATGCCACAGGGACTTGCTCAGGAATGTCAATTGTCGCTAATCGAATCTCTGTAAAATCGCGATTGAATAATGCCTGTTGAATACTGGATTGCACAGCATCCACAACTGCATCAAGGTGCTCAGGCACAAATCCTGGTGTCGGCATATTATAAAGAGCTTCATAACCACAACCGCCTGGACCTGAATGGGTATGCGTTGCCATTAGAACCAAACGATGCGGATCGAAACAATCCCTCAACGTTTCATTCAAGCGTTGGATTACATTGATTCGAATTGCTGAAGTAATACAGCCAAAATCTAGACAACATAATATCAATGGGGCATCTTGATCTTTTTGAATGGTCACTGTTCTCGCATACAGCGCAGTTCTTTTTTTATAGGCACGGTGATGCCACATCCCATAGCCAAACATGGCATAGCCTTTGGGTTCGATGTTAATTTCATCTTTCCCCCACCCAACAATATACATATGCAAAATCCTTTTGCTTTTATTATTCGATTTTGAAACTTAAAATCTGTTTAAAATTTACCCTATTTCTCGATCAATTACATTATTCAGCACAAATAAATATCACCAACTTCACGAATAAATCGCAATAAAATGAAGTTAAAAAATATGAAATTTCGCCTAATTGACAAAATGTCACGTTTGCTCGACTAAAGGATAAATGTATTCCGTTTATTTTTTGCTTATCTTTTACTCAGGATTATAAAAATGAAGATGGATACTAAAATGAATTTAAGTCCGTATGACGAACTACCTAGAACGCCAGCAAATTTTGTTGCCCTTTCTCCACTCAGATATTTAGAGCGTGCGGCCTATATCTACCCTCAGCAAGATGCAATTATTCATGGTACACGCCGGATTAGCTGGAAAGAAAAGTACAAACGTTGCCGGCAATTTGCCGATCAGCTGCAAAAGCTTGGTATTCAAAAAAATGATACTGTGTCGGTATTACTTCCAAATATTCCAGCCATGATCGAAGCGCATTTTGCAGTGCCTATGGCAGGCGCTGTACTCAATACATTAAATACGCGCCTAGATGCAAAAACACTCGCATTTATGCTTGAACATGCTGAATCAAAAGTACTTTTAGTTGACCCTGAATTCTCAGAATTAGCACAGGAAGCTTTAGCACAAGTTCCTCAGGACATTTATGTTATCGATGTTGCAGATACTGAATATGAATTCAATGATCAAGCGCCCCGTATTGGAAAAATTGAGTATGAATCTTGGCTTTCACAAGGTAATCCTGAGTTTGAGTGGCAATTACCACAGGATGAATGGGATGCCATCAGCTTAAACTACACCTCAGGCACAACTGGGAATCCAAAAGGTGTGGTCTATCATCATCGTGGGGCTTATATTAATGCAGCGAGTAATATCATTGCTTGTGGTATGACACCCCGTGCCACCTATTTATGGACTTTGCCTCTGTTCCATTGTAATGGATGGTGTTTCGCTTGGACCATGGCCGCCAACGGTGGCACAAATGTTTGTCTTCGAAAAGTTGATCCAGCACAGATCTATCAATTGATCGCGGATCATCAAGTCGATTACTTCTGCGGTGCACCAATTGTATTGTCCATGTTGATCAACACACCAAAAGAGCAACAACGCGAAATTAATCATCGAGTCGAAGTGATGGTTGCTGGTGCAGCGCCACCAGCTGCCATTATTGAAGGTATGCGAAATCTAGGAATCAATGTTACCCACGTTTATGGTCTCACTGAAACCTATGGACCATCAGCGCTATGTGCTTCGCAAGCAGGCTGGAGTGATTTAAGCATCCAAGAACAAGCTCAACTACATTCACGCCAAGGTGTACCTTATCCACTTCAAGATGGGATGAAAGTATTGGATCCTGAAACGATGCTGCCTGTACCGAACGATGGTCAGACCATGGGGGAAATTATGTTCCGTGGCAACATTGTCATGAAAGGTTACTTGAAGAACCCTGAAGCCACCGCTGAAGCATTTGCTGGTGGATGGTTCCATACTGGCGATCTTGCCGTATGCCAGCCTGATGGTTATGCCAAAATTACAGATCGCTCGAAAGATGTGATTATTTCTGGTGGTGAAAATATTTCTTCACTTGAAGTGGAAGAAGTACTTTATCAACACCCTGCCGTGCTGACAGCTGCAGTTGTTGCAAAACCTGATCCACGTTGGCAAGAAGTTCCATGCGCATTTATTGAATTGAAGCAAGGGCAACAAGCTACACCTGAAGAAATCATTGAATACTGCAAACAACATCTTGCTCGATTCAAGGTACCCAAAGACGTAGTGATTACTGAAATTCCTAAAACCTCAACAGGCAAACTGCAAAAGTTTGTGTTGCGAGATTGGGCAAAAGATCGTGCTGCACTCTAAATATTAAGCATCTAAGAAATAAAAAAGGTCTGAAACATCAGACCTTTTTTTTTACCATTAACGATCAGAGATAAGTGCAACTTGCTGAACGTAATTCAGCAAATTTAACTTAGATTGTGCAACAGCATCCTCACCTAAGTTTTTTTGAATATCACGTTCAATACGAAGTAAATGCTGACGTATTGCATGATGCTCTGCAGCATTGTAAGTCTTCATAAATTCTTTAATAACAGGCTCACCTTGTGCAATCATACGATCGACCCAGCGGTGCAATTGTGCTGTCTTTTTCGCCCCTTGTTGAGGTGTCAAATAAGATAAGATCATGCTCTCGTCTTCATTGCGTAATAATTTACCAATACGCAAAAATTGACGACGACGAGCCTCACCTGATGTTATCAATTGAACATCCAATAAAGCTTCAATTAAGCGCTCTTCCACAGGAAGGCTTTCAATCTTTTTTTTGGGTAACTCAGCAAGTTGAGCCCCTAAAGCAGCCATACGTTGTACAGCTTTCTTTTGTTCAGTTTTACTTGCACGTCCTTCTAAAGACTCAAAATCATCTTCAGTAAAACGTTGCGATCGACGTGCCACGATTATTCAGCCTCGTAAAATTTTGCTGCGAATAATGCTTGAACTTCAGACAAAGCTTTCTCTTCATCTGCCCCTTCAATCACTAGTCTTAATGTAGTTCCTTTGCCTGCACCGAGCATGAGCAAAGACATAATATTTTTGGCATCGACTAATTTATCGCCCTTACCAATTTTAATCGAACTTCGAAATTTGGTAGTGACCTCAATGAGCTTGCCTGACGCACGCGCATGTAATCCTAATTTGTTAATTACGTCAACAGTTGTGTCAATCATGACCAGTGCTTCATTTCTCTATGCAAGACCTGAATAGACCATTGTGCCTCAAGCGCCTTTTTGAGTCTATCCACAATAAATACAGAGCGGTGCTGACCACCTGTACATCCAATCGAAACCGTAATGTAATGGCGATGCCCTTCTGCAAAGGCAGGCAACCACTTCTCTAAAAATTGCTTTAAATCCTCAAACATCATATTCACTTGGTCAAATGATGTCAGGAATTTTTCAATGGGCTCATCTAAACCCGAATATTTTCTAAGCTCTAAATCCCAATGTGGATTGGGTAAATGCCGCACATCAAAAATAAAATCAGCATCCAACGGAATACCATGCTTATATCCAAAAGACTGTAAAATAACAATTAAGTTATCTACCTGCCCTAAGCGGGATAATAATGTATCTTTAAGATCATGGACACTTTTATCTGATGTATCAATCTGTACAGTTGCTCTTAATTGAATCGGCAACAGTAATTGTTTCTCTTCCTGAATGCACTCATTCAGACTTTTAAAACGATTCGCCAGTGGATGAGGTCGACGCGAAGCACTAAAACGAGCAATTAACTCTTGATCTTTGGTGGTGAGATAAATCACCTCGACCTCACCATGTTTTTCCAGTTGCTGATAAACTTGCTCAAATTCTTGCAAATCAGCGCGTGTACTCCGAACATCAACCCCTAAAGCCAATTGTTCTAAATTATTTTCTTGATCTAACTTTCCAACGATCTCAGGAAGTAATGCTAGCGGCAAATTATCGATACAGTAATAACCTAAATCTTCGAGAACCTGCAATGCAGATGACTTCCCTGAACCGGATTGTCCTGTAACAATAAGAATTCGCTTCATGCACCACACCTGACGATCATCATCGAGTTTAATCCTGTTTTAATGACTGATTTGTAAATTGTCGATCAAGCGTGTCGAACCAATTTTCGCAGCAACAAATAACACAATATCTTGGTCAAATTGCTCTACTGCCTGCAACATTGGATTACGTGCTTCAACATAATCCACGACAAAGCCAGCATCACTTAAAGTTGATTTTATCTCAGCAAGAACCTCTGTAAGCGCTTGACCTTGTTTTAAATTTGTTTCAGCAGTTTTTAAAGATTGATAAATGACTGGTGCAATTTGACGATGTTCAGCCGAAAGATAACCATTACGTGAACTTAATGCCAAACCATCTTCAGCACGTGCAATTGGCACACCAATAATTTCAATCGGCATGTTCAAGTCACGTACCATTGTCTTAATCACAGCCAACTGCTGGTAGTCTTTTTGACCAAAAAATGCAAAATGCGGTTGTACGATATTAAATAACTTCGTTACCACTACCGCAACACCATCAAAGTGCCCCGGACGTTGAGCACCACATAAATCATTGGTAATTTGACCGACACTAATGTTTGTTAAGCGAGGTTGACTGCCATACATTTGCTCAACTGAAGGTGCAAAAATAATGTCACAACCCTCTTCAGCCAACAACTGACTGTCTTGATCAAGTGTGCGTGGGTAACTGTCATAATCTTCATTTGGGCCAAATTGAATCGGATTCACAAAAATACTGACCACAACCACATCACATAATTTACGTGCTTCACGTACTAAATTTAAGTGACCTTGATGTAGATTCCCCATGGTCGGGACAAAACCAATAGTCTTTCGTGCTTGACGAGCAGCATGAAGGGATGCGGTTAAACCATGGATTGTTGTTTCAGTTTTCATGATTAAAGCTCAACTTGGAACGTATGTTCTTTAGCAGGGAAAGATTGATCTAGTACAGCAACATGATACGATTTGATTGCATCAAGAATGGACGTTTCACCAGACTGTTCTTTCATAAAATTACGTACAAAACGTGCAACACGACCGAAGTTTAATCCCAGCATATCTTGAACAACCAGAACTTGACCATCGGTTTGTGCTCCAGCACCAATACCAATCACAGGTACATGCGGAAATAGTTCTGTAATTTCTTGACCCAATTGTGCAGGTACACACTCTAGCAATAACACTGCAGCCCCAGCCTCAACAACGGCTTTACAATCAGCAATCAGCTGATCCGCAGCTTCACGCGTTTTGGCTTGTAATTTATAGCCACCAAATACATGAACGGATTGCGGCGTTAGTCCAAGATGGACACACACTGGAATACCATTGCGAGTCAATACTTCTACCGTTTCAGCAAGCCAAGCACCACCTTCAAGCTTGACCATTTGTGCGCCAGCCTGCATCACTTTTTTCGAGTTTACTAGTGCATCATTAAGTGTGGCATAACTCATAAAAGGCAGATCAGTTAAGATGAAAGCATGGTTATTTCCACGACGTACAACTGAGGTGTGATAGACCATATCTTCCACATTCACAGGCAACGTTGAATCATGGCCTTGAATAGTCATCCCAAGCGAATCACCAATTAAAATGGTATCTATTTCAGCAATTTCCATTGCCTTCGCCATACTGGCGTCATAACAAGTCAGACATGAAAATTTTCGACCTTGCTGTTTGAATTGTCTTAAATCGCTCAGACTGATCATAAGATGCCCTCTAACACAGTTCCTTAGAACATTTTAAAGTTTAAATATTGATCCAAGATGAATCTGCTAAAACATCCAATTGGCTGTGTTTTGCAATATTCGTTTCTCGAATTTTCTGTCCATGAATTTCTAATTCGACATCCAGATCTAATAACGGCAGTATGACAAAATCTCGCTCAAATATCCCGATATGCGGAACAGTTAAGCGATCATTTTGAATCGTTTGATCACCATATAACAATAGATCTAAATCGAGTGTGCGTTCACCCCAACGACGTAAACGCACCCGCCCTGCTTCATTTTCTATTTTTTGTAATTCATCCAATAATTCAAGCGCCGTTAGACTCGTATCTAAACGAACGACCGCATTGTGGTAATGTGGTTGGTCTTGAGGACCCATAGGTGGACTATGATAAAGCCTTGATGCTTTCACCATACCCAGCATTGCCAGTTTCGTATAGGCTTCTGCCATCAACTGCTGAGAATCACCTAAATTACTTCCCAGTCCAATATATGTTCGTACTGTCATTGGATAGGACCAAACACCACTGTATTTAAATCGCGTTTGACACGTTTACGCTTCAAAATAGGATGATCAGCTGCAATACCATTATCCAAAGCGATACTCGCATTTTGCTCTGTTCTTCGCTCATTCGCTGAAGCGGCCTTACGACTGCGGCGGCTACGTGACTCCGTTTCTTTAACTAGCGGTTCAATCTGCTGAGGCTTTGTTTCCGCAACATCTTCGGTCACGGCAACTTTACGTCGTGATTTAGTCCGTTGACGATTGTACTGCGCAATCACACGCTCTTTTTCGTCCAAAGACATCAACTGATAAGCATCCCACCATTGACCCATGCCATTGGTCGTCTGATCTCCAGACTTTTCACGCAGCAACATAAAGTCAAAACCTGCTCTAAAACGAGCATGACCTGAGAGTGCTTCAATTTGCTGAGGTTTTGGGTTCAACAAACGAGTTTGCATTTCCCAAACTTCACGAATAAATGTTTCTGCAAAACGCGGGATAATCGTGCGTGTCGCTTGGCGCTTCAGCACATCTAAGCCAGCTTGAGCACGTGCTTCAGCTGCCACAACACCTTTGTGCATATAAAAATCACAACGCTCAAGGAATGGTTTCCACAACAATACCGCATAGAAAAATGCAGGGTTGATCGTTTTACCAATTTGAATTCGCTGATCTGTATTTTTCGCTGCACGTTCAATAAATGCATCAATATGAGGAGGAATATCTGCAAATAATTGCTTCCAGATTCCAAACTCAATCAACATCGGGAGCACACGATTCAAATGCCCCATTGTGAATAACTTTTGAGATTCATCATATAAACGATGTGGTGATACATCACGTAAAAGCAAGGTTGCTTCAGGTGTAAATACGTCTAAAATTGCAGGATCAATTTTAAAGTTAAGTTTCGCAGCAAATCTCAGTGTTCGTAACATACGAACTGGATCTTCTTCAAAGCGTAACTTTGGATCACCCAATAAACGCAATGTTTTTGTTTTTATATCATCAATAGCGTTACAGAAATCAAGAACGATACCCTTACGCGGTTGGTAATACATCGCATTGATTGAGAAATCTCGACGAGCAAAATCTTCCTCAATTGAGCCCCAATTATTATCTCTTAGAATCATCCCTGCAGCAGAAGTCACTGCTTTTTTAGGAGGAGCTCGGAAAGTGGCCACTTCAATTAATTCACGACCAGAATAGACATGAGCCAACTCAAAACGACGACCAATAATTCGGCAACGACGACCAAATACTTCTTTGATTTGTGAAGGTGTCGCATTGGTTACAGCATCGAAATCTTTAGGCGCAAGTCCAAGCATCAAATCACGGACACCACCACCGACGATATAAGCTTCATAGCCGGCTTTAGTTAAAGAATCAATAACATCTAAAATGGAAGAAGGTAATTGTGCAGTGGATAAACCGCACTTTGACGCGTGCAAAGTTTGCAAAAGACGCTGTCTCCTACGTCAGAACGTAAAATCATAATTGTGCTAATCATAGCTCTAACACAATCAAAGGGCAATTTTATTCTCCAGGATTCACTGTCAAAATTGATTAAATTTCAACACCCCTTAGTACCATTCGTTCTCTATAAAAATGTGTTAGAGGGCTAACTGGTTGCGATTCTTTTCGATAAACTTGGGACCTATTCCTTTGACATTTTGAAGTTCATCTATTGACTTAAAACTGCCATGCTTTTGCCGATACTCAATAATTGCAGCAGCTTTCTTCTCACCCACTCCTTTAATCATTTGTAGTTCAACCATTGAAGCCGTATTAAGACGAACTTTAGTTGATTGCCCGACACCACCAGCTGCTTGCTTTGATGATGTATTTACGGCTGGTCGAGATAAATAATGGTTCGCACTTTGCCGGTTAAGTCGTTGATCATGAGCTTCTTGCTCTGCTTTCCATTTTAAGTAAGATTGATCAAACTGTTGTGGATATGCCGAACTGATTAAACTCACACATGCAGTAAATATCAGAAGAAGAAAAGAAATGATGCTATTCATGTTGAACCTGAATTTTATTGTTATGTCGCTTTAGATACACTTTTGCCTGATCCCACAATTGGTCCATTTCTTTGAGACTCATATTTTCAATGGGCGTATTTCTATTTTTTGCCTGCAACTCAATGTATGAAAAACGTTGTTTAAATTTGTGGATGGTTCCAAGTAGAGCCATCTCACTTGAAATGCCGATTTTACGTCCAACATTGATTAAAGAAAATAAACAATCTCCAAACTCTTCTTGTATTTCGTCGGAATTTTGATGGTTGAGGGCTTCTCTTAATTCAGATAACTCTTCATCTAACTTTTCATACGCCTGCTCAACATTTTCGAAATCAAATCCAATCTGAGCTACATTTTTTTGAATTTGCTCGGCTTGATCTAAGGCAGGACCCGCTTTAATTTCATCTAAACGTGATTTAGTTTTGTCTTTGTTCTCTTCAGCCTTAATTTTTTGCCAAAGTTCACTCACCTGCTGTTCATTCAGTTGTTCAAATTGAGCTGATTGAAAGACATGAGGATGTCTTCGAATCAACTTGTCGCACAACGTTTCCACCACATCATGAAAATTAAATGCTCCTTGCTCACTATACATTTGCGCTTGAAATACAACTTGCAGCAGAAGATCTCCTAATTCCTCTTTTACATGCGCTGTATTTTGTGATCGAACTGCTTCTTCAACCTCATAAGCTTCTTCAATCGCATAGCGAGTCAAGCTTTCAGGCGTTTGTTTTTGATCCCATGGACATTTCGCACGAAGCTCTTGCATGATATTTAAAAGTTTTTCCATGAAAGTTGATCTCTAGTGAATGATGAGTTTAAAGTTATTGTTGATTCAATGAACAATCTTATGCTCAACTAGGAACATAAAATGATGTAAAACAACAAGGATTTTCGATGACATCTAGCATTTTTATCAGTGGCGCAGCACAAGGGATTGGCGCAGCTACCGCAAAACTATTCTATCAGCAAGGTTATAAAGTCGGTATTTATGACATCAATCTCGAACAAGCTGAACAATTGGCTCAATCTTTAGGGCCAAATGCTAAAGCGGGTTTGCTAGATGTTTCCCAATACGACCAATGGCAAAGTGCTTTAACTGAGTTCAACGAATGGGCTGGTGAAATAAATATATTATTAAATAATGCTGGCATCTTATATTCAGGGGCATTCGAAAATACAGATATCTCATCGCATCATCGAACATTTAATATCAATGTTAACGGCGTTCTCAATGGCTGTCACGCTGCGCTCCCTTTCTTAAAACAGGCCTCCCACGCACGTATCATCAATATGTCCTCTGCTTCTGCTATCTATGGTCAAGCTGATTTAGTGTCCTATTCAGCAAGTAAATTTGCTGTTCGCGGCATTACAGAAGGTCTTGATGTTGAATGGCAAAAATATGGAATACGCGTATTAGACATCATGCCATTATTTGTTCAGACTGCCATGGTAAAAGGCATGGATGCGGGTACGATTCAAAATATAGGAGTCAGTCTCAGCGCCCAAGACGTTGCTCAGGAAATTTACCGTGTCGCTCGTTTAAAAAACCATCACTTAACCGTGACTCACCATACGGTTGGCATCAAAACTGAATTGATGTATCACCTGTCAAGATTTAGCCCTCAATTGATCAACAGAGTGACAAACTTAATATTAAGTAAAAAGAAATGACAAATTGGTCACATTTGTGTAATATTCTCTCGCCTCAACAGGGGCATTTATAACAATGCGTTACAAATGAGAATATATAATGAAAAAAATTTTAACTTTAGCTATCGCTACTGCTTTAACAACGACTCTTGCTCAAGCTGCGGGTGAACTACCAACGCATCAGCACTCAACTGCTGAACTCAAGGCAATGGATTGTGCAACACTAGCTGTTGAAAAAGCCAATGCTAAGCGTAACTTAGAAAATGCTGATAAAAATATTGCAGCTGCTGCAACCCAAACACCAGCTAAATCATTGAGCAAATGGGCGGGTATGGCAGGTAATGCATTATCTACTTTCGGTGGCAACTCAGAAAAAGCAACAAAGATGGGGCAAGTTGCAAACTCTGTAGCGGGTGAAAGCGATACTTCTGATGCTGCAAATATTCCATTACAGCAACAGATCAAAGCTGCATCACAAGCAAACATTGATAATATTGGAATCTATCAAGGTTCTAAAAAATGCAAAATCTGATTTAACGCTATTTGAGTGATCAGTCATAAAAAAGCCTGCTAAAGCAGGCTTTTTTTTAATTCCCTTGCACCAAACGTCTTGCGCTAATGATGCCTGGTTGCTGTTCCAATCGAGCCAACAAGCGAGACAATTGAGCCAAACCTTTGACCTCAATCAACAGCTTCATATTGGCAATACCATCCGCTTCGGAAATGGTATTCACTTGGCGAATATTAATCTGATCTGAAAAAATCACTTGGGTTAGATCCTTCAGCAGTCCTCGACGATCATAAGCCTCAACCACAATTTGGACACTCTGTCCTCTTGTCGGTTGCATTTCCCAATCTGCTTCAACAGCGCGTTCAGGTTCTTGGCTGATCATACGCACATAATCCGGACAAGCCACCTTATGAATACTCACGCCACGATTGAGTGTGATATATCCAGCAATCGACTCACCATGAACAGGCTGACAACATTGTGCAATATGTAGTTCAACATTATCCAAACCGTCAATCAGAATCCCATGCGCTGATAATGTATGACTCGCCCGTGGATTTAATGCTGGCTTCAGCACTAACTCAGGCTCATCTTGATCCAAGTGCATATGACGATTGACTTGATTAATCAATGCATGAAGACTGATATCTCCACTCACCAAGGATACAAGAATGTCCTCACCTGTTTTAACGTTAAAGTGAGCACAATAATCACTCAAATCAATACTTTTTGGGTGAATTGCAAGACGTGATAATTCCTTGGTGAGAATCTCTCGACCGACTTCTAAGTTCTTACTACGGTCTTGCTGTCTGAACCAATGGCGCAACTTGTCTCTTGCACGTGCTGTCTTGATATAACCTAAAGAGTTCACCAACCAATCACGATTTGGCTCACGATCTTTCTTGGTCAGAATCTCGACTTGTTCACCTGTTTTTAATGTATAAGTCAGTGGCACATAACGTTGGTTCACACGTGCTGCATAACACTTATTACCAACCTCAGTATGCACATGATATGCAAAATCTAAAACGGTTGAATTACGCGGTAATTCTTTAATGTCACCATCACGACTAAAAACATAAATTTTTTCAAAATCTTCAAAATCTTGAAGCTGATTGAAATTTTCAGTTTCGTCTTCATTCGGATGCGCACCTGCTTCATTTCGTTCTTGATAATGTTCAAGCACGGAACGTAAAGAGTGCAAACGATGATTAAATGAATAATCTGTAGTTTTCGCACCTTCTTTATAATTGAAATGAGAACAAACGCCTAACTCAGCTTCTTCATGCATTTCAGTGGTTCTGATTTGTATCTCTAAAGATTTATTTTCAGCAATCACTGCAGTATGTAAAGAACGGTAGCCATTGGCTTTTGGGTTAGTGATGTAATCATCAAACTGATGGGGAATATGACGCCAGATTTGATGTACGATCCCCAAAGCGTGATAACACTCAGATACATTCTGAACCAGTACACGAACAGCTCGAATGTCATATAGCTGATCGAAACTTAAGTTCTTACTTTTCATTTTTCGATAAATCGAATAAATGTGTTTCACACGACCTGAGATTTCAGCCTCAATGCCATGCTTCAATAACTCACTTTTCAGCTTATCGACCACGAATTGAATATATTGTTCGCGCTCTAAGCGTTTTTCATTGAGTAAAGATGCAATTTCTTTATAGCGCTCTGGTGCTAAATAACGGAACGCAAGATCTTCAAGTTCCCATTTTAACTGCGCGATACCAAGACGATGCGCCAAGGGCGAGTAAATGGTCAAAATTTCTCGTGCGACACGCTCTTGACGCTCTTTTGGAGAGTTTGCCAACTCACGCAAAGCCAGCGTGCGCTCAGCCAACTTGATTAATACAACGCGAACATCCTCTGTTACTGAGATCAACATCTTGTAAATCCCAGTTAAATGTTCACGCTGATTATTATTGAAGTGATCTTCTAAACGTTTATTTTTTTCGATCAGCTCTGACAACTTACCCATTGCCAAAGTGCCTTTCACCAAATTGTAGACACTTTCACCAAAGCTTTTACGAATCTCCTCAAGCGACGTCATGCCCTCACGCACACTACGATAAAGCATCGCTGCTGACAAAGTATCTTCATCAACATGTAGGTGAGCCAAAATATCTGCCATACCTAAGCCAGTCGCGAAGGTATTCGTTTTATGATGGTGATCAGAAGTCAGTTCTTTTTTTAAAACACTAAGAGCGACTTCTTCTAATTTTTTAAGTTCTGCACCGTCTAAAATAATCCGCGCACGGTCTAGCCAAGTGGCTAAACCAAGTTGCGCTTCAGCGGCATGTTCTACAGTCGTTTCCTCAGACAACTCAGTCAGTCGTCCAGGTAACTGCTCACGTACTGTGACCATACCCTTCTCCTTTTTTAAATCTAATCTTCATTTTATTAAATCAACACTTAGCACTAGCTTTTTTCAAATAAAGCAATAGATTCAACATGGCCTGTATGACTGAACATATCCATCACACCAGCTTTCTTCAACTGATAACCATGTTGTACTAAAATCCCTGTATCACGTGCTAATGTAGCAGGATTACAGGAAACATAGACGATTTTTTTTGCACCAAAATTTGGCACATAGTGCATAATTTCTTCAGCTCCAGCGCGTGGTGGGTCTATTAAGAGTGCATCGAACCCTTGATTTGCCCAAGAATGTTGCGAAAAATCTTGCGTTAAATCCTGAGCATAAAATTTTACGTTTGTGATGCCGTTTTTCAGTGCATTTTCTGTCCCACGCATCACCATTTCCTCACTTCCCTCCACCGCGACGACCTCACCCCGTGTTACAGAACGTGCAAGTGGCAATGAGAAATTCCCTAGACCACAGAATAAATCAAGAACACGCTCATTTCCGCTCAGGTCAAGCAATTCACATGCCAGCTTCACCATTTGTGGATTAATGGTGGGGTTAACCTGAGTAAAGTCAGTCGGTTTAAAACCAAACGTCACGTTAAAATCCGGTAGTGAGTAATGTAATCGCTCAGATAGGTCACCATCCGCACGATGAACACTACTTACACCAGCTGGTTGCAAATAAAGCTGCCATGATCTTTCTAACGCAAATTCACGCAGTTGGTTGACATCATTTTGCAGTAATTTGTTGGTATGACGTATCAAAAGTGCAACCTCTTGATCTCCTTTCGCCAATTCGATATGACCTATATCTGCTTTTGCTTTTAGATTTTCAAGGAGTACCTTGAGGTGAGGTAACGCAGCATCTAGCTCTGCATCTAAAATTTTGCAGGTTTTAATTTCTGTAAGCTGATTAGATTGAACCTCACGAAAACCCATGACTAGTTTATTTTTTTTAGCAATGTAGCGAACGCCAATACGAGCCTTGTGACGATAATCTTCACGTGTCGAACGCAATGGTTCTAGCCACGACTCTGGAAGAGCACCTGCAAAGTGGGTGAGATGCGACTCTAAAACTGATTGTTTTAAACGAATTTGTTCATCTAATTTTATGTGCTGCATATTACAGCCTCCACATTTTCCAAAATGTGGACAAACTGGCTGTGTACGAATTGGACTCGGCGCCCCAATCAACTGCACACAATCAGCTTCTTCTAATTTTTTTGCCTGATGGGTAATTTGAGCTTCTACTGTTTCTCCTGGCAGTGCAAAACGAATAAAAACCTTTTTACCCAATTTTTCTTGAGGATGTTCCTGTCCTTGAAAATGTGCGATCCCTCGCCCTTCATGTGAAAGTCTCTCAACTGTAAATGTATAACGAGGAAGTTGAGATGAGCGATGTGCGGCACGTTGTTTCAAAGAGATAACCTAATGTTGAGTTGATTTAAAATCAGAAGCGGTGAAGTCAGTTTTTTCAGCAGTTTCTTGCCAAATACGCAAAAATTCTGTTTGCTGGGGTTGACCTTGAAGATAATGAATCGTCGCTTGAATCCACAGACGATGATCTTCAGGCAAAATCTGTCCTTTTAACAATACATAGCGCAGATAGACTAACCATGTGTTTAAAACATCCCCTTCACAATAACTGGTTAATTCTATCCAATTATTGTTACGAACATATTCAGGGATAAAATAACCTGGTGTTCCGCGCTTACCCGGGTAACCGAGCATATAAGCGACATCATCCAGTTTTTGGAAGTGACGCGCATTAAACATTGCCATAAAATCCATCAAATCAATATGACGATGATGGTAACGATTCTGGTAGTTATTATAGCGCTTTTGTGTATCAATTTCGCCTTGATCAAACAGACTTGGCGCAGACAACCCATGATACATTGCTCTATACATAATAACAGGCAGATCAAATTGGGAGCCATTCCAACTGACTAAAGTCGGATTACGTTTATCAAAAATTGATAGAAATTTTTGTAAAATTTCAGGTTCTGAATAATGTTCACGACTGAATGAAAATAATTTCATTCCCGCCTTTTCATCAATCCATAGTCCTGAAATACAGACAATTTCATGTAAAGCAAGTCGCTGAAAGTCAGTGCCCGCTTCTTGACGTCTTAACTTACTCAGCGCTTGTTCAATACTATCTTCTGGTAAATCTAAGCCATATAGATGCGCTCCTGATTTAAGATCGGTCAATGTTTCAATATCAAACACTAAAACAGGTAAGCGCATATAGATTTACTCGAATTTATTGTTCATCTTCTACAGAGAATAACCCTGTAGAGAGATAACGATCACCACGATCACACACGATACATGCAATCACAGCACTAGGATGTTGTTCAGCGATTTTTATTGATGCCCAAACTGCACCACCAGAAGAAGTACCAGCACTAATTCCTTCCTTACGTGCCAATTGTCGAGCCATTTTTTCAGCTTCAACTTGTGGAATATCCATAATTTGATCAACACGAGAAGCATCAAAAATCGTCGGTAAATATTCTTGAGGCCAACGGCGAATACCTGCAATATTCGACCCTTCAGATGGCTGTAGACCAATAATTTGAATATTTGGATTTTGTTCTTTGAGGTATTTTGAAATCCCCATGATGGTTCCCGTTGTTCCCATCGAACTTACAAAATGCGTAATTTTACCGCCAGTTTGTTGCCAAATTTCTGGACCAGTTGTCAAATAGTGTGCTTGGACATTGTCTGGATTACCAAATTGATTGAGTACTAAACCTAGACCATCTTTTTCCATTTGCAATGCGATATCACGAGCTTCTTCCATATTCTCGGATTCAATAAGCTCAGCACCATACGCACGCATTGCATCTTTGCGCTCTTGACTAGAGCTTGCAGGCATAATCAATTTCATTTTATAGCCACGCATTGCCGCAACCATGGCTAATGCAATACCTGTGTTACCGCTAGTCGCTTCGATCAGCGTATCACCTGGCTTAATGTCACCACGTTTTTCAGCTTGCATGATCATGTTATATGCTGGGCGATCTTTGACAGAGCCCGCTGGATTATTACCTTCCAGTTTTGCCAATACAGTCGCTTGAGTATGACTTGCCAGACGCTGTAACCTAACCAATGGGGTTTTACCCACATAGTGGTCTAATAAAAAATCGTCTGATTGAAAATCTACTTGTGTATTACTCATTATTTGCACCTATATTGAGGTGCAGGTATTGTATGAAAAAAAGTATCTCACTGCATCAATTTCAAAGGCTTTTTAATGAGGGTGATTAAAGCACCATCATTTTTTAAAGCGTGCTAATATGCCTAACATGGGGAATGAGTCACTCTGCACATGTCGAATTTGAATAAAAAAATCTTCAATCGCTTAAAACTAAACCATGCTTATGGGCAATTGATTGCCCTTATTTTTGTCCCCATTGCAGTACTGGCAAGCGTCGGCTCTGCACTGGTGCTCACAGAAACCTCCAATTCTGCAAAATCAGAACAACGCTTTGCCGCAAATGCAATTTTAAGTCGTTATAAATACACGACAGAAAACCTACTTATTGCGCTAGAAAAAAATCCCTCACAAGCGCAACAAGACCGCGCTAAAAGCATCTTACAAAAGATGTTTAATGAAAAATATTTACTCAGTGTCGCAGTCCTAGACCAACAACAAAAACCATATTTTGGGTTAGGCTATCGCAATGAAAAACCTTGGCCTAGCTTCCCGACCAATGTACAAACATTTGGTCCGATTAAAGATCAACATAATCATATTTATGGCTTAGCATTAAATACGCCTGATCAAAGTAAAAAATGGCTTGTTATCGAGCTAGATAATCAACCTCTAGCCATTTCTCAATATCGTGTTTTCATTGTACTGATCACGACGGGTTTGTTGACACTTTTACTCTTATTACTGTGCTTGAACTTTTATTCACGACGTTGGATTGCGCCTATGTACGAAATACGTATGCAATTACAGCGACTCAATGCAGACACACTCGACCAACACATGGTCATCAATAGTACTGGCGAGTTAAGGTTACTCCAACGTGATATTGCGAATGTCGTGAAGCGTCTACATTTCAGCTTTTTAGAGCTGAAGGAACATACCGAGCAGACCGAAGACGATTTAAGACGTACGCTTGATACACTTGAAGTGCAAAATATTACTTATAAACAAGCACGCGATCAGGCCATTTCATCCAATCAGGCAAAATCTGTTTTTCTTGCCAATATCAGTCATGAATTGCGTACCCCGCTGAATAGTATCGATGGTTTTATTCACTTGTTATTGCGCCAAGAGAATCTCAGCAATGATCAAAGCCTGTATTTGCAAACGATTCGCAAATCCTCTGCACATCTTTTAGCACTGATCAATGATGTCTTAGACTTTTCAAAAATTGATGCCGGTAAACTTGAATTAGAAACCGCATCATTTGATTTAGAAGAAGCGATCTTCGATGTTATGGACATGTTGTCGCCATTAGCCGCCCAAAAAAATATCGATATGGCCTTCTACTATGCCGATAACATTCCAAAGTATGTGATTGGCGATGCTTTACGTTGTAAACAGATTTTGACTAACCTGATTTCAAATGCCATCAAATTCACTCCTGATGGTGAAATTATTGTACGTGTTCGCATGGAGCATGACGATCTAGAACATTGCCTATTGCATTTCAGTGTTCAAGATAGTGGTATTGGATTAAGTGGTACAGATCGTAAACGGTTATTTGAATCATTTTCTCAAGGCGATGCTTCCGTTACTCGTCAATTTGGTGGCACAGGTTTAGGGTTAGCAATCTCAAAACAATTGGTTAATCTGATGCATGGCCAAATTGGCTTTGAAGATAACCAAGAACGCGCCCCAACTGAAAAGGGTTCAACATTCTGGTTTACTGCGAAATTTGCGGTTGATGAATATGAAATTATTCATCCGCAATTCCATGACATGCGTGTCATCTCCTATTTAGCCCACCCTGCAACTGCGAATGTTTTACGTCATTATTTAGAAAATTATGGTGTTGAACACACAGAAGCTCAATCCATTCTAGATTTATTCAGCCGTCTAAACGGTTTGACACATCAACCTGAAAATACGTGGTTGATTGTAGATCACAGTGGTGATCCAGAGGCTTTATTAAAAGAGATTCGCGGACGTTATCAAGGTCACTTAGCCGTATATGGCTATCAGATGGCACTCGACCTCAACATGTTGAATGAATACAAAGCGAGGCCACTGTATCAACCTCTGAGCCGCTCATCATTAATTCAGCTCTTGGAAAATCAGCCAATATTTGAAGTTGAACCTCATGATAACTTTAAAGCCCTTAATTTACATGTACTTGCAGTAGACGATCATCTACCAAACTTAATCGTTTTAGAAGCTTTGCTCGGCGAAATTAATGTTCAAACAACTAAAGCGCAAAGTGGACAAGAGGCACTACAAATTTTACAACAACAGATTCAAAATGATGAAAAGCCGTTTGATCTGATATTTATGGACATTCAAATGCCAGTGATGTCTGGCATCGATACGACTCGTGCGATCAGATCGTTAGAATCCACCATCGAGGGACGTCACACACCAATCATTGCACTCACAGCACATGCTTTAGCAGATGAGAAACAAAAATTACTTAAAGTCGGCATGGATGACTATGTCACCAAACCAATCCAAATGGATCAGATTATTCAAATTCTGACCCATTGGAGCAGTGATAAGTTTATTCATCCAATTAAATCCCAAGAAAAAACTTTACGTATCGAAACCTTAGATCATCAGGTTTTAGATTGGAAACAGTGCGTTCAATTGGCAGCGAATAAAGAAGATTTAGCACAAGATTTATTGAAGATGCTGGTAGATAGTTTCCCAAATGAACTTGCTGAAATAGAACAACTCATCGAACTTGAAGATTATCCGCAGCTCGAACATGTATTACACCGTTTATATGGGGCAACACGCTACGTCGGCACTCCGAATTTACAAAGCATCACAGGTGAATTTGAACAGTTCGTTTCAACGCTGCGTAAAGAGCGTAGAAAAGCAGATGAGCAATTTATTGAAAATGTGATGAAACGGCTGGATGAATTAAAAGATGCGATTGTACAAGTAAAAGAAGCAGCCGAGTCTATTTTGAATCATTAATAGACGATCAACGCACTGTATTAGGCAATACGTGATGACTCTACTGTCACGACAGTCTATTTTGGACATGTTATGCTTAAAACAAGAAACAATAAACTCGAGTCACAATAATGGCTGTCATACGTGTAGAAAAAAATAATGGAATTGCGACGGTTTTTCTGAATCGTCCCGACAAACGTAACGCGATGAGCTTTCAACTTTTGAAAGAGTTGGTGCAAGTCGCAAAAAAAATTAAATCTGATCGTACTATCCGCTGTGTGATTCTCACTGGTGAAGCCAACGTATTTAGTGCAGGTATTGATTTAACAGACCTGAATAATCCACAAAATCGTGCTTATGCCGCATGGGAACTCATTAAACCTGGTCAAAGTCTATTTCAAAAAGCTTTTTTAATCTGGCAAGAACTCCCTGTTCCAGTCATTGCAGCTATTGACGGGTATTGCTTCGGTGCAGGTATGCAATTGGCTTTAGCGGCTGATATTCGAATTGCTCACCCCAATACCCAAATGTCGATCATGGAAACCCGTTGGGGCTTAGTTCCAGATATGGGGTTAACGCGCTCAATCAAAGGTATTATTGGAGTCGACCTAGCCAAAGAATTATCATTAACAGCACGTGTATTTGATGGTGAATATGCCAAAGTAATTGGATTGATCACGCATGTTGATGACAAGCCGATGCAAAAAGCTCAACAGCTTGCCGAAGAAATGTTGCAACGCTCACCAGATGCCTTAGCCGCAGTCAAACAAGTCTTAGATGCAATGGAACACGCACCCAAAAAATCACTTCGTCTTGAGAAAATTTGGCAACTCAAATTACTCCTTGGCAAAAACAGTCAAATCGCGCGTAAAAAAGATAAAAATCCAGATTTGGAATTTTTACCACGTCAATTTAAATAAATTGGTTTTCAAACTTAGATCAGGGATTAGCTTCAATAATGATTAACGGTCAAACTAAAATCGCGTTCTTAGGTATGGGTTTAATGGGTAGCAGAATGGCGACTCGATTGATACAGGCTGGGTTTTACACTGCTGTCTGGAACCGAAGTCCAAACGCATGTGAGCCGTTAATCCAGCTTGGGGCACATCCCCTTCAACTCTCTGAGATAGCACAATTTGATCTGATCCTAACTTGTTTAGCCGATGACAATGCGGTAGAGGCTGTTTTTTCTCAAATTGAATCACTGATTCAACCCGAGCAGATTATTGTGGACTTCTCGAGTCTATCTGTGGATAAAACTAAAAATCTTGCACAACGTGCAACTGCTAAATCAGCGCATTGGATAGATTCTCCTGTGTCAGGTGGAACAGCTGGTGCTGAAAATGGCAGTTTAGTTATTTTTGCTGGCGGACCATCGAGCATCATCGAATCTTTACAACCAATGTATCAAGTTCTTTCACAGCGTATAACCTGTATGGGTGGAACTGGAACAGGACAAGCCACCAAAATTTGTAATCAACTGATCGTTGCTGCAAATAGCACACTTATCGCAGAAGCTGTTGCTTTAGCAGATCAGGCGGGTGTTGATACTCAACTGCTTGCACCCGCCTTAGCAGGTGGATTCGCCGACTCTAAACCTTTTCAAATTTTAACACCACGTATGGCAACGCATGAGTTTGAGCCTGTGCAATGGAAAGTTCAGACCCTGTCTAAAGATTTAAATAACGCCTTGAGTTTGGCTCGACAATTTGACCTTAATATTCCTGTCGCTCAACAAGCCTTAGAACAATTGAAAGCGCATCAATCCAATGGCTTTTCTGAATCAGACCTTGCCTCAGTCATTCTGCAAGTTGAACAAAACAATAAATAGGTCGCATTCAATATGAAGCTCGCTGTTAATTTATCGATGATCTTTACAGAAGTTCCACTCATTGAACGCTTTGCGCTAGCTGCTGAATATGGATTCCAACATGTAGAAATTCAATTTCCATATGAGCTGAGTATTGAGCAAATTCAGCATGAACTTAATGAACATCAACTTAGCTTGTGTCTCATCAACGTTCCTGCCGGAGATTTAATGCAAGGCGGATGCGGATTAGCAAGTATCCCAAGTAAAACTGATGAATTTAAACAAGCTGTTGACTTAGCGATTGAATATGCATGCTCACTCAATATACCTCGAGTGAATATTTTGGCTGGTAAGCAACCAGATAATGTTGAATATCAGGTCTGCTATGAAACCTTGGTCTCAAATCTTAAATATGTCAGCGAGATCCTCACAGCGCATGGGATTCAACCCGTTTTTGAGATGATTAATGGCTTTGATATGCCAAATTTCATGATTCAAACAATACATCAAGCCAAAGAGTTACTGAAAGACGTCAATCATCCAGCTTTAAAAATGCAATTCGATTGCTATCACATGGCTAGAATGCAAGAAGACCTGATTCTGTCACTCAAAGAAAATATGCAACACATTGGGCATATCCAATTTGCAGATGTACCAGGTCGACATGAACCACACACAGGGACAATTAATTATCCCGCTATTTTTGAATGCATTGCAAATTGCATGTATGAAGGATTTGTCGCAGCCGAATATCGCCCCCAATCTCATTCAAGAGATTCTTTCGAATGGAAAAATAAACTTCTTTAATATCATAATCTTGTAGTATAAAATTTGTTCAAAGTTTGAATTTTCAAGCAGAAAGCGCTATAGTGAAAGATGAGTTATAGTCAGGAAAATACACTTCTCATGAATTTAGAACCATCGCCCGGCGCTTCTAATTCTCACGAACTCTCTTTGAATTCTCCAAAACAAGACGTTCAAGCTTGCTTAAAAGTTGTTCAAGAAGCATTGCTTGACGTTAAAGCAAAAGAAATCACAACGATTGATGTTAGCGAAGTGAGCAATGTTGCAGATGCAATTGTCATTGCTTCAGGTACTTCTACACGTCACGTGAAAGCGCTTGCAAACAACGTCGCTGATGAAGCACGTAAAGCAGGTTTTCGCCCTATCGGTATTGAAGGCGAAAGCGATGCAGAATGGATCCTTGTTGATCTTGGCACTGTTGTAGTACATCTGATGTTACCTACAGCACGTAAGTTTTATGATCTAGAAAACTTATGGCGTAATGCTTCAACTACAGATTCTGTAGCATAAACATATTAAAGCGACCTTCTTGGTCGCTTTTTTATACTGTGCAGTTTAAATTTATAACAATAAAGCCAACAAAAAAGAACTCACTAATTTGGTTTACCTTGATATGACCATGATAAAAGCCACAAGAACAGATCACGATGCACTAGTAGAAACATTAATGCAATCCTTTTGGAACGAAGAGTTTTGCAACTGGGCGATCCAAGCTGAAAAACTGAGTTTCCAACAAAAACATGAAAAACTTGAGCAATTCTTTAGTATTCAATTGAAAGATATCGCTCAACCATATGATGAAGTCTATACCAATCCCGATCGCTCAGTTGCTGCACTTTGGATTCCGCCAAATCAGTGGGATTTAAACCTCATTCAGCAGGTTAAACTACTCCCTCAATTAACGAAGATTATCGGTTTAAGACAACTGGTGAAATTTATTCACATCATTAATCTGGTGCAGAAACATCATCCCAGTGAGGCGCATTATTATTTACAACTCATAGGTGTAAGTCCTGACCACCAAGGACAAGGCTTAGCCAGCAAAGTCTTAACACCTATTCTCACCAAGAGCGATCAACACGGTATCCCATGTTATTTAGAAACTGCAACACCAAGCAATGTTGGACTCTATCGTCATTATGGATTTGAAGTGATCTTTCACCTTCGGGATCTGCCCTACGATGCACCTGAAATTTGGGGAATGTGGCGAAAACCTACACATGAAAAATAAAAAAACCACCCGAAGGTGGTTTTTTTAAAACAGTCTATAAATTAGTGACCTGTACCATTAATGGCTTTCGTCATATCTTCAACAACTTTCTTCGCATCACCAAAGATCATCATTGTTTTGTCGTTATAGAACAAGTCATTATCAAGACCCGCATAACCTGTCGCCATAGAGCGCTTGATCACCATAATGGTACGAGCTTTATGTGCTTCAAGAATAGGCATACCATAAATTGGCGAGTTTGGATCATCTTTCGCTGCAGGGTTAACGACGTCATTCGCACCGATGACCAACACCACATCTGTTGCTGGGAAGTCTGAGTTAATCTCATCCATCTCTAAGATGTCTTCGTACGGAACATCTGCTTCAGCTAAAAGGACGTTCATGTGACCAGGCATACGACCTGCCACTGGGTGAATCGCAAAACGTACAGTTACACCTTGCTCTTTCAATAAATTTGCAAGCTCTTTCACCGCATTTTGAGCACGACCTTGCGCCATACCATAACCCGGTACAATTACAACACTGTCTGCATTTGACATTAAGAAACCAGCATCGTCAGCAGAACCAGAACGGTAGTTGCGTTGAACTGCTGCACCAGCTGCTGCTGTCGGTGCTGCAGCACCACCCATTGCACCACCAAACAATACGTTGATGATTGAACGGTTCATTGCTTTACACATAATATAAGACAGAATTGCACCTGACGAACCTACAAGCGAACCTGCAACAATTAACATGTTGTTTTCAAGCGTAAAACCAATCCCTGCTGCCGCCCATCCAGAGAATGAGTTAAGCAAAGACACCACAACTGGCATATCACCACCACCAACAGGCGCAATCCATATCCAACCAAAGGCTAAAGCAAGTGCTGTCATTGCCCAGAACGAGGTCATGTTACCCGTCAAGAAGAAGTGAATCCCTGCTGCTAGCATAGCAATAAAAATCAAAGCTTGAACAGGTTTAACCCATGCACCTGAAATCGTTTTTGCCCATTTCTTTGCCGCCAATTTACCATAAGCAAATACCGATGCAGTGAATGTAATGGCACCAACGAAACATCCTACGAATAATTCGAATAAATGTACGCGACTCATTTCATGGAAGTTCACACCATTTGCAGCCAGTAAGTCTGGCCCAAGCTCGACAAGCTTGTTGTTGTGAATAATTGCAGCGATCGCAATCAACACTGCAGCAAGACCCACGAGTGAGTGCATGAGAGCAACTGTTTCTGGCATTTGTGTCATAGGCACTGTACGAGCTCGAGCAATACCAACAATCGCACCCAATACCATTGCACCGACAATCATCCATACCACAGGATTATCAGCAACAAAGAAAGTTGTTAACACGGCGATTGCCATTGCAATCATACCGTAACGGTTACCTGCAATTGCTGTCTTAGGACCAGACAAGCCACGCAAAGTTAAGATAAAAAGAACGGCACCGATTAGGTAAAACCAATCCGCATACTCACGAATAAATTCCATGTATTAACCCTCTTTTTTCTTTTGCTTTGGCTTAAACATTTCAAGCATACGAGCGGTTACAGCGAAGCCACCGAAAATATTAATGCTTGCTAAGAAAACAGCGATCGCACCTAATACACTCACCACATTGATGGTTTGAAAATCAACAGCCCCCTCAACACCCATAACAGGTAGACCAACAGTTTGGATCATCGCACCGACAATAATAATTGAAGACAATGCATTCGTTACGGCCATCAGCGGCGTATGAAGCGCAGGTGTCACTCCCCAAACAACGTAATAACCTACGAAGATTGCGAGGACAAAAATTGTAATAGTTTCAACCATGATCAGTCTCCTTAACCACGCTTCAACAGCACTTGACCACCATGAGTGACAAGCAATGCTTTTTGGATTTCATCTTCTTGATTAATGCTGTAGTTTTTATCTTGATCAAAAAGCGTTTCAACAAAGTTATAAACGTTACGTGCATATAGCGCTGAAGCTTCTGTAGAAACGGTCGCTGGAATATTTGGAATACCCAAAATTTTCACGCCATTATCAGTCACAACAGTTTCACCGCATTTTGAGCCTTCAACGTTACCGCCAGTTTCAACTGCCATATCGAGGATGACTGAACCTGGTTTCATTTTGGCAACTGTTTCAGCTTTAATTAAGCGCGGTGCATCACGACCTGGTAAAAGCGCCGTCGTGATCACGATGTCAGCATTCGATACCGCTTTGTCTACAATTGCAGCTTGGTCTTTAATATATTGTTCACCAGGCATCCAACCATAACCATTTTTTGCAGCTTCATCGGCACGCGCTTGCTCTTCTGCTGACATTGGTACGTCTAACCATTTACCGCCTAAAGATTCAACTTGATCTTTGGCTGTTGGACGTAAGTCTGTCGCTTCAACAATAGCACCTAAACGTTTGGCTGTTGCAATCGCTTGTAAGCCTGCTACACCAACACCCATAATGACTACACGAGCTGGTTTAACCGTACCCGCCGCTGTCATTAACATTGGGAACATACGTTGGTACTCTGCCGCCGCAAGAAGCACAGATTTATAACCTGCCAAGTTTGCTTGTGATGACAAAACGTCCATATTTTGGGCACGAGATAACGTACGTGGTAATAACTCAAGTGCAAATGCAGACACTTGCTGAGCAGCGAATTGATCAAGTTCCGTATTACGGTACGGATCAAACATCGCAACCACTGTGGTGTTTGGGGCTAATTTTTGTATTTCTTCGCCTTTAGGTGCGCGAACTTTTAAAACCAATTGACTGCCGGTATAAGCATCATCAACAATTTTTGCACCAACCTGTTCATAGGCACTATCAATATAAGCAGCTTTAACACCTGCATTACGTTGGATAACGACACTGTGACCAGCACCAATTAACTTCTTTACTGTTTCTGGTGTCGCAGCTACACGACTTTCACCAACTACAGTTTCGGTAGGGATTCCGATCTGCATGAGCATTCCTCAAGCTAATTTTTCTTAAAGTAGATATCGCATTCCTGCGATATACCCCTGGATGTATTCATGTGAATTTTTTGGATTCTAATTGAACTTTTTTAAATTACCACCCAATATTTATTTAATAAATACCCTCATTTTGAACTCATGATTCACGATCATCACAAAATTTCATGGTACTTGATCTATCATTTTCATAAAAAATAGTTCCAGTTTCGTTTAATTTTCGATCCATTTTTTAACAAAAAAGAAACTTTTTTCTAATTTATCGTCAGTATAGGGAGCTTGACTTTATTAAGCTTTGATCATTCTGACATTTTTTAGCTTTCTTTTTATCCCTTTTGATTGTGTTAAAGCGCCGTGCATGTCACATTTTTAGTTGCTTCTTTCATTCTCATAAATTTCAATTTGCCGAATTGACAAAAAATCAGACTAATCGATTCAAATTCTCACGATATTCTTAAAAATTATAAATAAGACAAAATTTAGATAAATCTAGGTTTACACATTGGGCTTAGATTTTGGCTGAACATGAAATACAAGATGACAGATTCTTGAAAAGAATGCTTACAAACCGTGCAAAAAAAATTTGAAATATTTTTTTGATGTATTTTTTGGGTTGATAGACCACTGTTTTTTTCATATTACGCACCACAATGATGCATTTAAACAAAAAATCAAAACGCCTTATGTCGCTAGGTAGGTGATTTAGCGAAAATTAGAGATTGAATTTTAGAGCTTACAATGAAGATTGGCTTATACTTCCATTACTTAAAAATTGATTTTTAACATTTATGGTACTTAAGCTGACTCCCACTCAGTTAGGGAGTTTATGTGCGCTGTTGGCAGCATTCTTGTTTAGTAGTAAAGCGATCTTAATCAAACAAGCTTATGCAGTTTCTGAAGATGTTGATGCAACATTGCTGGTTGCCTTAAGGATGCTCAGTGCCTTACCCGTTTTTCTTTTTATTTGTTGGTTGAACCGACACCGTAATCGTGGATTTTCAGCGCAGGATTGGGCCCTACTCCTCGTTGCTGGTTTGATTGGATATTATTTTTCAAGTTGGCTCGATTTTATGAGTCTGATGTACATCAGTGCCTCTTTGGAGCGTATTATCCTATTTCTATATCCTACCATGACAGTAATTGCATCAAGTGTAATTTTCAAACATCCTCTTTCACTGAAGACTATTTTTGCAATTGGACTAAGTTATGGCGGCACGCTTATGGTGATGCTCCAAGAACAAAGCAATGTGCCTCATGAAAGTAATTTTTGGCTAGGTGTGAGTTTAGTTTTCGCAAGCGCGATTTGCTTTGCGAGTTATCTATTGATGACTCCAAAATTAATTCAAAAATTTGGATCGTGGAATTTTACGGGCTTAGCGATGTCTATCGCCTGCTTAGGGACGATTCTTCACTATTTTATTGCTCAGCCAAGCCCTGTATCCAATATCCTTGAACAACCCATGGAAGTAATCGGATATGGTGTTGCATTAGGCATTGGGGTAACGGTGATTCCAACTATTCTCATTGCGCAAAGTATTGCTCGTTTAGGTGCTTCTCAAACAGCCATGATTGGTTCACTTGGTCCAATTCTGACCATTATATTGGCAACTATCTTTTTAGGGGAATCAATGAATATGATTCAATGGTTTGGTTGTGCGCTGAATATATTGGGTGTGATGATGATTACGCTTTCCAAAACTAAACTGAAATAAAGACAACATTAACCTCACAGTTCAAATTTCAAAATAATGCTTCACGATGAAACTTAGTCTTCATAGTGAATTTCTATTTTCCCTTGATCATCGTCAAATTTAATGTCGAGTGGAACAAAGTGGGAACCCGACGATGTAGACCCCATTTGATCATTTTCATTTCTTAGTGGGCATTCAGTTAAAGATAAGCACCCACAACCAATGCACCAATCCAGTTGTTGACGAAGTTGAAGCATATTTAAAATTTTTTGATCTAAAATTTTCTGCCACGCACTTGATAATGCGGTCCAATCTGATTTAGTCGCGGTTTTATTCTTAGGGAGTATGTTAAATGCTTGCTTCACTTCAGAGAGTGAAATCCCTACCTGCTGTGCCACTTTGATGATGGCAATCCTCCTCAGCATATATCGAGGATATCGCCGTTGATTTCCTTCCGTCCGCACACTCCAAATAAGTGCTTTGTCTTCATAAAATCTGAGTGCTGCGACCGATACACCACTTCGAGCAGCTAACGCGCCTATACTGAGCCACTGTTGTAATTTTTGTTCTTCCATGCTCTTGACCTCAAGTTAAGTTGAGCTTTCATAATTCTTTTCTAAGCTTAATCCAGAGAAGATAGAATGACAAAACCAAATAAGCCAACGTTTAGTTTAACCACTAAAAATCCGCCTCAGCTTTATTCCCCAAGGCAATTTGCATATAGCCACATCTGTGAGGTCAAACACTTCAACACAGTCGTTCATATATCAGGTCAAGGTGGTGAAAATGCCGACGGACATTATTCCACTGATTATGCAGAACAACTCAACCAAGTCTTCGAAAATCTCAAAATTGCTCTCAGCTATGCACATATCGACTTTTATAACATTGCTGTTCTAAGCGTATTGATTGTCAATTTTGACCAACAAAAACATCACCTGTTAAATCTGAAAATGAATACAATATGGAAAGATCAAAATTTCCCAGCATGCACACTAATCCCTGTGTCTCGCTTGGCATTAGACGCCATGCAAATTGAAATCGAGGCCACAGCTTACTGCTCCTCATCCTCTGAGCCATTTATTCATGTATAACGATCTTGACAATTTAAATAAAAAAGACATCACGAATGACACTGCTTTACTTTGGTTGATGGCCATTGCTTGTGGTATTTGTGCAGGCGCTAATTATTATTCGCAGCCCTTAATTCACTCTGTTCAACTTTACTTTAATGCCCCTGCAACAGATGTGGCATTAACTGTCACTTTGGCTCAAGTCTCTTATGCTGTCGGACTGCTTTTTATCGTACCACTTGGTGATATTCTCAATAAAACGAAATTAATCCCATTTTTAATGTTCTTTGCAGCAGTGGGATTATTTATTTGTGCTTTTTCGCTCAACCTTTATATGTTATGGGCTGGCACAATTATCACTGGGCTTTTCTCGGTTGCAGCACAAATTTTGATTCCGTTTGCCACGATGGCGGTTCGACCAGAACGAACAGGCGAAGTTGTCGGGTTACTGATGAGCGGATTATTGGTGGGTATTTTGATTTCGACCAGTTTAGCTGGTTTGTTATCCAACTTATTTAATTGGCAGCTCATTTATATCGTCAGTGGAATTTTGATGTTAATGGTCGCTGTGGTACTTAATATTCGTCTGCCTTATATTCCTAGCTCTAAAATTAGTTATTTTGCTGTATTTAAATCCATGGGGTTGCTACTTAAAGAAGAGCCTCGTTTAATCTATCGCTCTATCATTGGTGCCTTTGCATTTGCAACGATGAGCATCCTCTTCTCGACCATTTCTATTTTACTTAAATCCTCTTTTTCTCTTGAAGATGTCATGGTGGGTTTAGTCACTTTGGTTGGCGTATTTGGCGCCTTGTCCACCAAGAAAATTGGTAAGATCGCCGATCGTGGTTACGTCAAACAAATCACTTGGTTTGGCATTTTAATCCTAGGTAGCGCATGGATATTCCTTTATTTAGGTGCATTCTATTTAAGTTGCTATATCATCGGTTTTGGACTGATGAATCTCGGTCTAGCATTGGTGCATAGTAGCAACCAGAATGTGATTTTTAATTTAAGACCGGATGCTAAATCTCGTGTAAATTCACTTTATATGACCAGCTATTTTATTGGTGGCGCAAGTGGTTCCGCGCTAGGAATTTATGCTTGGGATCATGGTGGATGGGCAATGGCGTGTATCGTAGGATTAATCTTGGTCAGTTGTACAGCACTATTCACGCTAGTGGATCAACGTTATCATCGAACCCAACTAAGCTAACTCATAAAATATGCATGTTAAGCCTCTATAAATGGAGGCTTTTTCACTAATTTAGCCTCTGCAGTCATCATTCAGTCCTCTAAAGCTGTGTATCTCTTGTGCGTAATCACACACACTGTTCACTATCATTATAAAAAATATTCGTGAACAAGAATGAAAGCAGTTGTATGTCATCAAAATGAATTAACACTTGAAGATGTCAGCCATCTAACACCATCACAAGGACAAACTTTATTAGAAGTTGTGCGATGTGGTATTTGTGGCAGTGATTTACATATGCAACATAGTTGTGACCACATGCATGAACTTACGGCTAAAGTGGGTCTAAAAGGTGTTGCAAAGTCAACAGACCGTTTTGTCATGGGGCATGAATTTTGCGGTCGTGTTCTAGATTATGGTCCTAAAACTAGAAAAAAATTTAAAACAGATACCTTAGTTTGTGCGATGCCACTATTGAAAGTTGATCAGTGGGGTTATCAAGCGACTGGTCTTTCCCCTCAAGCTTCTGGTGGTTATGCCGAACAAATCTTGGTGCAATCTCAACTCATGTTTGCGGTGCCAAATGGATTACATCCCGATCTTGCGGCAATGACCGAGCCAATGGCGGTAGCTTTACATGCAGTACGTCGGAGCAGAATAAAGAAATCAGAACCCGCAATTGTTATTGGTTGTGGTCCAGTAGGCTTAGGTGTCATTTTAATGCTCAAAGCGATTGGTGTGAAAAAAATTATTGCCAGTGACTTTTCACCAAATCGCCGTAGGCTGGCTCAACTTTGTGGTGCAGATGTCGTCATTGATCCTAAACAATCATCGCCTTTTGAGAGTTGGAAAGAATACGGTTTATTGGGTGATGCTTCTGAAGCGATTAACTATGGAATCGGTATTTTTGAAAAGATACAGTCTATGCATATTCCATGGTGGCATGCGTGGCGTGTGGCTGACAAATTAGGTGCTTTACCCAAACGTCCTGTGATTTTTGAGTGTGTCGGGATGCCAGGCATCCTTCAACAGATTATTAACGGTGCGCCATTATTTTCTAAAATTATCGGTGTGGGTGTATGTATGCAATCCGACAGCATCGAACCCGCTTTGGCTTTAAACAAAGAAATCGAAATCCAGTTTGTGATTGGTTATACGCCACTTGAGTTCAGAGATGCGCTCCATATGATCGCTGAAGGTCAAATTGATTGTTCTCCTCTGATAACGGGCGTTGTAGGTCTTGCAGGAGTCAAAGATGCTTGTCAGGCCTTAGGTGATCCTGAACAACACGCTAAAATTTTGGTCGACCCCAAAAAGACCGGATCTGATATCAGTGCACTTTAGATAATCTTTAGGTTCTATACGACATAAGTGCTCAGCGATTTTTTTACTATGGGGCTCAAACTTGATCAGAGTCCCTTATTCATCCTGCGTGATACTCAATCGAACTTTAAAATTTTAATTTCATCTATGAATAGATCTTAAACAAGGAAGTTTTATGTCAAATTTAAATCACATGCCTTTCAATGTTGAAGCAAGTTGTTCTTGTGGCGCAAATACTTTTCGCTTTTCTCATGCGCCCATCGCACATTTTATTTGTCACTGCCAAGTTTGCCAAGAATATACAAGTAAGGCATTTTCAGATGTTTTAGTATTCTTGAAACAAGATGTTTGTGATTTAAATATTAAACAGACTACTTTTAAACGTTTGAAGTCACCACCCAATATCCGTCGTGGGATATGCAAACAATGTCAGTCCCCTTCTATTGAATTTGGAATATTAGATCAGTTGGTATTTATTCCTAAATGGAACTTAAAAAACTTCTCGCAAGTTCCCCCTGAAAATATGCATATTTTTTACCATCGTCGTGTGCAAGATGTAGCTGATGATTTGCCAAAATATAATGGTTTTATCCAGAGTCAAACTCAAGCAGCTAAGTTTATTTTAAAAGGGCTTAAAGAGCGAATATTCTCTTTAAATGAACATTAAAGTTTAGATTGGCTTTGTTGCACAAAGATTTGAAAGGCAAAGCGCCCCTAATTGAGCCAAATTTAAGGCGTAACTTGGGTAAGTGGTCGACCTAATTCCGTAAATCTGTTGAGGACTGCTACACGTGCATGAACCTCATTGACTTGGCTATCAAAGCTCCTTGCACTGAGTTTATCTCCTAATAATTTGATGCAGTGCATTTTAGTCTCAACCAAACTTCGGCGATGATAGCCTGACCATTTTTTCCATAGTGTCCTACCTAAACGTTTAACTGTTCGAAGTAATTCATTTCGCTCTAGCGAGCTGCTCTTTGTATCTTTCCATGGTTTCGCATTTTTTCTAGGTGGAATCACCGCATGCGCTTGCCGATCTGCAATGGCCTGACGGCATTACTTGGTGTCATAAGCTCCATCGGTATAAACAGAGTCAATCAGCTCATCTTGTGGAATCTGATCAAGTAAATCACCAAGTACCTGTGAATCACTGATATTATTGGTTGTGAGCTGAATAGCACGTATTTGAAGAGTTTCAGCATCTATAGCAATATGTAGCATACGCCATTGGCGACGATATTCAGGTCCATGTCTTGCGTTTCCATTCGCCCTCACCTAGAAACTTCAAGCCTGTAGAGTCCATGAGTAGATGCAGCCCATAGCTACTTTTTTGGTAGCTGATTGCAATATCAATATACTTTTGTCTTCTACAAAGCGTACTGTAATCTGGCGCTGTCCAATTTAATCCGCAAAGTTTAATCAGACTTTGCACAAAGCCAGTGACCATACGTAAAGACAGACGAAATAAGGATTTAATCATTAAGCAGCATTGGATGGCTGCGTCGGAGTAGGTTTTATTTCGTCCTTGTTTGCCTTTTGATAGAGCATACCATTGCGTAGTAGGATCAAACCAAATGGCAATATTTCCGCGATTAATGAGTGCTCGGATATATGCGGGCCAATTGGTTGTGCGGTAGATTTTGTGTGTAGGCTTCTTCATTTGAAAATTATATGGCTGAAGAAGCCTTAAGAATAGCTTTGTGCAACAAAGCCTTATTCATATAAAAAGATTTATATAACAAAGCCAAAACTTCTGATAATATTTAAATTAATATTGAAAATATCCAACCGCCTATAACATTGATATAAGAAAAAAAATACCATCTAATTTTAAGTAGATTTAATTCAAATAAAAAACTAAATATCCAAAAAAATATATTTAAAGCAAAACATATACAAAAATAAGTGAGAATTAATGTTAGTTCCCCAAAAAAAGAACTCTGATAGTGATCAAACAACAAGTCAATACTGAGTACAAATGGAAGCGAGCCAATTACAATATTCCAGTTCAATATCTTTTCTCTTTTCTCTTTTAATTGCCAACCAAAGAGAGTCAATGTAGACTGAAAAATAAAAAAATATGCCAAAATGAGTAAAAAGTCTCCTGGGTTTTTAAAACCGCTCATCATTTTGAAACCCCACATTTGGCTTCATAGCCCATATCCACACATCCTTTATCTATTCGATCTTGGACATTTAAAATATTCTCGATTTTTGCTTTACCTTGCATAATTAATCTTAATGGAGGTGCTAATTTAGAAACATATTTTTCATGAATAGATTGTAATGCAACCTGTTCATCTACCAAACGCTGGATACTCCATTGCTTTAAATCTATTGTTTGGTAATTTTGATAAACATTTTTAAAGTCTTCATACCCTAATTTCATAATGGCATCACCTGCTTCAGATCTCCATTGTGATAGTGTTGTTTGCGTACCGTATTCATTTTTAAACGCAGCAAGCACGGTCTGCAATGTACGATCATATTCCGCTCCCAAATTAAACATCAATCCAGATAAATCGTTTCTTGAAACTTGTTCTGCGGCAAGGAACCACTTCGCTCCTGTTTTTAGGTACATTGCACTAAAAAAATCAGCCCTTGTATCTATATCATTGACTGCTTTATAAAATGAATCAGGACTTTCGATAATTTTAGAAAGTATGAAATCTCTTGTACGTATCTGATCTATTTTTAATTTATTTAGTGCCGTTGATGTTGTTGGAGCTTTAGAATACCAAAAGTCGCTACTAGAATAGTCTAAAGCCACCTTTATCATTGAATTACATGCTGAGTACAAGGAGTTATTAGTACAGGTATCAATTAATGTTTGATCATTTTGTTTTGATAGAGTCATATATTCTTGCACAAGATTATCACGGCATGCCTCAGAGTCACTTTTCAAGCTACAACCGACATATTCCAGCTCATATATTGTTTTTTGTTTTGGATATAAAAAATTGTTTTTGACAGCAGTTTCTGCTGAGTTGGCAGCAATATTTACATCGTAGCCTGAATATGCTGATACAATTCCAGCTATTAATTTTGTAGTATCTATTACTTTCTTGTTATACTCATTTCTTTCTTGCCTTGACATATCTTTAATTTCTTTATTTCTCGGCACAAAATCTGCAGTAACTTCCCCTACGAAAGCACCCATAGCGCCTGCTTCACAACTTCTTTGAATTTCACCAGCTATGCAACCTGCGGCAGCATGAGCAAATTTATGAACTAAATAATTAACGTCCTCTAACGGTTTAATGTTTTGGGCTAATTCTCCCTGTAATGCTCCTGCCAATCCTGCTAATAATGCTTTTTCAAGATTATCTTTTAAGTCTCCACCATTTACAGCAGTCTGAACTAATGTTGAGCCAATAGAGTTGGTGAAGTTTTGAATTAAACGATCAGAAAACAACAAAGGATTTGGTTTTATATTTAATATAGTTCCAACTTCACTTAGTAAACCAGCCGTGACAACGGATGTAACTAATCCTTTAATAGATTCATTACTACCAAGATCTTTTAAGGTTTTACTTATATCCCCACCATTATTGATAAGGCTTACGCTCGTTTGTGAAGCTATGGTTGCTACTGCAGCTTTTGTTGCTGCACCACCTCCAAATGTACTAGCTGCTGCTGTTCCTGCACCAGAGGTTAAAGATGCGACAATTAACACAACAAGAGCAGCCCCAGGTCCGGTTAGACCTTGAGACTTATAATCCCATTCTTGTTGAGTTAGAATTACCTTATTCCAGTTAACATCATCTCTTTTAACCAGCTCGTTTAAATATTCATTACCAGGTTTATTTGCAAGTTTGATAATTTCTTCTTTAATTTGAACCTTATGTTGATCTTTTTCTCCAATTGGAATCTGTACTTCCATACCACCTTCTGCTTTAAAGGTTGAAGGAGTCGGTCCATTAAAACTAGGAAGTTTTGCGGTTTCTGTGATTGAGCCTTTGTCTTGCATTGATTGCCAAACAACTGAGTTACTTTCTTTTTTAAGTGTCTCCTCGATTCTAGTTGAAGCACCTTCTAAAATAATTTTTTTACCCGCTTCAATAACAGCACCATCAAGATATTGAAATTCTGTTCCTACAAGGCGTGTATCAAAACCGGATTTAACGCCAATATAATTTGCTTCTAAATAAGATGGCACTTCAGAAATTATATTACTTGTTCTAGTTACTTTAGAATCATTATATTTAATGCCTACGAATGAGCTTTTCTTAGTAATATCATTAGTAGTAAGTGAAATATCATTTGCTGTTAAAAAATTAATATCTCCACTAGCCCGTATGTTTATTTTTTTAGCATTATTATTTAGTGAAATATTAGACAGTACAGTTGAGTAGAAATCAATACTATTTCTTTCAGTTACTGGTAAATTTTCTGTGTTGACTCCAGAACTCAAAATATTAATATTATTTGCATAAATGTTAACTGAATCTCCTTGAGATTTCTCACTTGTATTAAGTGTTGTAGTTACTGTTTTCTTTCCATACCATTTTCTTTTTGTTTCAATTTTTTTACTTTTATCATATTTATGCTTTACCGCTACATCAAATATGATATTTTTATTACTTTCGATGTTCACATCTCCATTATATGATGATAGTAAAGCACCTTGTAATATTAAATTATTATTAAAACTATCACCTTTAGTTTTAATAAATATTCCATTATTCCCATTAATGTATGAGTTCCTTAATGGACTGAACCAAAGGTAGTTATCATCTGAAAGTAGACCTTGTTCATAGTAATCATATAGAGAATCAATAATAATACTAGACTTCAATTTCCCTTGTTTAACGCTACTTAAATTATTATTATACTTACCGCTTATTTCATGTTCAAAATCCTCTAGAACACCCTTAGCCTCAATATCAATATAACCATTAAATGAGTTTAATTCGGATCCACTTATGGCTACCCCTTGATTAGATATTAACTTAATATCGCCCTTTCGGCTTAGCAATATTGATCCTAAATTTTGTACGCCAGTAAAATTACCACTATTTAAATTATTCAAAACATCTTTATAATAATTTTTTTCAGAAGAATTTTTAGTATTTTCATATACAAAATCTGGATAATTTAACAAAATATAATTATTCAGTTTATACAATCCATCATTTATATACTCCTCTAACTCAGTTGGAGTTTTTATATTTTCAGAACCATCCTGAAGATACTGAAAAGCAATAGCATTAAATTTTTCTACAAAATCTTTATAACCTGGTGAATTAGATAACTCTTGATCTTTTATTTTTATTTTTTGAAGTATATTTTCAATAATATTTATACTACCTTTTATATTATTTCTAACACCTGAAACAATCAAATCATTTCTTGTTGACAATATAGATATATCTCCTAATGAATTAAATTTACTCCCCTGAATTTCTATTTTCTCACCTTGCAGGGTAATACTACCATTTTCTGTTTTTAAATCAACCACTTTCTCGGAACCGCTTCCATTATCTCCACCATAACCTATAAATTTTAACTCACCATTTTTTGAAATAATTTCAATGTCACCAACCGCACTTAATTGGTGTTTTTTGGGATCTATTATTAGCGTATTATTACTTTGAATAGCCAAATCACCATTAGCACTATTCAAATTTAAATCATTTTTTAAGAAATTACTACCAGTAGAATTCAATACTACTTTATAAGGAACATTAAATGATTCCCCAACTTCAACTAAAACAGCACCTCCTATAGTTTCTAAATCTAGGGCATTTATACTTTTATCACTAATGATTGAGATAATTCCAGGGGATGTTATTTTATTTTTTTTCAAATCAAATTGATTATTAGGCTCACTAAGTACTATAGGGCTTTCAAATGTAATATTTTTTTTTGATTTTAGAGCGACGTGCTGCTGCGAATCAATAATAACCTCCTGAAATTTCAAGTTTTCTGGAGAGAATAATTCTATATTTCCCTTTGATTTAATATTAATTTTATTAAGATTCGTATTACCGTTACTTTGTATTTTAATATTTCCTTCTTTAGACTTTAATTCAGTTGAACTTAAATCAATTTTAGACTCAGTTGATGCAATAATGATATCCTTGTTAGCATTAATTTTAATTGGCGTGACATTAGAATCACTAAAACTAGATTCTCCAAAATCTACGTGCCCTTGTGCTATTATGGAAACTTTCCCCTGCGTTGAATCTATATCTAGATTTTCAGATTTGATATCACCTTTTAAGGATACAATATTTATATCATTTTTAGATTGAATTTTACTATTCAATTTTAAATTTTTACCATGAATATCGAAATTATCTCCCACATCAAAACCTCCGCTATTAATATTAATCCCACTATCCGACCTTAAACTAACACCCCCTGAAATAGTAGAATCAACCGTACTATCCCAAATTATTTTTTTTAATGCTTCAACATTTAAATTTTTTAAAGATGTTGAGTTACTATTTAAATCTAGATCTTCTATTTTTAATACACCTTTGCTATATACATTTAAATTCGCATTATTTGCACTAACTCTAACTCCTTTAAGTATTGTATCTGTTTGCAATCTGTTATTTTCAACTCTAAAATCTTTTGAAATATTTCCAGCTTGATCTATAGTATTAATAATAAAGTAAGGAGATTCAGAATTAAACTCTACAGGTGATGCTCCACTTTTATCTATTATGCCAGTATAAAATATATTATCTTCCGAATCTCTTATTCTTAATGTTGAGCCAGCTTCACTCTTTATATTAAATTTTAAAGGTATCCATTTTTCATTTTCATTATCAAAACTAAAAATATCAATATTGTTGTTTATTGTTGATAGGTTGCTATCTAAAATTTCAGATTTATTTTGAGAACTTAGATATAACCCATTGGATCCATGTATAGTACTATTGTTCTGAATTTTAATGTCTTTATTTGAGATGAGTTCTAAATTTTTATTACTTTTAATGATTGATTCACCATTGATAAAAACATCTCCTGAATTAATATAGGTATTGCCAGATATATTTTCTATTTTTGATTTTTTTGTTAATTCTGTATTTTTTTCTGAATTTATATAAATATCTCCTTCACTATTTTTATTGCTTTTTTCAATATAACCACCATTCATTAAAAAATTATTGCTTGAATTTAATAGGATATTATTATTTGCAATAATAGAGCCTTTGTTAACAATATCGGCAGCCTCAAGTGTATTGATACTTAATAAACTATTTTGAGGATTGGTATTCTTTATCGTCCCTTTATTTTCAATTTTACCTGAACTGGTAATGACCAAATTCTGAAGCGATTGAATCGTTCCTGCGTTACTTACCCCTAGGCCTTTTTCAGTACCGACAATAAAAATATTGTTCGCATACATTCCACCCAATGCTTTGACATCTAATGCAAAAGTAGGGCTCGTACTCTCAGGATTATTCGATTTAATTTCGCTTAAATTATCACTAATATTATTTGAACCCGTAATCACCTGAAGATCTTGATTGGCATGTAGTTGAGCATTCAGCTCTACTGCTTTTGCATAGATATCGACATAATCTGCATTATTGTTATTACCACCAAGACCTAAGCTATTTTCAGTTGCATTAACATTGATTTTACCTTGACCAATGACAAACTGTTTAATACTTCCATCTTCATTTAGTTGTGGTTTTCCTGTCGTAAAAATGGCTTGATTGGCATTAATAAAACCACCGCCTTGAATATTAATTCCCGATGGATTGGCAATTATCACATCTGCGCGTTGTCCTGCAACTTCTAAATTCCCTTCAAAACGAGAAGCAGCAGCAGAATTTACTTCATTTAAAATGACACGAGCTTCACCTGTTTGCAGATATGGATTAGCTTCAACTTTTCCAACAATAACTGAACCTGCGCCATTACGGCTGTTATTCAACACAACACCAGGTTGTAATACATCAAACCGATTATAAACGTTGTGAGAAACACCATTTTTTGGGGTTTGAATATTAATGACAGGTACATTTTGACCTTGTTGATTTTTTCCTACACCTATAACGGCTCTTTGGTGAGCCGATGCAGCAGGATCTGCCTGTATTTGTGCATATACAGGGGAAAACATCATAAATAAGCTTATCGAAGCGACAATACTTTTGACTTGCCATAATTGATGAAATGATTTTGAATCATGTATTTCACTAGAAGCATTTATTTGATTTGAATTGGTGCTTTGTCCTGCTGCTTTTGTTTGACTTTTAATATTTTCAGCAACAGCAATAAACATATTTTTTGATTTGCTGAAAATTACGCGATAACGATTTTTATTCATTTTTTTAAAATCCTAAGTATTTTTTGATTAATATGAAAAATTTAAGCTAAAGCCTGTAACCCACTCTTTTTTTATAATCTCAGGTGCTTCCAGACCATGACCCACAAAGGCATCTAAATAGATGCCTTTGAAATAACTTCTAAGACCCAATACGCTACCTATTAAATGGCGCTTTCCAGAATAACTATTACGACCATTTACCCAACCCTGATCTATGCCTGCATAAAATTGTGTGGAAGGAATATAAGAGGTATTCCAACTCAATTCTTGTTGTACGTAATGACCGTTATCTCCTGACAACATCAGCACATCATCAAAACCTCGAACACTATATCGTCCACCAATATAAAAGCGGTCTTGGGGAACTAGAATTTTAGGTGCAACTTGTCCTCGCCAATTTAATCGGTATTGAACAGGATGGTCTAAGATAGTAAAGGGTTGAGAGTAACGAATATCAGCACTCCAAATTGGAGCGCGTGCGTAACCCTCAACAGGTAATGGGTTGTTATAAATATCAACGATTTTTTCTTCTGGCGCTGCTTGCGCTCCTAGTGCGCCTGTACCGCGTCGATAATCAATTTTTAAATCAACGAGTGCATTGCCTAGATATTGTCGATGTTGAAGGCCAGCATTCCATCCGGCCGTTTCTCTGCGTTGAACACCTACTTCTAGGTTTTGAATAAAATTTTGATTTTCTTTATGGTAACCCTTGGTATAAAAATTGGTTTTATGATGTGCACCACGACTGATCATGCGTGAAAGAGAGAGATTACTTTGTTTGGTTTTACCACTATATAAAATAGGTTTATCGAAACCCGCTACTTGTTGTTCATAATTATATTCATTGTAAGTAGCAGATAGTTCATAATTTTTTAATGGAAAAGAGTAGTTTGCATAAAAGCTTTCATTAAAATTTTTATCCCAGTTATCTAAGGAGTGGCTCAAATTGACATTAAGGACATCATTCAAACCTAATGGATTATTGAGTGTTATACCCAAAGATCCAATATATTCTCCTGTATTTTTAGAACCTGAATTATCAACATTCAAATTCAATCCAATTTTTTTATAAGGCCTAGAGGTCAAGATAAGATCGCTATAGCCAATCATTTCTGTACCATCATCAGATACTGCTGGCTCTATTTTGATATCAACATCGCGATTAGTGACTCGTTTTAAATTTTCTAAACCTTGATCGATCTTTTTTAAATTTAAGATTTCATTTTTTTTAAATGGCAAAGCACTCCATATTTCTCTTTTAGATATCGATTGATCTTTGGAGATTATTTGATTAATTCGACCGATGTGAATATTTAAAACTAAATGACCTTGAGTCAAATCTTGTGGATTGACGACAACTTGAGTTGTAATCAGTCCCTTCTTGATCAGCTCATTTTGAGCATATTTAAAAATATTTTGAAGGCTTTGAGTGCCAATACATTGTCCAATTATAAAATTTGGTTGATTTAAAGCATAAATTAAATCATTAAAAATATTATATTTTTCACTTTGAAGTGGATCATTAATAATAATGTGAAGTTTTTTTATTTCAAAACATAGTTCATCTAGTACGACAACATTTTGACGACTTATTATATTTAACTTTTTCTGTGGAGCTAAAATTATAGTCTCATCTTTAAGCTTTTTTTCTAATTCGCTAATTCTTTGTACTTGTCGCACGTCTTCTTGAACTAATTTATCTTCCTGTGCAGCAAAAATAGGCGAAGCAAATGAAGCAAGTAGAATTATTTTATACATTTAGTGTTTTTTGTGTTAAATACATCACAAATTTAGGTTATTTTGAGTTTTTTATCAAGTATAATGTTATAAAAACTTAACAATAGATCTCTTTCATAAATCAAAAAACGATCTATCCCTTGCTGACTATTTGTACCGAATAATCTTAAATATTCATGCATAATTTGCGAATGAAATACATCGACTCAAAGAAGCTTTCTGAAACACAGTTTAAGCGATATACAGGCATCTCATGGTCAACCTTTGATTTAATGGCTGAACAGCTAAAAATGCTTGTACCTGCTAAAGGTAGACCATCTAAGTTAAGTGTAGAAGATCAAATCCTTCTGTGCTTAAGTTATTGGCGTGAATATCGAACATTGTTTCATGTCGCAACGAGTTATGGTGTGTCAGAGCCTACTGCTTCAAGAATCGTCCGCCACGTAGAGGATTGCCTGATCAAGTCCAATCTATTTAATTTACCCAAGAGTTTGCCTGAAGGCGAAGGTATCGACTGGAATGTGGTGATCGTAGATGCCACAGAAATTTCAATACAAAGACCTAAAAAAACAGAAGAAAAGCTATAGTGGTAAGAAGAAGGCACATACTTTTAAAGTACAAGCCATCATCCACTATAAGACTCAGCAAATTCTGAGTTTATGCACGAGTCGTGGTACAGTACATGATTTCGAGCTCTTCAAACGCAACCTGAATCAAATTCCTAAAGGGTCTTTTATCCTTGCAAATAAAGGCTATCAAGGGATTTATACGGTGTATCCAAATAGTCTATTGCCATTAAAAGCAAAAAAGCACTGTAAACTAGAACCTGAGCTAAAAGTTTACAATCAAGAAATCAATAAAAGAAGAATTGGGATTGAGCATGTATTTGGGACTTTGAAGAGCTTCAAAATCCTTGCTGAGCGATATCGTAATCGAGGCAAAAGATTGGGATTAAGATTCAGTTTAATCGCAGGGATTTATAATTTAGAACTGAGTAAAAAATGATTTATGAAAGAACCCTTATAATTAATTTTTTTAAATTAATCTAATTTTGTAGTTAAATTAAATTTTGAGTAGGCTTGTAGAAATATTCAAACTAGCATTCTATTAGCAACATCTGATCAACACTATCGAATTTAAGCTTGAAGACGTATAATCGCCTGCTCTCTTATTCGTCTTCAAGATTAGGTTTTCTTATGTCGTCGATCCAATCCTTACAGCCTCGAATTTCCGTCGCACCCATGATGGATTGGACGACTCGTGATTACCGCTTTTTTGCACGTTTATTCAATCCAAATATCATCATGTACACCGAGATGGTAACCACAGGCGCAATTTTATTTGGCGATGCAGCCCGTCATTTAGATTACAGTAAAGAAGAACACCCTATTGTGTTACAGCTTGGTGGATCAAATCCTAAAGACCTCGCAACCTGCTCTAAAATGGCTCAAGATTGGGGCTATGATGAAATCAATTTGAATGTTGGTTGTCCTAGTGATCGCGTTCAAAACAATAAAATTGGTGCTTGCCTCATGGCTGAGCCTGACCTGGTTGCTGAATGTATTGCTGAAATGCAAAATGCAGTTGATATCCCCGTCACGGTAAAACACCGAATCGGCATCGATGATATGCAATCTTATGAGGAGATGCTGCATTTTGTCGATACCGTTGCAAAAACGGGATGTCAAAATTTTATCGTGCATGCACGCATTGCTTTACTACAAGGTTTGTCACCAAAAGAAAATCGGGACATTCCGCCTTTACGTTATGAAGATGTCTATCGCTTAAAGCAAGATCGCCCAGAACTATTGATCGAAATCAACGGTGGGATCAAAACATTTGCTGAAACTCAACAACACTTACAACATGTGGATGGTGTCATGATTGGTCGCGAGGCTTATCACAATCCTTATCTACTGGCTGAACTAGGACAATTATGGAATTTGTCAGCACCTGATCGTTTTGAGATCATGCAGGAAATGATGCCATATATTGCAAAACGTTTAGCTGATGGTGCGCCACTTTCAGTGATTACACGTCATATTTTAGGCTTATTTCAAAACCTTCCTGGTGCACGAAAATGGCGACAAGCCCTGAGTGGGGGTAATGCGAAAACCTTAAAAGATATTGAAAATGCCTTAATCGGTATGCAACAAGCCATTCAAAGACATGCTGAACAAGAAAGCTTAAAAATCAATGCTGAATAAACAAATATCATCAGTAAAAAAGGTCTCTTGATAGAGACCTTTTTTGATAATCACTTTTAGGCTTATTTTGCTTGAATCGAGTCTAATCGTTTTAACACTTCAGCCACAGCTACCATTGCAAAACTTGATGTCACCACCACGGCTGAACCATAGCCCCCACATCTTAACCCGGCACTTGCACAAACATCAGCATTCGAAAAAGGATTATCCACCGAATAAATACAGGTGATACCAAACTTCTCTTTCGGCTTTTTACAGATACCTTTTGAGCGCAACTGACTTCTTAATTTTGCCAGCATCGGGTCGTATTCTGTTTTTGACAAATCTGCGACCCGAATTTTGAGTGGATCTAATTTACCACCAGCACCGCCAGATACAATCAAAGGGACTTTATTGAAACGACAATGTAGCATCAATGCGAGTTTTGCTTTGACATCATCAATGCAATCCAACACAACATCTGGATTTGAACTCAAAATCTCTGTTACATTTTCAGGCGTTAGATAATCATCAATTAAATTGATTTTTATACGTGGATTGATTTGGCGACAACGCTCTGCCATCACTTCAATTTTTTCATGACCTAATGTTGATGTCATCGCAGGTAACTGACGATTAATATTTGATGCTGCAACAGAATCCATATCCACTAATGTGAGCTCGCCCAAACCTGTTCTAGCCAAAGCTTCGACAGCCCAAGAGCCAACACCGCCAATACCGATCACCATGACATGACTGTTTTCATAATGCTGAAAATTTTCTTCGCCATAAATTTTGGCTACACCGGTAAAACGGCGTTCATATTCATCATCATGAACTAAGTCAGTCATATTGCTCTAACACTATTTGGAAAAGGCGTATTTTAGCAAAACTTCAGAGGAATAGAGAGTTTTGAACTCACGACAATTTCAGTTCATTTTTTAAGTTGAGTGCAGACACACTATTCTCCCAAACACGTTGCGCAATGTCTTCGACTCTCGTATTTAGACTATGTGCCAAACCATCTAAAACATAAATTAAATTCTGTGGGGTATTACGGGTACGGTGTTCAGTTGAAGCTTGACAACATAATGGCGTCATATCAGGACAGTCTGTTTCAATGACCAGATGTTCAATGCCAACATACTGAACTATTTGGTGTAATTTTTTAGCATTGGGATTGGTAATCTGTCCCGTGACCCCTAACTTAAATCCAAGTTGAATAAATGCCTTTGCTTCTTCTACCCCTCCACTAAATGCGTGGGCGATACCTCCCTGAACAAATTGCTTTGCTTTTAACAGTCTTAATACTTCAGCATGAGATTTACGAATATGTAACAGCACAGGAAGCTTAAATTGTTGAGCCAAATCGAGTTGTTGCGCAAAAAAATCCTGTTGCTTAGCGAAAACTTCCGACTGCTTATGTTGCTTGAGAAAAGTATCTAAACCAATTTCACCAACGGCGATGCATTGTTGTACTTCAAGAATTTTTTTTAAATCGTCTAGATGATGAGGCTGATGTTGTTCGATATAAAAAGGATGTAGACCAGGAGCGAGATAACTCCTCGGTGCCTGATCTAAACCATTTAACCAATGGTGTGTTTCAATCAGTGTATGAAAGCGTTGGTGTTGAAACCCGATCAATACAAGGGCATCCACTCCCTTCTGTTTAGCTTGATACGCAAGTTGCTCACGATCGAAGTCAAAAACTTCTACATCAAAGTGCGTATGCGTATCAAACAAACGTGGCATGGGCATGTTATTTTGCTTCACCTGCAGCTTGAGGTACAGCAACTTGAACCGCAGGATGAACAGCTTCCAGCATTTCAGGTTTAATCACACCCTCTAGCTTTTCATAAGGAATCGTGAGTCTTGGCAAACCCACCACATAAGGACCAATTTCATATTCACCGTATTGAAGAATTAAACCCTTTTTACCCAAATAATAGTTATCAGTGAGTTTAAATTTCCAAGCCTCTTCATACTCTTCAACGTTATCTGCTAACTGCGAATCTATGACCCATTTTTTAAATTCTTCATGGGCCAATTGATTTAATTTATTCTTTTGGTCTTTCACTAAAATTTGATCCAGTGACACTTGTTTCTGCTGTTTCAAATCAAAATTAAAGTAAGTTTGTGAAGAAGAACCATGTGCACCTCCTAAATAGTTACTCGTATTCAATACGACGGTTGCAAGTGGTCCTTGTGAATTTAAAATTTTAGGACTAATACTCAAACTAATTTGATGTCCAACCCCCAAGTGCTTTAACTCTTTATCTAAACCCACAAAGTTATCAATATAGGGCTGAATCTGCTCTGCAAGTAACTGCGCTGCAGTTTTATATTCAACAACTTCACTTGCGGCTTGAGTATCTTTGTCTTTAGACAGCGTCTGCTCAGGTTCGAACAACTCTAGCGTTTCTTGTAAATTTTTGATAATCGCTTGATCAATTAAGCCATCTAACACAAATTGATTCGTTCTCAATCGATCAATTGAAATTTCTGGACAATTGTTACCATCACATTCTACCAACCGAACAGGCACTTTTTCAGTTTCACCCTGAAGCACGAGTATCTGAACTTCCGATGCTGCTTGAGTTTGAGTGTCAGGTAACTCTTTAGGCCCGTCCCCTTTTGGCTGACATGCGCTCAGCGTAATTGCGGCAGTAAGTACAGATACAGTCCAAACTATTTTATTTTTTAACATCTCACAACCTTGAGGAGAAACGGTCATTTATCATTGATTTAAGCCTAACCCGATGAAATTGATAGCTCAAGCTTCGTTTGTATGGGTTTAACTGCAATTGTATATGCTACATTACAATATTTGTAATATTTCAAAACATCTTTTGGAAGATCTGCGGCACAACCACTTGCTTGGTTTGAGCATGATTCAAATAGATATCCAATTGCTCACCACCTTTGACAATTTCGTTCGCGCGAATATGAACACCAATCCCTTCACCATCAAAGAACCATTCCTGATTTTGCCAGCTGAGATTCACTGGAGCGATACTTCTCACTTCACTGCTCTGGGCCTTTAACCATTTTTGATAGGACAACTGAAGTATTCTTTCAAAATCATTTATTTGGTTCTTTTGAATCACATCCTGCAACTGTAAAACTTTTTTCTGCTTTCGATCCAATACCATAAAGTAACCACGATCTTTAACGATCACTTCAGCTTGTTTTGTGTTTACGATGAATTGGATCAACACATATTGATTTCGTTGGGTGGCGACTTGCGTCAGTATATCCAACTCATAAGGCTGATTCAGTGAAAACTCCTTCATCCATGATTCAGATCGACTTATATAGGTTTCGATGGATTGATCCAAACTCAATTTTTCTTTTTCATTGATTTGATCTTGAATCACAAAAGCCAAATGGTTGTTAAGTTGTTGATTGACCCACTGATCTGCTGTTTTTAGACTTAAAATTTCAATTTTTTCGCAGACCGATTTTGTACAATTTTCGCTCTTTATCTCAAATTGAAACGCGTCATCATTTAAGTATGGTAACACATCAGCGTTTTTAACTTGGGCAGACTGCCCTGACTTTTGTGTCGTAGACTCTGGTTGTTTTTCACAAGATGCCACCCCAATGACTAAGGTAGCAAGAAGAATACGCAATCGTTTTTTTTGTAAATTTAGAGTAATCACAAGAATCAACCAAAATTAAAGCATTGGTTATTCTGATACAAAAACAGCTTCACGAGGAAGCTGTTTTACATTTTCAAGCAAAATTAATGTTCACGTGTATTACGGAAAACAATATCAGGATAACGCTCTTGCATTAATTGTAAATTGACACGGCTAGGTGCTAAGTACGTTAAATGCCCACCACCATCAACTGAAAGTTGGTCATGTGCTTTTTTCTTAAATTCATTAAATTTTTTCTCATCTGGACATGAAACCCAACGAACTGTATTAATGCTCACAGGCTCGTAAATACAATCCACTTTGTATTCTTCTTTTAAACGATAAGCTACAACTTCAAATTGAAGAACACCCACAGCACCGACAATAAGATCATTACTGTTTTGTGGCATAAATACCTGAGTTGCACCTTCCTCTGAAAGCTCTTTTAAACCTTTTTGGAGTTGCTTTGATTTCAAAGGATCTTTTAAACGAACACGGCGGAACATTTCAGGAGCGAAGTGAGGAATACCTGTGAATTGCAAGTTTTCACCCGAAGTGAAAGTATCGCCGATTTGAATCGTACCATGGTTGTGTAAACCAATAATGTCGCCTGGCCATGCCTCTTCTAAATGCTGACGATCACCCGCCAAGAACGTTAATGCATCTGAAATACGCACATCTTTCCCAATACGCACATGCTTCATTTTCAAGCCTTTTTCATATTTGCCTGAACAGATACGCATGAAAGCAATACGATCGCGGTGTTTAGGGTCCATATTGGCTTGAATTTTAAAGACAAAACCAGAGAAACCCTCTTCAGTCGCTTCAACTTTACGGTCTTGGGTAGGATGTGCTTTTGGTGGTGGTGCATATTCACTAAATGCATTCAAGACATGGTCTACACCAAAGTTACCCAACGCTGTACCAAACAATACTGGAGTTTGACGCCCTGCTAAGAATTCTTCACGATCAAGCGGTTCATTTGCCATTTGAACTAATTCTAGTGACTCTTCAAATGCAGCCCAAGCTAATTCACCGACTTTTTCACGAAGGTCAGCATGGTCATAACCGTCACGAATTTCAATATCTGTAATGGTTGAACCAAAACCTGCTTTATAGACATAGAATTTTTCTTCGATCAGATTAAAAACACCCGCGAAGTCACGGCCTGTACCTAAAGGCCAAGTTAAAGGTACGCATTTAATTTTCAGGACATTTTCGATTTCGTCGAGGAGCTCAAGCGGCTCACGGATTTCACGGTCCATTTTGTTGACGAATGAAATAATTGGTGTGTCACGCATACGACACACGTCCATTAACTTAATAGTACGATCTTCGACACCTTTCGCACCATCAATCACCATCAACGCTGAGTCTACGGCTGTAAGGGTACGATATGTATCTTCAGAGAAATCTTCATGCCCCGGTGTATCGAGCAGGTTGATCATTTTGTCTTTATAAGGGAACTGCATCACAGAGGTCGTGATCGAGATACCACGCTCTTTTTCCATTTCCATCCAATCTGATGTCGCAGCACGGTCAGATTTACGGCTTTTTACCATACCTGCAACTTGGATCGCTTGCCCCCACAACAATAACTTTTCCGTCATTGTGGTTTTACCCGCATCGGGGTGGGAAATAATGGCAAATGTACGTCGCTGAGCAACTTGCTCCGCTAACTCTTGCTTAAAGCTCATGAATAACACCTACTGCAGACATGCAGTTTAGAAGATCAAAAAAGATCAAAATAAAAATTGGCGATATTGTAGCAGATCAATACCGAATGTGAATGTGATGAATCAGAAACTGACCAGAAGTTAATAGTTCTTAAATGTGCTTTCTAAACGATCCACAGGTAATGGCATACCCAATAAATAGCCTTGTAATTGCTGACAACCTAAACGTTTTAAGATATCGGCTTGTTTTTGAGTTTCAACGCCTTCAGCTGTCACCACCAAACCTAAACGTTTAGCCAATACAATAATACTTTCTAAGATAATTTCATCTTTAGTATTGGGTGAAAGATTTCGAATAAATTCACGGTCAATTTTAAGCTCATCTACCGGGAGATTCTTTAAATATAAGAAGCTAGAATGACCAGTTCCAAAATCATCAATCGCAAGCCCAATCCCCAAATTACGTAGGCTCTCAAAAGTACGAATACTGACATCGATATGATGCATTGCTGTCGATTCAGTAATCTCAATAATTAAATGGGCTGGATCGATCTGGTATTGCATGATTAAACATCTTAATGTATCTACCAGCGCTTTATGTTCAAATTGTACAGCTGATAAATTTACAGCGATCGGACAGAAAGGCAATTTCTTTTTTTGCCAAGCTTGAATCTGTATACACGCTTGTTCAAGAGCCCAGTAGCCCATTTTAATAATAAGACCTGTTTGCTCCGCACCCTCAATAAACATATTTGGTGCTAGAAGTCCTAGACTTGGATGCTTCCAACGAATTAAAGCTTCAACGCCACAAATTTTAAAATCTGCTGTGAATTTCGGCTGATAAAATAAAATGAATTGTTGTTCTTCAACAGCACGATACAAATCATTAATAAGTTTTGATTGGCTACGTGCGATTTCTTGTTGATCTAATGAATAGTTAAACACACTGTAAGTATTGCGACCTTGCTCTTTGGACATCAGCATTGCAGCATCAGCATTCACCAACAAATCATGTAAATCAGCACCATGATCTGGATAATAGACCACACCTAAACTTGCTGAGATATTGATTTCCTTCCCAGAAATCACAAAGCCTTCTTGGATTTTACTCAATACTAGATTGGCAACTTGATCAATTTGGTCTGTAGAAAAGTCTTCAACAACCAATAAAAACTCATCACCACCAATACGAATTAATTTTTGGTTTTTTTCGAGTAATGCATGAAGTCGATGTGCTAAATTCACTAAAAGCTGATCACCAATATGATGTCCAAAAGCATCATTTACTGCCTTGAAACGATCCAAATCAATATAAATGAATGCAACTTTATGATCTTTAGATTGGTGAAGTGAAAATAATGAAGTGGTGTAATCAAGCAAAAAAAGTCGATTTGGAAGTTTGGTCAAATTATCTTGAAGGGCAAGGCTTTCCAATTCCTTATTCATTTTGATTAGTTGTTGATTTCTCTCTTCAAGTCGTAATTCTAAAATAGCGACAAAAAAACTGACCACTAAAACCAAGCAGGTGACAAATATAATGACAAAAAGTAATAAACCTTGACCTTCATGGAGTTGATTCAATGCTGCATATTTGGCATCCACGGGTTGGAAAGTCGCAGCCGCCATACCAATATAATGCATTCCCACAATACTAAAAGCGATCATGAATGCCACAGCAAGCTTGAAAGCCAATTTATTGTGATAGGTACGCTTATATTTAAACATCAGCCAGAATGACAATCCTGAACCACATACAGCAATCAGTACAGAAAAAATCACCAAAATGGTGTCATAACGAATAATGTAGTTGGGAACGATCAATCCCGCCATTCCAGTATAGTGCATACCTGAAATACCGAAACCCATCAGAAGTGCACCCAAAACTAATCTAGCTAAAGGAAGTGTAGATCTAGTCGTGAGCCATATGGCAAAAATTGAAGCGAGAGCTGCGATCACATAAGAGAATAGCGTTAAACCTATATCGAAACTATGATCTTCGGGTAAATGACAAGCCAGCATTCCAACAAAATGCATGACCCAAATCGCAAGACCAAATATCATGCCACTTACACCGAGCAGCACTTTTTGACCAACTGGGTTTTTGTGGGTACTAATGAGTTGTTCAAATGAAATAGCAATAAAGCAGACGATCACTGCCGCCACAGCAGAACCCGCCACCATTGCATAATCGTAACTCATATGAATCATATAGAGACTTATCCGTACCTGAACCTGTTTTTATTTTATTTAAACCCCAAAAGTACAGCAAATAAATGTAAGAAGGTTCAACTTTTTAATGAGCATTTGTCGCCTACAACAATATCACCATCTCATTGAACGTCAAGTTGTTTTTCGGCGATATCCATAAAAAATGGCGTATCGAAATACGCCATTTTTAAGTAAAACTTAACAATAAATATTTTTATTTTTGCAAGGCAATGTAATCGAGCAAGATATGAGCTGATTCAGTGACAAATGCTTCTTCTTCAGGTAAAGGTGGGCGTTGATTAGTTTTCATCTTAGCACGCGATTCAGCCAAAGCTTCCATCGATGCCTGATAACTTTCCCAATTTGGATAAGCAGTTTTACCCATTGCTATACGGCGTTTGTTTTCTCCTGCCAACGTTTCTTTTTCCAAAGCGATGAGTTCAGCTTTACGTTGATCGATATCCAACACGATTTGTTTATTCTCTTTAGCTTTCTGCGAAATCGCTTTACGCGCTTCTAAATACTTAAATTGAATATCATTCGCAACACGCTGTTTTGAATGAGCAGCTAATTTTGGTACAAAGGCTTGCACTTCTCCCTCACGTTTGAAAGGAGCTGTAGGGATGGTATCCCACTCTAAAGCATTCTTAGCTTTACGCTCCCCAAACTCTTCATCGTAGATATCAACCAATTGAATATCAGGCACAACCCCTTTATTTTGTGTGCTTCCACCAGTAACACGGTAAAACTTTCGTTGCGTCAATGTCGCTTGACCATACGCTAAGCTGTCCAATTGAACTTGAGCTGTACCCTTACCTGTCGTAGTACTTCCAATCACAATCCCACGACCATAATCCTGCACAGCAGCTGAATAGATTTCACTTGCTGATGCAGAAGCCAGATTCACCATGACAGCCAATGGACCTGCGTAGGTTTGAGCGCCTCCATCACGATCTTCGAAGACACTGACGTTACCATTCCCATCCCGAATTTGAACCACTGGACCAGATTTAATCACTTGCCCAATCATTTTTGCCACTTCTTCGAGTGAACCGCCAGGGTTATTACGAAGATCGACGATAATGCCATCGACATTTTGCGCAGCTAAACTTTTCAATGCATTATTGGTATCTTCAGATACTGAACGATAGCTTTCACCAGCACGACGGGCACGGTAGTTGTAATAGAACGATGGAATTTCGACTACCCCAACTTTATGTTTCTTGCCATCTCGTACAATTTCTACTGTTCTTGAACGTACACCTGCATCCTCTTCTTGAATCACATCACGTACGATAGTTACGGTACGTGCCTGACTCATAGATGCTCCAGGTCCGAGCAATTTAATGGTGACTTTAGTCCCACGCTTACCTCGGATCAATCCAACGATTTCAGAACTGGTCCATCCAATGACGTCGACCATTTTGTCACCGTCTTGCGCGACACCAATAATACGATCACCAGACTTAACCTGTCCTGTCTTAAACGCAGGACCACCATCTACGATCGTCTCGATACGCGTATAGTCTTCATTCCCGCGTTCTGGGCGGATCGACACACCAATCCCCTCAAGCTGCAATGTGGTCTGACGATTTAACTCAATTGCATCGATTGGTGGGAAATAATTACTGTGCGGGTCATAAGTCGCTAACATAGCATTGAGCGTTTTTTCTAAAACGTCATCGCTTTTTGTACGCTTCATACGTTCTAATTGACGCATATAGCGCTTGGTCAAAGTCTGAACTGGCGTTAAATCTTCAGCTGAAGTGAGATCTTGCCCTGCTGCTAAAGAAGGATCATCTTTCAGCGCTTTTTGCTTAGCCAAATCTTCTTCTTTAGCAATCGTTAAATTGATTAACTGAGACACCAGCATTTTGCGCCATTGATTTTCTTGCTCAGCTTTATTTTTGAAAAATGGAGCCTTTTCACGATCAGACTCGATAAACACATTAGGTTGATTTAGGTTTTGCGGTTTTTTTAACTCCGCCAACATAAACTCATAGAATGACTTTAAACGATCACGATATTGAGCGTGAATGGCATAAGGTCCTTCAAGGTTACCCGCTTTGAGCGCCGCTCCAAAAGTTGGTCCGTATTTTTTCTTATAGTTTGCCACTTCATCTGCCAAGAAAAGGCTATGGTCAGGATCAAGACTATCAATATACATATCAAAAATACGTTGTGAGGTCGTAGCATCTAAACGCATATTTAAATAGTGCTGACGATCCACCAAAGTTGCTAATTGTCTTGAAACTAAAGCTTGTTCTTGTGTGGGCTTTATATTCTGAACCTGTTGAACCGCTGGTTCATTCGCTGCGATCGCAACATTAATTGTATGACCAAAAAATAAACCACCAGTGGCAATGGCTACCGCGCAAGCGATTGTTTGAAGTTTCATAACGAATTTGTCTTTCCTTGGATAAACCAAATTTACACTATTGTTTTCAGATAGAAATATTAATATTCAAAACCTTAAACAACTTTTTTATTTCTGCCGTATAGTTTTATCATAATCTGTACGGAGAAAATGTAGCAAATCATTGCAAAATTCGGGTATTGTTTTCTCTTTTAAAATTAGAATCACGGATTCCACTATGATTGGCGCATTGATGCTTGATATTGAGGGCACAACACTTAATCAAGAAGATATTCAACTCCTTCAATCTCCACAAGTCGGTGGAGTCATTTTGTTTGGAAGAAATATTGAATCACCTCAACAAGTTCGAGCCTTAACGGATCATATGCGCCAAGTTCGCCCCGATATTTTAATTGCAGTCGATCAAGAAGGTGGACGCGTACAACGTTTAAAACAAGGCTTCACTCTCCTTCCTGCTATGGGACGTTTCGGTGAGCTCTATCTAAGACAGCCAGAACGCGCAATTGAATTGGCTGAACAATGCGGTTGGCTCATGGCTACCGAAGTTCTTGCAGTCGGGATCGATTTCAGCTTTGCACCTGTATTAGACCTTAACGACATTAGCGATGTTATTGGTGATCGTGCTTTTGCTAAAAATATCTCAGATATCATCCCTTTAGCCCAAGCCTTTATGCAAGGTATGAAACGCGCAGGTATGGCAACCACAGGGAAACACTTCCCTGGCCATGGCTCGGTTAAAGCAGATTCACATATTGCTGCAGCTGTGGATACACGAAGTTATGCTGAAATTGAAGCTCAAGATATGCAAAGCTTTATTCAACTCCAACCTCAACTTGACGCACTCATGCCAGCACATGTGATTTATGAAAAAGTAGATCCAAATCCTGCTGGTTTTTCTCAGTATTGGGTTCAAAAAGTACTTCGTGAAACACTTGAGTTCGATGGTGTCTTGTTTTCTGATGACTTAAGTATGCAAGCAGCTTGTGTTGCAGGTGGTGCAGATGCTCGCATCAAAGCCGCGCTTGAAGCTGGCTGTGATATGGGCTTAGTCTGCAATAATCGGGAATCTGCATGTGTCGCGCTTAGTGCCATAGAGAATTATCCATTGCCGAACCAAGAACGCTTAGAGCGTATGCGCGGTAAGATTCAAGAGATTCGCATTGGTGAACAACTTGACTTAGGCAACGAATGGAAATCTGTCAAAAAGGTCATTGAAGATTTTAGACAATCATTTTAATAATAAAGGGAGCATCTAAATGCTCCCTTTATCTTGACCAATCCAATAATAATCATAGCTAAGGATGTGTATGTCTCAATCAAAACAATCAAAGCACCGTCATATTTCGTTTACTGCTCACTACACTGGCTATATTTGGTACCAAATGGGTATCTCTCACGAAGCATTTGCGACTTCGAAAGGTAAAGCGTTGGCGCAATTCGCTCACCCTTTTGAAAGTATGGCTGAGAAGTTTATCGGTGGAAGTATGCGTTCAACTCTGAAGACACGACATACATTATTAGACGACCATTTAAAATTATTAATCAAACAATATCCAAACCTGCAAATTTTAGAAATTGCAGCGGGACTTTCACCTCGTGGTTGGTGGTTTAGATCTCATTATCCCGAAATAGATTATCGCGAATTAGATTTACCAGACATGGCTGCCACAAAACAATCCGCTTTGAATAAAATCGATCCCGAAAGCCCTAAAGTTTTATCAGCAGACTTATTCACGGATGATTTCAAAACAGCTTTTGACGAATTCGACCCAACACGACCGCTAGTAATTATCAGTGAAGGATTAATCAATTATTTTAATCAAGATTTACTCAAACAATTGCTGAATTCGATTGTGCGTTTTGGTCAACCATTCCAAACGCTTCATTATTTAACTGACCTTTATCCCGAGCCTGTGCCACATAAACTGGCTAACTTAATTTGGTCGAGCAGCAAATTACTCAAATACGCTTCAAGAAGTGCATTTACCTTCCACTTTAAAGACCCTTTAGAGGTACAGCACTTTTTTAAACTGTCAGGTTTTACTGAAGTTGAAGTCATTCAACCTCAACTGTATTTTGAAAAAAAGAATCAAAATATGGATACAGATCAGCATCTTGGTGATCTAGTATGGATGATTCATGCAATAAAATAATGATTCGTTTATCTAAATATTAAGAAGAGTATATTTTCTGATTCAATTGAATTCAATGACAGCCTAAACCACGCTGTCATTGTGTTTATGGGTATCTATAAATTGAAGTAAGCGATCAGCTACTTCAAAATAACCATGCTTGAATAATGCTCTTACTTCATTTCCAATAAAATCGAACATTAAACATTCGACAGCAAAATGTCCTTGCTCATCCTCAAATTCAATTGCAAAACTTCGAGCATTTGCCTGTAATACTTCAACTTGAGATGGGTCATCCAAAAAGAATGATACACCAAAGTAATTCAGGTCTTTAATTTCAACTTCAAAACGTTGTGCATTTGTTTGATGAATTAAAACAGAATGTGCATTTTTAAGGGCAAATCGAACTTCTCCTCTACGATCCAAAGATTGCATTTGGTCTTTATCTAAATAAATGATCCCATCTAGATTATGAATCGATTCGCCTTTTAAGAAACTGGTAAAAAGATTCATGGTTTCTTTTCGGCGTTGCAGTTGAGGCACATGATCCGCATTTGCAATCATTGCAAACTCAACATCAGGACATTGCAAGGCAAAATTCGCATTCTCAAATGGCAAAGTAAAACTATCGAATTGACCACATGCTACCAATGTTTTACACATCGGTATTGGAACATGGGAAAGACGCAATAAACGATTACAGTTGATTTCATATCGCTCACGCTCAGCGATATCAAACTCAGACATCTGCTTATAAAAAAGTCGTTTAGCTGTTGGAGACATACGCGTTTGATCTAATTTTGCATGATTCACCAAGTACAAAATGACAGCCTGACCAAACTCATCCATACGTTGCTCTTGCATCAATATTAATGACTCTTCAAGCAACATACGCCAGCTTTTACGCGTCTTCTGCATGACGCCCATCAGAATCAATCGATCTACCAGTTCTGAGCGATAATGAGCAAAACAGGAAGCAACCACAGAGCCTAATGACATCCCCATGACAGAGACTTTCTTAATCTCCACCAAATCCAACCATTGACCTAACATTTTTGAAAGCTCTGGTAGCTCTAGAGTACCAGCAGAAATTCCAGTATCACGATTGTGGATTTGTTGATTTGAACCTAAAGATGGTAAGTCGATTAAAATAACAGGTCCTTTCTCGAAGAGCTGTTCAACGCAATATTTATATGAATTAAAATTTTGAAATGCGCCTCCGACAATCAGCGTTGGCGTCTGGTACAGTGTTTCTGGCGATGCGATCGCCATATATTCAATTTTCCAGCCATCAATCCATGTGGTTCGTGGCGGCTCTTTAAAACTATTTTTATGGTACAGATCAAAAAAATGAGTGCTGTCTTCAGCTGAATAATCTTCAAGCTCCATTTTTATCATGGAATTCATTCCCTTATCTCCATTTGGCTTTATTGTTTTGTTTTCACAGCCGTTAATTTGATCATACTCTCAATTCGTTATGATTATGCAACATAATTAACATTCATTTCATTTTATACAGATGCATGAAATCTGCGCAATGCAAGAATTCACCTTTTATCTTTTTTAACTGCCGTTAGGTTCTAAAAATAGTTACAAGTTTTATCAACTTAGCTTTTTTCGCTGATAAACATAGATTGTTGTCATCTGCGCTGCTACTATTTGAATGAGATTTTAAAATGATCAGTTAAACTGCTATGCAAGACTCCATCGAACAGTACATGCAAGTCGTCGGTCAGAATGCGCGTGAAGCTTCACGCTTTTTGGCTGGATCTTCGACTTTTGAACGAAATAATGCTTTGACGGCAATCCATACCGCTTTGGAAGACCATCAAGCTCAAATTCTAGCTGCGAATAAACTAGACATGAGTCGTGGTCATGAAAACAATTTAGACAGCGCATTACTCGATCGTTTGGAACTTACACCCACACGCTTCAGTGGAATGTTACAAGGTCTTAAAGATGTCATCAGTTTAATTGATCCCATTGGTGAAATTACTGACCTAGCTTATCGCCCGTCTGGTATTCAGCTTGGAAAAATGCGAGTGCCTTTAGGTGTCGTAGGTATGATTTATGAATCACGTCCTAACGTCACTCTAGAAGCAGCCTCTTTAGCGATTAAGTCTGGCAATGCCATCATTCTTCGCGGTGGTTCAGAAGCATTAGAGTCAAACAAAGCCATTGCTACCGCAATTCAAAAAGGTTTAGAGCAAGCTGGAGTACCAGTCAACGCAGTGCAGGTTGTAAATACAGCTGATCGTGCTGCTGTTGGACAATTGATTACTCTCTCTGAGTATGTTGACGTTATTGTTCCACGTGGTGGCAAAGGCTTAATTGAACGTATTACACGTGAAGCAACTATTCCAGTAATCAAACATCTTGATGGTAACTGTCACGTCTTCGTTGAGGCTCAAGCAGATCTACAAAAAGCATTGCCAATTGCGTTAAATGCAAAAACTCATCGCTATGGCGTATGTAATGCCATGGAAACGCTGCTGGTTGATGAAAAAGTTGCTGATGACTTTCTGCCTCGCATTGCTGAACTTTATGCTGAAAAACAAGTTGAGCTGCGTGGTTGCTTAAAAGTAAAAGCAATTTTAGGTGAACAGATTAAAACTGCGACCGAAGAAGACTGGTATGAGGAATATCTAGGACCTATTTTAGCGGTTAAAGTGGTCAGTGGCGTTGATGAAGCAATTTTGCATATCAATAAATACGGATCGCATCACACTGATTCGATTATTACTGAAAACTTTAGCACGGCGCGAAAATTTCTTACACGCGTCGATTCAAGTTCGGTCATGGTCAATGCCTCTACTCGTTTTGCTGATGGTTTTGAGTATGGTTTAGGTGCTGAAATCGGTATTTCAACAGATAAAATTCATGCCAGAGGTCCAGTCGGTTTAGAAGGACTTACCTCACAAAAATGGATTGTCTTAGGCGATGGCCAAATCCGTCAATAAACCTAACTTAAAAAACAAAGCCCTTTGAGTAAAGGGCTTTGTTTTTTTGAGTGATTCAACTCATTATAACTAAATAAAAAACGTATAAATTAAATCAATTACAAAGCAGAAGTGGTATATAAAAAATACAATACATGCTATGTTTTACGCATACAATTTAATTAAAATATAACCATCATTTATTTAATAAATGAATAAAGAAAGACTATAAATTTTAATTATTATTGCCTTAGTGGTCGATAGTGCTTAAGTCTAATCACCTAAAGTCTATCTAGGACAATAAAAAAACGCATGATACAAATGCTTCACGATCAAGAAATAACATTTTTTGTTCATTTGGAAGAAAACAAACGAAATATTAAAATTGCCAGTAAAGGAACACACCATGCCTCATTCAGTTCTTATCATCAATTGCGGTTCTTCTTCGATCAAGTTTGCATTATTACTTAAAGATCAAGATTTCCGAATTCATGGTCTTGCTGAAAACTTAGGTACGCCAGAAGCGCGCATCAAAGGCGTGACTGTAGGCAACGAACCAGTTGATATTCGTATTCCAAATGCAGACCACAAAGAAGCACTTGAAGTTGGATTATCTCGCTTAGCGAATCACAAGCCTGATGCCATTGGTCATCGTATTGTACATGGTGGTTCTTTAACTCAAGCAGAGTTAATCACCGATGAAATTATTGAAAAAATCCGTGAAGCAACACCTTTAGCTCCATTACATAATCCTGCACATCTCGTTGGGATCGAAGCGACTAAACGTTTGTTCCCAGACTTACCGCAGGTTGCAGTGTTTGATACAGCGTTCCATCAAACAATGCCAGCGCATGCCTATCGTTATGCGGTACCAAAATTTTTATACACTGAACATAATGTTCGCCGCTATGGATTCCACGGTACGAGCCATGCCTATGTATCAGATCGTGGTTCTGAGCTTGCTGGTAGTTTCCGTGAAGGTGGTTGGCTCACCGCTCATTTAGGCAACGGTAGTTCTACTTGTGCAATTTGGAATGGTAAAAGTGTTGATACCTCTATGGGATTAACGCCACTCGAAGGTTTAGTGATGGGTACCCGTAGTGGTGATGTAGACCCAAGTTTACATAATTTTTTAGCCAAAAACCTAGGATGGGACATTTACAAAATTGACAGAATGCTCAATAGCCAATCTGGTTTATTAGGACTTTCAAACCTGTCAAACGATATGCGAACACTTATCGAAGCTTCAGAAGAAGGCAATGAAGATGCTGCACTTGCTATTGAAGTATTCTGCTATCGTCTTGCTAAATCATTAGCAGCACTCAGCTGTGGTTTACCTCGTCTTGATGGCTTATTCTTCACAGGTGGTATTGGTGAAAACTCAGCATTTATTCGTGAAAAAACATTATCTTATTTGCCACATTTTGGTTTTAACTTTAGTAAAGAAAAAAATGACCAATTAGCTCGCGGTACAGAAGGTCGCATTGATAATGGTACTGGTCCGCAAATTTGGGTCATTCCTACAGATGAAGAAGGACGTATTGCACAAGAAACAGAACATGTGGTGAATCAAATCGGAGATGTGAATTCATCTGAAAAAAAGTCTGAACTTGAAACCACGACTGCTTAAGTAGCCGCCCACGCAGACATATTTATTTTTTATTTTTAGATATAGATTTTGATGATATGAAAACAATTGTACTTGTTCCAACTGGTGAAGGTGTAGGCCTGACATCAGCGTGTTTAGGCTTAATTTATGCACTTGAGTGTCAAGGTGTAAAAGCTGGTTTTGTGAAGCCATTTTCACAAGAAGTACATGCTGAAAATTTCGATCGCACCACAGCGTTATTCCGCCATGTTTCTCAGAACGAAACAGTTGAACCAATCTCATATCAAAATGTAGTTCAGCAATTAAATGCTGGTGAAAGTGATGAGTTATTAGAAGAAGCTGTTCGTCTACATCGTCAAATTGCTAAAAAACATGATCTTATTATTGTGGAAGGGTTAGTTCCAAACAGTCGTGATAGTTTTGCATCTGAACTGAATGCTCAACTTGCTCAAGCACTAGATGCGAAAGTCATCATTGTGAGCAATGCTGATATCAAACAACCAGCCTATACAGCAGAAAAAGTAGAAACCCAATTACGTAATTTTGGTGGAGCAAACAGCAACCGAACAGCAGGTGTGCTGTTCATGCGAACCAAAGGTCTGTCCGAGGAGTCTGCACAGATTCCAGTGACCATTGATCCAAGTCTGCGTCTGACACAAGAGACTCAACAATTTGTTGGGGAAATTCAAAAAACACATCCACTGATTGGTTCCGAACAACTTCCTGTTATTGCATTAGTACCATTTAGTAATACTTTAAGTGTGCCGCGAATGTCTGATATCGCGCAACATATTCAAGCAGAATGGATTAACTTAGGTGAGGCTGCACAACGACGTGTTCTGCATAGTAGCCTGATCGCTTCAAATATCGAGCGCGAACTGCACAAATTCACGGCAGGCGAACTGATTATTAGCGCATCAGATCGTATTGATGTCTTACTTGCAAGTAGTTTAGCAAGCAGCAATGGTATCCCTCTTGCTGGTTTAGTATTGACTGAACATTATGCACCTAATCAACAAGTACTGGCTTTCTGCCAAGCTGCGATAAAACAGGGCTTACCTATTTTACACACACCATTGAGTACATTTGAAACAGCGACTCAATTGGCTAATTTAAGCAACGAAATTCCTGTAGATGATACTGCTCGCGCTGAACAAGTCACTCGATTTGTATCTAGCCATATTGATACGGATTGGGTAACGCAGTTGCTGAATGGCTCATACCAACCACGTCTTTCTCCATCTGCATTCCGTCATGAGTTGGTACAAAAATCAATTGCAGCGAAGAAAAGAATTGTTCTTCCTGAAGGTGATGAACCTCGTACGATTCAAGCAGCCGCGATCTGCCAATCACGTGGTATTGCTCACTGTATCTTACTGGCAAAACCAGAAGCAGTTTTAGATGTAGCCAAAGCTCGAGGGATTGAATTACCTGATGATTTAGAAATTATTGATCCAGATCTCATCCGGGACAACTATGTTGCACCAATGGTTGAGTTGCGTAAAGGCAAGTTAAATGAACTGCAAGCGAAAGAACAGTTACAAGATACAGTTGTTCTTGGAACCATGATGCTAGCACTAGATCAAGTGGATGGATTAGTTTCAGGTGCAGTTCATACCACAGCCAATACAGTTCGCCCTGCATTTCAGTTGATTAAAACGGCACCTGATTACTCTTTAGTTTCGTCTGTTTTCTTTATGTTATTACCAGATGAAGTGTATGTTTATGGTGACTGTGCAATCAATCCAGATCCTAATGCAGAGCAACTTGCTGAAATCGCGATTCAATCTGCCGACTCAGCCAAAGCATTTGGTATTGATCCACGTATTGCCATGATTTCATATTCAACTGGTACATCTGGTACAGGTGCTGATGTTGAAAAAGTTGCTGAAGCAACACGCATCGCAAAACAACGTCGTCCAGATTTATTGATTGATGGCCCCCTTCAATATGATGCTGCATCTGTCGAAAGTGTGGGACGTTCTAAGGCTCCTGACTCTCAAGTGGCTGGACGCGCCAATGTCTTTATTTTCCCTGACTTGAATACTGGTAATACCACCTATAAAGCAGTTCAACGCTCTGCCAATGTGGTCAGTGTCGGTCCAATGCTCCAAGGTTTAAACAAACCTGTAAACGATTTATCTCGTGGTGCATTGGTCGATGATATTGTCTTTACGATTGCTTTAACAGCGATTCAGGCTGAGCAACAAGCCCAATAATTTGATTTGCATATGAGTTACCATCCTCGCGAAAGTGAGGATGGTTTTTTCAATAAATCCCTTAGAACACTGAGATCTATGATTAACTCCTACGTGTTGTAACTTAGAATCATGAGGTTAACTAAAGACTTATATAAAAAAACAAGAACTCTTAAAGAGTTCTTGTTTAAGACAAGATCGAAAATTAACTTTGAATAAATTCAAGAAGGTCAGGATTAATCACGTCAGGATTAATAGTGAGCATCCCATGTGAATAACCTGGATAAATCTTTAAAGTTCCATTTTGTACCAATTCAGCCGATAACTTTCCTGAAATATCAAGAGGAACAATTTGGTCATCATCACCATGTAAAACTAATACTGGCACTGAAATTTTCTTAAGGTCTTCTCTAAAATCAGTTTGGGAGAAAGCCACAATCCCATCATAGTGTGCTTTAGCAGAACCCATCATCCCTTGTCTCCACCAATTTTGAATCACTGGTTCAGACGGCTTCGCATTTGAACGATTAAATCCATAAAATGGACCTTCAGGTACAGCACGATAGAATTCAGCTCGATTTTTAAATAATTGAGCCTGCATGTCGTCAAAAACAGCTTTCGGCAATCCGTTTGGATTATCTTCAGTTTTCACCATATAGGGTGGTACAGAGCTCACCAGAACAGCTTTAGAAACACGCTCCTCACCATGTCTTGCGATATAGTGCGCAACCTCACCTCCACCTGTTGAATGACCAATATGAATCGCTTTTTTGATGCCTAAATGCTCAACAACAGCTGCAACATCATCAGCATAATGATCCATATCATGACCATCAGACACTTGAGAAGATCGTCCATGACCACGGCGGTCATGCGCCACTACACGATAACCTTTCTCTAAAAAGTAAAGTATTTGCGCATCCCAATCGTCTGAACTTAAAGGCCATCCATGATGAAAAAATAACACCTCACCATCACGTGGTCCCCAATCTTTATAAAAAATATCAACACCGTCTTTAGTCTTTACATAACTCATTTTCAACTCCTAAAATTAGTTGAATAAACTTAAAGTTAAAATCAAACAAATTTGTTAAATCATTGTATATAAGTGAAATTTCATTTGATTTATTGTAAGCAGAACATCATTAAAAAACCTTAAATGTGCTGCAAATCAAGCGAACATTTAAAGACTTAAAATTGTCCTGATTCAGATTAAGGTAACGGATTTAGAATAAATTTTATTGACTTAGATGATATAGATTAAGTATCGATTGAATCATTTTTTGTGGTTTTTCTTTTGCGGTATTGCAAAGGTGTCTCACCCGTCCAACGTTTGAATGCTCGTGAAAATACAGAGCTCTCTGCGAAACCAAGAACGCTGACAATATGACTCATGGAGATCTCTGTGGTTGCTAATAGTTGCTTAGCAGTCCGAATACGATAATGAGTCAAGATTTTCTCAAAAGAAGTGTCAATATCAGTTAAACTTGCGCGTAAAGTGTTAACATTCATATTCAACTGTTCTGCCACATGAGTTAACTGAATGTTGCCCGATTCGAGCAAACTATTCGCTAGAATTTGTTCTATATCATAAATGAGCTCATATTTTTCAACCTGTCTCATCTGACGTTTTGCATAAGTTTCATGGATGGCAAATAATTCAGGCTCATACCAGTCAAATTTTAAATTCAACAACGCTGCATCAAATATAATTTTCCCATCTGGACAGCCCAACTCAACTTCACATCCCCATACGCGCTTGTATTCTATTAATGTCGCACCATATTCATAGGGTAAATAAATTTTAATTGGGCGGAATTGATCATCTGTAATGAATTTCAAAAACTTTAAAATCACACTGATCACAATCTCTAAATAGTGCCGAACAGGATGATTAAACCCTTGAATTCCAGCAACATGCTCATCTGTGAACAGGCTAAAATGAAAAGCTGAAGAAAGTAATTTTTGGTAATTTAAAGCTTTCTCTAGTCCAACTTTAAATCCCGAACTACTCAAAAACAGATACTCAATCACTGAGCCTCTAATTACAGGAAAATGCTCTCCTACATGTAAACCAATATCTCTGTCATTAGAAACTTTTTGCGCTGTATTCCAAAATCGGTACTGACATGAATTATCTCTGCGAACTGTCTTATCAGGCAACTGTGCGGGCAATCTTACATCTTCTAAAATTTGCTCTACATTTAATCCCATCTGTTGCATTGTGATATAGGCATAACTTAGAAAGACTCCAGCGTCACTTGACTTCATATTTAATTAACTTCTAGATTTTATGAAATATATAAATAATATTGATTTTTAATTATATAAATATTTACTTAATACTTTCTATTGAAAATCTTAACAAAATTTAATTTCATAAAGTCAATGTATTAGAATTATTGATGACTAAAATAGTGAAATTTCACCCATTTAATCTAAAAATATTATGAGATAAATTTGAAAAAAATTATTGTTATTTATAAAAAAGCTTAAACAACTTATTACGTAAACGTATTTCCATCTAAAAAATTAATTAGCAAATATTAATTTTAACTTTTCTATGAATGAATCTGCTCTCTTAAACTTTCGCCCAATTCCTCAGCAAAAAAGCCACAATTGAATCATTTTGTCTTATAATTTAGCCCGCTAGCTATCAGCCCGCTCAAGAGATATTTGTATGACAACTATTATCAAGCAAGACGACTTGATCACATCCGTTAAAGATGCGCTTCAGTTCATTTCTTACTATCATCCACAAGACTTCATCCAAGCAATGAGTCGTGCGTATGACCGTGAAGAAAACAAAGCTGCCAAAGATGCGATCGCACAAATCTTAATCAATTCACGTATGTGTGCCGAAGGTCACCGTCCGATCTGTCAAGATACTGGTATCGTCAACGTATTCGTTGAAGTGGGCATGGACGTTAAATTTGATTTAACAATGAGCTTAGACGACGCGATTAATGAAGGTGTTCGCCAAGGTTACTTAGAAAACTCTAACGTACTTCGTGCATCTGTACTTGCTGATCCTGCTTTTGGCCGTAAGAATACGAAAGACAACACCCCTGCTGTGATCTACCATAAACTTGTTCCAGGTAACAAAGTAGATATCACTGTTGCAGCAAAAGGCGGCGGTTCAGAAAATAAATCTAAACTTGCAATGTTAAACCCATCTGATTCAATCGTGGACTGGGTACTGAAAACTGTACCAACCATGGGTGCAGGCTGGTGTCCTCCTGGTATGCTCGGTATTGGTATCGGTGGTACAGCTGAAAAAGCCATGATGCTTGCTAAAGAAGCATTGATGGAAGAGATCAACATGGACGAGCTTCTTCGTCGTGGTCCACAAAATAAACTTGAAGAACTTCGTATCGAAATCTTCGAGAAAGTAAACGCGCTGGGTATTGGTGCACAAGGTCTTGGCGGTTTAACGACTGTTCTAGACATCAAAATTAAAGACTACCCTTGTCACGCTGCGGGTAAACCAGTCGGTATGATCCCGAACTGTGCTGCGACTCGTCACGCACACTTCACACTAGACGGTACAGGTGTTGCGAATATTATTGCACCTAAACTTGAAGACTATCCTGAAGTCACTTGGGACTCATCTTCTTCTAAACGTGTTGACTTAGATAACATCACACAAGAAGAAATGAACTCTTGGAAACCAGGTGATACGCTTCTTCTTAACGGTACAATCTATACAGGTCGTGACGCTGCGCACAAACGTATGGTTGATATGTTAAACAACGGTGAAGAGCTTCCTGTAGACCTTAAAGGTAAGTTCATTTACTACGTTGGTCCTGTTGATCCAGTGGGTGACGAAGTTGTAGGTCCTGCAGGTCCAACAACTGCAACACGTATGGATAAGTTCACACGCCAAGTTTTAGAAGCAACTGGTCTTTTCGGTATGATCGGTAAAGCGGACCGCGGTCCTGCTGCGATTGAAGCAATCAAAGACAATAAAGCAACTTACCTCATGGCTGTAGGCGGTGCTGCATATCTCGTATCTAAAGCAATTCGTGAAGCGGAAGTTGTCGCTTTTGAAGATTTAGGTATGGAAGCAATCTATAAGTTCGTGGTTAAAGATATGCCTGTATCTGTTGCAGTAGACGTTAACGGCACATCAGTTCACGCAACTGCACCAAAAATTTGGCAGGCTAAAATTGGTAAAATTCCAGTTGTAGATGCAGCTGCACAATAAATAATATTCGACTTGTCTCAAGTTCAAAAAGCACTCTATCATTAGGGTGCTTTTTTATACCGAGAATACTCATGAAAATTTTAAGAACATTATTTTTGAGCGGATGCATGATCTGCTCACCTGCGGTTATGGCAGCTCAAGCGACTGATCAACAAATCGAAAAACTCATACAAGTATTGAATTTAGATCAGCTCTTACAAAGTACGCTTAAACAAATCCGACCTCAAATTGATCAACAGGCCTATAGCATTGTTCAAAATATTGTTAAGGCCGAAAAATTAACACCACAACAACAAGTTATTGCCAATGAACTGGCTGATAAAATTCACCAAGAAAATATTAAGCAAACTTCTTGGGAAAAACTTAAACCGATCTATCTCAAAATTTATAAAGATGTCTATGATGCCCAAGAAGTTCAAGCCCAGATCGACTTTTATTCCTCTCCAACAGGTCAATCCATTTTAAATAAAGGTCCACTTGTTGCTCAAGAATCCATGAAAATCCTGAATCAACAACTTGCAGGCTCTTTACAATCTACAGAAAAGAATTTTGCTGAAGTCCAAAAGAAATTAGAACAACTACAAAAACAAAGTATTCATACTGACTCGAAATAAGCTAAAAACCATTATGCTGAATCAGAGTTACCATGTGCGTGGATCATATATCTTAAAAGGTTCTGTTAAGCGCACATCATCACTGGCTTTATATTCTTTATTTTTAATTTTTTCTTTTGATTTTTGCAATGTTCCGTTCGGTTGAATAACGGCAACATAGTTAAGCCCAGGCGTTTTCAACTGAGTCATGCCAATTTCTCTTAATGCCTGTTTTGTTGGCATTTGCATCAATGGTCCAACTCTGAGGAGATCTTCACTACCATTTGGTCCACCTCGAAACTGTTCTTCTTCATATTTTAAGAAATACTGCTGCCCCGCTTTAACACTAAAACTTGCAACCAAAGGTTTTTGAAAATGCATCACAGTTAAAGGTCGACTGATACTAAGTTGATAATCCCCTTCAGCCAGCTCTATCCAATAATAATGATTGCTGATTAAACTCGGAATGCGCTTACCATTTAGAAAAAAACTCGGTGCAATAATTTCCTGACGATTCCACTTACTATCAGGACGGTACAGATACAACACTGCGGCTTGCTGATGTTGAGGTTTTACACGGCTGAAAAACTGTCCTGGTTTTTGATTTACCCATGAGCCCAGATCAAATCCTGCAACTTTATATTGAGCTAGCTTCTGAGATACAAAAGTTTTTTTCTCACTAAAATCTACCGGTTTTAACGTTGAAACCACATGAGTTTGATTATTATCGTTAAGCCCTTTATGTGTCTGACATGCCACAAGAAACAGACTCAAAGCACACACTGCTACGCTTGATCGCATGATTATCCCTCATCACGAATACTTTTTATTCTATGTCATATTTTTGTTATCGTTAGATTATCATCTCAATCCGAGATTAAAAACAAAAAACGCGCAAAAAGTGGGACTTTTTACGCGTTTCAGATGAATTACAATCAATTAAGCAGATTTAGTATCTAAAATCTTTAAATCGACCTTTTCTTCAACTTGTTGTTCTTGTTTAGGTTGGCGCTCAGTTCGATATTCTGGTTCAGCATTTTCATTGATCACAGCTTCATTGATCACAACAGTACCAATATCAGAGCGACTTGGTAAATCGTACATCGTATCGAGTAAGACGTTTTCAAGAATTGAACGTAAACCACGTGCACCTGTATTACGCTCAAGTGCTTTTTTCGCAACAGCTCGCAATGCTGAATCTTCAAATAATAGATCAACATCTTCCATTTCGAACAAGTATTGATACTGACGCGTTAATGCATTTTTTGGTTCAGTCAAAATTTGCATTAATGCTTCTTCGTCCAATTCTTCGAGCGTTGCAATCACTGGCAGACGACCAATGAATTCAGGGATTAAACCAAATTTCACAAGATCGGCAGCTTCTACCTGACTAAATAATTCAGATAACTTCTTAGAGTCATCTTTAGTCTTTACGTCAGCAGTGAAACCAATTCCACCTTTTTCTTGACGCTGTTGCACGACACGCTCCAAACCAGAGAATGCACCACCGCAGATAAACAGGATATTAGACGTATCAATTTGAATGAACTCTTGCTGTGGATGCTTACGACCACCTTGAGGTGGAATTGAAGCTACCGTACCTTCGATCATTTTTAAAAGCGCTTGTTGAACACCTTCTCCTGAGACATCACGTGTAATTGAAGGATTTTCAGACTTACGGGTAATCTTATCGATCTCATCGATATAAATGATACCCTTCTGTGCTTTCTCAACATCGTAATCTGCTTTTTGTAGCAATTTTTGTACGATATTCTCAACATCTTCACCAACATAACCAGCTTCAGTTAATGTCGTTGCATCAGCCATCGCAAATGGGACATCTAATAAGCGCGCTAAAGTTTGTGCCAATAAAGTCTTACCCGAACCTGTTGGTCCTATGAGTAAGATATTGCTTTTAGCAAGTTCTACACGATCTTCTGACTTTGCAGTAGATTGAGTTACTTTAAGACGTTTATAGTGGTTATATACCGCAACAGAGAGCGTTTTTTTCGCAGTGTCTTGACCAATCACATATTGATCTAAAGCTGCACGAATTTCATGCGGCTTAGGTAATGGACGAGTTGCCCATTCACCAGTTTCGACTTGCTGGCTCGTCTGAACTAAATCTAAGCATACATCTACACATTCATTACAAATGTAAGCGTCCTCGCCTGCAATGAGTTTACCCACTTCAGACTGCGTTTTACCGCAAAATGAACAATGCTTTTGTCCTTGAGGATTTTCAGACATCTTCACTCCAAATAAATTTCTATGCTTTACAGCTTAAAGTTGCGGACGTTTCGTTAAAACTTCATCGACCAAACCATATTCTTTTGCAGCTTGAGCGGTCATAAAGTTATCACGGTCTGTATCACGTGCAACAGTTTCATAATCTTGGCCACTGTGTTCAGCCATTAGACGGTTCAAACGCTCTTTAATAAATAGAATTTCACGTGCATGAATTTCAATATCTGAGGCTTGACCACGGAAACCACCCAATGGTTGATGAATCATAACACGAGCGTTTTCTAAGCAGTAACGTTTACCCTTAGCACCAGCATTCAATAAAAAAGCGCCCATTGATGCCGCTTGACCCATGCAATACGTCACGACGTCTGGTTTGATGAATTGCATCGTATCGTAAATTGCCATACCCGCAGTCACTGAACCACCAGGTGAGTTAATGTACAAATGAATATCTTTTTCTGGGTTCTCAGCTTCTAAGAACAACATTTGCGCAACGATTAAGTTCGCCATATTGTCTTCAACTTCACCCGTTAAGAAAATTACACGTTCGCGTAAAAGACGCGAGAAAATATCAAAAGAACGCTCACCACGAGATGATTGCTCTACGACAACTGGAACCAAAGCATTATCAATTGTTGGAACATACATACGTTATTTATTCCTGAATTTTTTGTCACTCAATACATTTTCACAATATGAGGGATAATTGTCGAAAATGCAAAATATTCACCATTAAATATCAGATATTTTTTGATTAGGCTTTGTGAATACAGGACAAGTTGATCCATATTTTTTACAAGAAAAAAGGCGCGTTAAGCGCCTCTTCCTTCGGATAACCGATTAGCCTTGTTGACGAGCTTGTTGTTCTTTCAACAATTCTTCATAGCTAACAGCTTTATCAGTTACTTTAGCAGACGCTAAGATGTGATCTACAACTTGGTCTTCTAAAACAACAGCTTCGATTTGTGCACGTTGTTGCTTATCATTTTTGAAGTATTCAATAACTTCTGTAGGATCTTCATAAGAAGTCGCCATATCTTCGATATAAGCTTCTACACGTGCTTGATCAACTTCGATTTTTGCTTCAGCAAGAATACTGCTCACCAAAACACCTAATTTTACTGATTTTTCAGCTTGCTCTTTGAATAATTCATCTGGAAGCATGCTTGAATCAAATGCTTTAGCGCCTTGAGCACCAAACTGTTGAGTAAACTGTTGGATCATTTGTTGACGTTGACGGTCAATTTCTTGAGACAACATAGATGCAGGTACTTCAATTTCATTTGCAGCTACAAGCGCATCAAAAGTTGCACCTTTCACTTGATTGCGAAGACCGTTTTTCACTTCACGTTCCATATTTTTGCGAACGTCAGCTTTTAACTTCTCAACACCTTCTTCTTCAGTTAAACCAAAGATTTTTAGGAATTCAGCATCTACCTCAGGAAGCTTTTGTTTTTCAACAAGCTTAACTGTGATTTTGAATTGAGCTGATTTACCTGCAAGGTTTTCTGCTTGGTAATCTTCAGGGAAAGTTACATCAATTACTTTCTCTTCGCCTTTCTTCATACCAACGATACCGTCTTCGAAGCCAGGGATCATACGACCAGAACCTAATACAAGTTTGAAGTCTTCAGCAGAACCACCTTCAAATTTTTCGCCGTCAATAGAACCTTCGAAATCAAAAGTAACTTGCATGTCTTTTTTAGCCATGCCTTTTGTTTCAGTCCAAGTCGCGCGTTGCTTTTGAAGATTTTCGATCATTTGATCTACATCTTTATCATTTACTTCAGTAGATTTACGTTCAACTTCTAAACCGTCAAACTTAACTGAAACTTCTGGATAAACTTCAACAGTAGCTTCATAAACTAAAGCATCTTCTTTGTTTTCAACTTTTTCAATGTTAGGCATGCCTACAGCATTGATTTTCTCTTGTTGAATTGCTTCGAATACTGTGTCACGAATAACATCATTTACCACTTCTTGGTAAATGCTCGCGCCGTATTCACGACGAACAACATTTAAAGGCACTTTACCTGGACGGAAGCCGTTGATCTTAACTGTTTTAGCAGTACGTTTTAAACGAGCTTCGAATTGCTCATTAACACGGCTCGTCGGTACAGATACATTTAAACGACGGGCTACGCCCGAAACCGCTTCAGAAGTTACTTGCATGGCTTCCTCGATATAGAAATAGTAATTGCAATTTTTAAAGTGCCACATTATATGACAACAATCAAAGATATACAAAATACCTTTTTCAAACCATCTTTTTTATGAACCTGAGAATATTTTTTTTGCTCACAAGGTTTGACCATATTCAATTCATATTTCTTAATTATTGTTTGTTTTTTATTGCAAATGATAAAGTTTATCATTAATATTTGCATCAAATTTGATCATGCCCTCAAGCATCACTCATACCAGCGGAAGAACATAATATGAGTAAGTTTAAGCTTCAACCTCTTACAGTTGCATTATTCGCTTTGTCTAGCGGTGTAACATTTGCAAATACCACAAATGAAAGTAGTGCTCATCAACTTTCGACAATTGTCGTTTCTGCTGCGGGTTTTGAGCAGGATATTAAAAATGCACCTGCATCTATTAGTGTTGTAACTAAAGAAGATATTGAAAAGAAAAATGCGACAAGCATCGCTGATCTTTTATCAGATGTCCCTGGTATTGATATTCGTTCTGGAGTTGGGAAAACATCTGGCCTTAACGTTAAGATGCGTGGTCTTGGTAATGACTATAGCTTAGTTCTTATTGATGGACGCCGTCAAACAACCTCATCAGATGTAACACCTAATGGCTTTGGTGAAACCTCTAATAGTTTTTTACCGCCTCTAGCCGCTATTGAGCGAATTGAAGTTATACGTGGACCAATGGCTACTCGCTATGGTTCAGAAGCAATGGGTGGTGTGATCAATATCATTACTAAAAAAGTTGCAGATCAGTGGTCAGCAAATGTCACAACGAGTGGCAACATTATGGAAAGTAATGCTGAAGCAGACTCTTGGAAATCTAGTTTTGTGATTAATGGTCCACTTATTAATGACCGCTTAGGTTTACAATTAAGAGGTAGCTATTTGGATCGTCAACGTTCTGAACGTATTGTTGAGGGTTCGACTAGCCGTGATCCACGCCCAAGTAAAGCAGATAATTATGATTATGGTGCAAAATTAGACTTTAAATTAGATGAACAAAATGCTTTATGGATCGATGGTTTTTATTCTAGCCAACGCTATGACAACACAGATCAACGTTTAGGAAACTTTATTTCTCGTGGTGGTATCGCAGGCTATAACGATGAGCTTGAGTTCAATCGAACTCAATTTGCACTTGGTCATGATGGTAACTATGATTTTGGTTTGTGGAAAACTTATCTAAGCCATAACACAACAGAGACCCAAGGTCGCACCATTCCAACAGATGCATTCCCAGAGTTAGCAGGTCAAGCTCGAAAACTCGAAAATAAAGATCTTGTGATTGACTCTCATATTGTTGCACCAATCAAAAGTCATAAATTGACAGTTGGTACTGAATACAAAGATACAACCATTGCAGATGATATTGCAGGTATAGGAAAAGAATTTACACAGGATACTTGGTCTCTCTACGCTGAAGATGAATGGCAACTCAAAGACAACTTATTTTTCACATTCGGTGGTCGCTTCGAAGATCATAGCGGATTTGGTGGACAATTTAGTCCGCGGGCTTATTTAGTTTGGAACACCAATGATGCACTAACGATCAAAGGTGGCGTAAGTACAGGTTATAAAACACCATCCGCTAAGGATCTTTACGACGGAATCAATGGTTATAGTGGTCAAGGTGCTACACCGAGTCTTGGAAATCCAGATTTAGATCCTGAAACATCAATCAACTATGAGCTTGGATTTAATTATCAACCTTCTGATAATTTTAACCTTACAGCAACTGTATTCTTCAACGTTGTTGAAGACAAGATCGTTTCTAGAACGTTCAGTTGTAACACCAATGATTGCTCTAATCTTAGTGATAAAGCAACTTCTTATAGCAAGAGTTTCAACACGGATGAAGCAGAAATTTATGGTTTAGAGACATCCCTAAATTATCAAATTATTCCAGAATGGAGCTTAAAAGCGGCTTACACCTATACCGATTCAGAAATAACTAAAGGTCAAGACAAAGGATATGCTTTAGAGTCTACTGCGAAACATTTAGCTAGCCTAACATCTACTTGGCACATTAATGACTCTTTAGACCTATGGTTACAACATGAATATCAATCTGGTCGTCCTCGATTTACTAGTGAACCTACAGACGCTGGCTCAATTAGTATTTTGGAACAAACCAATAACGAATTTTCTGGTTATAATTTATTTAATCTTGGTGCAAGTTATCAACTGAACGATAAAATTCGTATTAATGCTGCAGTAAACAATCTATTGGATAAAGACTTTACTCAAAATATGGAATATGTAGATATTAACGGCGATCTTCAACAAGCTTATAAATATCTTTCAATTGGACGTAGCTCTGAAGGCACATACTTAGCTGGTCGTAACTACTGGTTATCTATTTCATATGATTTCTAATTCTAGGTAGATTCTCTCTAGTAAAACCCTGCGCTAGCAGGGTTTTTTATTTTATTAAAATTTAATTCCCTATCAAAAATAGCCATACAAAAATGTAGAAACTTTAATTTTTCCAATATTATTTAAATTCATTTACTTATACATAAAATATTACATTATTACATTTAAGCTTCCGTTATTTAGCTTAACTTAAATCGCAAATATCAATTTTAAGACCCGTTAAAGCTAAAAAAGAATCATTATTATTCTCAACCTGAAAACAAATTCATATCAGGTTGAACATGGCCTTTATCACGACACGTAAAAAAATCGTTTCATCTGCAATAGCAACGTCATTGGCTGTTATTTCAGGTCAAACTTTCGCACAAGAAGATACAGCGCATTTAGAAACAATTAAATCAGAGGCTCAATCAGAGCAGTCATTTAAAGTCGACAAATCCTCAAACGCTAAATACGTTGCTCCCCTACTCGATACTCCCAAATCAATCTCTGTTATTTCTCAAAAACAGATACAAGATACTCAAGTGACTACGCTGTCTGATGCTTTAAGAACTGTTCCAGGAATTACACTTGGTGCGGGCGAAGGTGGCAACCCAAATGGTGACCGTCCATTTATCCGTGGTTATAACTCTGAAAGTTCAATGTACGTTGACGGTGTGAGGAACTCTACTTCTCAAAACCGAGAAATGTTTGCCGTTGAACAGGTTGAAGTCACCAAAGGCTCCGCCTCTACTTTAGGTGGTGGAGGTTCTACGGGTGGTAGTATTAACCTAATTTCCAAATTAGCCAAATCTGGAGATGCTTTCCAAGGCTCTGTTGCTGGCGGTACTGATGCTTATGCACGTATCACATTAGATGCAAATAAAGATTTTGGGAATGGTATTGCGACTCGTGTCGTGGCAATGGGTCACCAGAATGAAAAAGCGGGACAACATAATGGCGCTGAATATGAACGTGCTGGTATTGCACCAAGTATTAGCTTTGGGTTAGACACGCCCACTCGAGCGACACTAGCCTACTACTACCTAAAGTCTGATGATAAGCCAGATTCAGGTATTCCATATAAATACGACACTAACAGAAAAGCGACCGTCGGCTCACCCGTTGATGTTAAACAGGGTACATACTACGGTTGGTTAAATCGTGATTTTCAAAAGCAAGAAAATCAAAGTGGGACCCTTAAGCTAGAGCACGATTTTAGCGAAAATCTAAGCTTGATGAATACTGCTGTCTATAGCAAATCAAAAAATAATTACTTATGGACTCAACCAGATGACAGTCAGGGCAACGTCGCAAATGGAAAAGTTTGGCGTCGTCTAAATACCAACCTAACAACCACTGACAGTTTTACAGATCAACTCGCATTAACAGGTAAACTCCAAACAGGCATCATAAAACATAATTTCAATTTGGGTGCTGAATACAGTAAACAAGATTCTGAACGCGGCACAAACATTGTAACCGACCCTAATACCTCGTTAATAGGCGGTAGTGGTGCTAATAATGCATGCTCATTAAATATTTCAAATGGTTGGTGTACTGATCTTTATAACCCCAATTCGAATGATGCTTGGCTAGGTAAAGTTCAAGCTAATCCAAATGTCATGAAGATTAAATCTGAAACACAATCAGTATATGCCCTAAATAATATTGAGCTTAATCCTCAGTGGCTCCTTGACCTTGGTATTCGCTGGGATGAATTCGAAACTGAAATGAAATACAATCAAGATACTGGTTCAGGCACTTCAGCAATTCAAGCAGGAACAAAATATAATTCAAAACACGATTTCTTCAATTATCAAGCTGGATTAACTTTTAAACCAAGAGAAAATGGATCAATTTATGCAAGCTATGCGACTTCAGCTAATCCCGTTGGAATCGATGCTGGTAATGGTTCAGAAGGGTTAAGTGTACCAGGACGCAATACAACTGATGCACAAGCAAGAGCAATTAACAACCTCAAACCTGAAGAAGTCAAAACCTATGAAATCGGAACCAAATGGGACCTTTTGAATAACAGAATTAATCTTACAGCTGCTATTTTCCGTACAGAAAAAGAAAATACTCGCGCTTTAGATAATGATGGATTTACAAGAAATATTGGTGAGACTCGTGTTGATGGTGTTGAATTAGCCTTAAACGGCAATATCACAAATAAATGGGCTTTATCTGCAGGATACACATATTTAGATAGTGAAATTGTTGATGCAGGTTATGTCAAAAATAGCGATGGAAGTTATTCGGCTAGCCCAACTAATGGTAACCAAGTCCAAAATGTCGCAAAACACTCTGCCACTTTGTGGACAACTTACCAAGTTCTCCCTAAATTACAATTAGGTGCTGGTGTTTTAGCTATGGATCGAGTGTATGGAGATGCTGCAAATACCAAATTTGTACCAGGCTATGTTCGTTATGACGCCATGGCTCGCTATCAAGTAAATTCAGATATTGATCTTCAATTGAACGTCAATAATCTCTCAGATACACGTTATTTCACGAAAGCTTATGCTTCGCATTATGCAACTGAAGCTGAAGGTCGAAATGCTGTATTGTCTTTAAATTTCAAGTTTTAATTTCATTTCAGCATAGCTCTATACAAGCTATGCTTTTCATCACCTAAAGCAGTGAGTGATCGTAGTGATTCATCATATTCCAAATATTCTAAGCCCTGAACAAGTTCGATATTTTCGTAAAGAAATGTCTAAAGTAGATTGGGTCAATGGAAAGGTAACAGCTGGAACACTCTCTGCAACAGTGAAACATAATCAGCAACTTTCCAATGATCATCCCCTGACAAAACATCTAGGTGATATTATTTTAGAATCCCTAGGTCAACATCCTTTATTCTTATCAGCAGCAATTCCACTAGATATCATCCCTCCTCTGTTTAATCGCTATGAGCAGCATCAATCATTCGGTTTTCATGTCGACAATTCGATTCGCAGAGTTCAATGCTCACAAGAACGCTTGAGAACAGATTTATCTTGTACCTTATTCTTGAGTGATCCGCACGAATATGACGGCGGTGAATTAGTCATTGAAGATACTTATGGATATCACGAAGTCAAACTCCCTGCAGGAGATTTGATACTTTATCCATCTACTAGCTTACATGAGGTCACTTCTATCCAATCGGGTTGTCGCTTGGCATCATTTTTTTGGGTACAAAGTATGATTCGAGATGATTCAAATCGACATATGTTATTTACTTTAGATCAATCTATTCAGCAACTTCGTATGGAATTAGGGGATCAACATGAGCAAGTCATCAAACTCACGAGCCTCTATCACAATTTAATTCGAAAATGGGCAGAACTATAATTTATTTTTCACAGTTAATTTTTATAATGAAAAATATTATTAAAAAAAAATATATTGTGAAAAAAAATTTCACATTCATCATACTTTGATCTAAATCAGGGAATAATTCTCTTGAAGATCGCACTATACTAAAAGAAAGAATTTACAAGCACTGTGACGGTATAGCTAAGCTCTATATATTCAAAAGATTTTTAGGGAATTCAGCAAAATGATGCAGTAATCCACTTGTAAATTGATAGAATAGACACAATCGATATAAATAGCGCAGTGCCTTTACACAAGACCCAAGCATGTTGTGCTATGAAAGGAGTTATCTCATGATGTTGGCTGATCCAAGCAAAAAATACCGTCGCATGTACCAACGTGTAGACTTACCTGACCGTCAATGGCCAAATAACGAAATTAATAAAGCGCCTATCTGGATGAGCACCGACCTCCGTGACGGTAACCAAGCTATTTTCGAACCAATGAACATTGAACAAAAGTTCAAGATGTTCCAAATGTTGGTGAAAATTGGTTTCAAACATATTGAAATTGGCTTTCCATCTGCCTCACAGATTGATTTTGACTTTACCCGTAAATTAATCGAAGAAAATCATATTCCAGATGATGTCTATATCGAAGTATTAGTTCAAGCTCGTGATCACTTGATTCAACGTACATTTGAATCATTACAAGGTGCCAAACGTGCAATTGTGCATATCTATAATTCAAACTCACCAACATTCCGTCAAAAAGTATTGAATGTTGATGTAGCGGGTGCGAAAGCCTTAGCGGTGAATGCGGCTCAAAAAGTGAAAGAATATGCAGCACAATATCCTGAAACTGAATGGGTGTTCCAATACTCTCCTGAATGCTTTACCGCAACTGAATTAGAAGTTGCAAAAGATGTCTGTGATGCAGTCACTGAAATTTGGGATGCTCGCCCAGATAATAAAGTTATCTTGAATCTACCCGCGACTGTTGAAGTTTCTGGGCCTCATGTTTACGCTGACCAAGTTGAATGGATGCATCGCAACTTACAACGCCGCGATGGTGTCATTATTTCTGTACACTGTCACAATGACCGTGGATGCGGTATTGCAGCATCCGAGTTAGCGATCATGGCTGGTGCTGATCGTGTGGAAGGTTGTGTATTTGGTAATGGTGAACGTACAGGTAACGTTGACGTTGCAGCGATTGCATTAAATATGTATACCCAAGGTGTCGCTCCAAATCTAGATTTTTCAAATATTAATGAAATCATTTCTACTATTGAAGAATGTACAGGTATACCCGTTCATCCACGTCATCCATATGCGGGTGATTTAGTATTTACTGCATTTTCTGGCTCACACCAAGATGCGATTAAAAAAGGCTTTGAGTTCCAGAAAAACGAAGAAATTTGGGACATGCCTTACTTACCAATTGATCCTAAAGATTTGGGACGTGATTATGACGCAGTCATTCGTGTCAATTCACAATCAGGTAAAGGTGGTATCGCATACTTGTTAGAGTCGAACTACAACGTCGTATTACCACGTCGCTTACAAATTGAGTTCTCGCAAGTCGTGCAACAGGTAGCTGACGAAGAAGGCGTAGAAGTTTCTGCTGAGCAAATTTGGAGTTTATTCCAAAGTACATATGTAAATCAGAAAGATAAACATTATGTCGCGAAAAACTATCGATTATCTGATGAAAATGGCAATCAAGTCATTGAATTAGATATTGAAGTCGGTGGTCAAGTTCAACATCTACGTGGTGAAGGCAACGGACCAATCTCTGCAATTTTAGATGCTTTACAGTTGCCAATCGATGTTGTGAACTATGAAGAACGTAGCATTGGTTCTGGTGCAAATGCTAAAGCGTTGGCACTAATTGAACTTCAAGTCAAAGGTACAGGTAAATCAGCATTCGGTGCTGGTGTACATGACAACATCGTGACTTCATCTATTGAAGGAATTATTGCATGTACAAATCGTTTAATTGATCAAGGTGTTTTGAGCACAGATCAAGTGATCGCTGCGGCAGTATAAATATTAGCAATAATATTTAGCACGAAAATGACTTTAGAAGGATACCCTCAAGTGGTATCCTTTTATTTATTCATACTTAAGATTTTAGGCGAATTTATCCTGTGTCTTTTCCAGCTGACTCAGTGGGCATTGTTGTTCCACAAAAGTTCCAATTTGAAGAACCACTCGCATTAGAATGTGGCCGCGTTTTACCACGTTTCGAATTGATGGTCGAAACTTATGGCACACTCAATGCAGATAAATCTAATGCAATTTTGATCTGCCATGCGCTTTCTGGTCATCATCATGCTGCTGGTTATCACCATGAAGATGATAAAAAAGCAGGTTGGTGGGATGCTTGTATTGGGCCAGGCAAAGCAATTGATACCAATACATTTTTTGTGGTGGCATTAAACAATATTGGTGGTTGTAACGGATCAACAGGACCAACCTCCCCAAATCCTGAAAATGAAAATCGTCCTTATGGTCCAGATTTTCCATTAGTGACCGTGCGCGATTGGGTTAAAACTCAAGCAATGCTGTCTGATCGTCTTGGTATCACTGTTTGGCACTCTATTATTGGTGGCTCTTTGGGAGGCATGCAGGCACTTCAGTGGTCTGTAGATTATCCTGACCGATTAAATAATTGTGTCATTATTGCCAGTGCACCTAAACTTTCAGCGCAAAATATCGCGTTTAATGAGGTCGCGCGCCAATCCATTTTGTCTGATCCTGATTTTCATCATGGTCGCTATTTAGAAAAAGACAGCTATCCTAAACGTGGTCTTATTCTAGCGCGGATGGTAGGTCACATTACCTACCTTTCTGAAGAAGCCATGAAACAAAAATTTGGTCGTGATTTAAAATCTGGCAAATTCATGTATGGTTTCGATGTTGAATTCCAAGTTGAAAGTTATCTTCGCTATCAAGGTGAACAATTTAGTCGTAACTTTGATGCGAACACCTACTTGATCATGACTAAAGCTTTGGATTACTTCGATCCTTCTCGTGAGTATGAACAATCTTTAGTTAAAGCAATGTCGAATACAAAATGTAAATTCCTTGTGATTTCATTTACTACGGATTGGAGATTCTCTCCTTCCCGATCTGTTGAGATTGTGGATGCATTGATTACCAATCATAAGCCTGTGAGCTATGTTGATATTGATGCAGAACAAGGTCATGACTCGTTCTTGTTTCCTATCCCTTTATATGTCAAAACTTTAAGGGCTTTCTTAGGTGGTGTAGACCATCTTGCTTCAACCCCTAAGGAGACCGTGTAATGCGTATTGATCAGAAGCTTGCAGAAAAATGGATTAAACCTGATTCAAGCATTTTAGATCTTGGTTGTGGCGATGGTGAGTTACTGGCTCATATGAGCAAAAAGCACAACATTCGTGCATACGGATTAGAAATCGATCAAGAAAAGATTGCAATTGCAGTCAGTCGAGGGTTAAATATCATCCAACAAGACTTGAACCTCGGTTTGGGACGCTTTGCAGACCAGTCATTTGACTATGTTGTCATGGCACAAGCTTTGCAAGCTGTAGATGCACCTGATGTGCTTTTGCGCGATATGGTGCGTGTTGGGAAACAAGCAATTATTACTTTTCCTAACTTTGCACACTGGAAAACACGCTCTTTCCTTGCTTTAAAAGGGAAAATGCCTGTTTCGGATGCCTTACCCTATATGTGGTATAACACTCCAAATATCCATCTGTGCACGTTTAAGGATTTCGAAGCACTTTGTGCTGAGAATCAAATTAAAATTATTGACCGTTTAGCCGTGAATGGGAATCAACAAGGGAGTTTGCTCAGCAAGCATATCCCGAACTTGTTTGGCGAGGTCGCGATTTATCGAGTGAGCGCTCTATGAAAAAGTTATTCTTAGGTACTTCATTATTTCTAGGGTTGTTGAGTTTCCAAGTTCATGCAGATTATGTACCTCAACAACCATCAACTTCTGCACTAGCTGCACAGTATTCACGTATGCCTGTATCTGAGCTCCAAAAAGCTGCTCGAGCAGGTCAACCGGCTGCCCAGTTTTATCTGGCAACACATTATCAACATGGTAAAGATGTTGCTAAAGACCTAAAGCAAGCTTTCGTTTGGTATAAGGCAGCAGCCGATCAAGGTATTTCATCTGCTCAGCTGAATGTGGGTCGTATGTATGCTGACGGTATTGGTGTTGCTAAAAATGAAACCTTAGCTCGCCAATACTTCGAAAAAGCAGCAAGTCATGGTGACAATCGTGCAAGCTTCAATTTAGCCGTTATGGAAGAGCAAAAGAAAAACTATATGGGTGCTTACCAATGGTATGAGCTTTCTACACGTGATGGCATGTTAGATAATAAAGTGATCAATATGTCTGAGACGAAAAAGACGGCTTTGGCTGCCAACCTGACACCAGAACAAATTCGTACTGCACGTGACCGTGCTGATCAATGGATTCAAAGCCGTTAATTACGCTTATAAGTTTGAAGAAAGCACCTATCGGTGCTTTTTTTATTCGACCATCTTCTTCATTCTTATGAATTTCATATCTTCGAATATTTCCACTTCACTCTGCGAAGTAAAACCTAATTTTTTATAAAAATGAACAGCCCCTATATGCGCATTGACTGTTATCTGTTGGATCTCCGTTTGAGTTAATTGATCTAACACATAATTAAATAAATGAGTTCCAACGCCTTGAAATTGCAGATTTGGATGAACAAAAAAATGAAAAATATGGGCGGGTTATTTGTAAGCAATCACCCCCACAAGCGACTGCTCTAATTCTGCAACAAAGTATTTTATCTCTTGATGATTGATGTGCGATACAAGAGCTTCTTTTGAAAATAGGGACTTACTTTTTGGCATCTCATCAAAGTGATTCAAAGCGAAAGCAATACAGGACGCAATATTTTCAGCATCCGCGATCTCTACTTGACGAATATGAATGGTATTTAAATTTCTCATTTTTAATGATTGGTTATTTTAGAGATGAGTTCATCTGTATCATCGCAAATATCCGTTAGAATAGCTTCAAATTTGAAACAGAAAGTGATTCAACATGGCGTCTAAAGATTGGTTAGATCAAGGTACTTTGGTTTTAGCGAGCAACAATAAAGGGAAAATAGCTGAGTTCGAAAAGTTATTTGAAGAATTAAAACTCCCTGTTAACGTTGTTCCCCAAGGACAACTGAACATTGAGGATGCGGTGGAAGATGGATTAAGTTTTGTAGAAAATGCCATTATCAAAGCACGACATGCTTCTAAGATTTCGGGTAAACCAGCTATAGCAGATGACTCAGGTATTTGCGTCCCTGCACTTGGTGGTGCTCCTGGTATTTACTCTGCACGTTATGCTGGTGAGCATGGCGATGATGCTGCCAATAATGCTAAATTACTGGCAGATTTAGCACCATTACGTAACAATGGTGACGTGATTGAAGGGATGTTTGTGTGTGTACTCGCCTTAGTTCAACACGCCGAAGATCCTTTACCTCAGATTTTCCAAGGAATCTGGAAAGGTGAAATTTTGGAAGTAGCACGTGGCAAAAATGGTTTTGGCTACGACCCACTGTTTTGGCTACCTGAACTCAATATTAGTAGCGCTGAAATGACCAAAGAAGAAAAAAATAAGATCAGTCATCGTGGTCAAGCCATGCAGTTATTCAAAGCAAGCCTCGAAACGAACTAAACGATCAGTCCATGATAAACCATGGCAAATAAACCAATTGTCATGCAACTTACGATGGTACCCGCTGCGATATATTGGGCTGAAACACCTGTTCCTGAATAATGTGTTTCTAAAGCAACAATATTCGCTGCGGGTGGTAATAAAAAAAACATAGACATCAGTGCAATTACAACCAGTTCGTGAGGAATCGGTAGAAGAAAATAGGCTACCGCACAGCACACTAAACCAAATAGAAATTTAATCAAAGCAAGTTTTAAACTTTCAATTAAATCGGACAAGTGAATTTTTACTTGAGATAACCACATCCCAAGGATACACATCCCTGTAAAGGTCATTAACCACTTATCCAATATATACAATGATTGAATCATTGCATTCTGCTGAAAATGACTAACATTCCATAACGAAAGAAAACCAGCAACTAATAAAGCTAAAATCGGTGGAGAGAAAGTCAATTTTCTCAAAATCTCCATCGCAGACTGCTTTTCAGCACTTAATACGGTCACTGCACAAATATTACCAAAAATAGAGCCCCCGACATAAAGTGCAACCATAGGACTAGATGCTTGCGCACCAAAAATAGCGAATGCAAATGGAAAGCCAAGCCAAGCCATGTTGAGGTAACTGGAACATAAGGAGACTAATTTGTCTTTTGTACGGTAATAAACAAATAAATACAGCAAAAATGAAGCGATAAAACTAAATAACATCAACCATATACTGCCCTCTTGGTAAAACACCATATTGTAAATAATGATGAGAGGAATCAGCACTTTCGCCAACAACATCGCCATAAAGGGACGAATTTTTTGTAAATATTCTACGCCAAAATAGCCGATAAGAAAGGAGACTAGTGGGAGTAGAAGAACCATATTAAATATGAAATAGATTTTTTCTCATCTTAGCACAACATCTATTTCACTTCAGAGTAAGTCTCTTGCACACATAAAAAATCCATGACTTCAAACTGAAATAATTCCGTCAACTTGCTGTCATAAAGAACTGTTGAAATCATTCAAGATCATTTTCAATAAGGAATATATCATGGCTGGATTATCAATTTGGCACGTACTTATTTTCGCAATTGTCGTTTTACTTTTGTTCGGTACGTCTAAGCTAAAAAATTTGGGTAAAGATGTTGGTGGTGCGGTTAAAGATTTTAAAAAATCAATTAAGGATGACGAAGACCAGAGCACATCTGCTCAATTAAAAGAACCACGCACGATTGAACATCAAACATCTCATGATTTGAATTCAACAGCGAAACATTAAAGGTAGGTAACAGTAATGCTGAATATTGGTATGGCTGAACTATTAATGTTTGGCATCATTGCATTGCTTGTTCTTGGACCTGAAAAGCTTCCTGAGGGTGCGCGATTTGCTGGTAAATGGTATGGCAAAATTAAACGTATGGTCAGCAATGTACAAAATGATATTGATCGTGAACTAAGAATGTCTGAACTTAAAGAACAAATGCAGACTGAAATGAAGCGCATTCAAGAATTAGAAGAAAAAATGAAAGCGCAAATGCAGGAAATTGAAAAACACACAGTATTAAGCGATGAATATTTAAATCCACCTATCCATCAACAGGTTCGCTCTGAAACAAGCCCTGTTTATGTGTATTTAAACGTTCAGCAAAGTACAGCAGTTCCTTTTAGAGGACACGCTACACCTAAGCAAAGTTTTATTCATATTCAAAATTCGGCGCAACACAATAAACCGTATGTAGTCTTAGCGGAGGCAGTATGAGTCACAATACTCTCCCAAATATCATCTCTTCAAATGAGGAAAATCCTCAGCTTGAAGAAATGCCAATAACCAAGCATCTTATTATTTTAAGAAAATATTTATTTAGAATAGTTGGGGTCATTCTCGTTTTATTCTTTTGTTTATTACCATTTGCAAATCAAAGCTATCAAATGATGTCTGAGCCTCTTAGAGCTCAACTCCCAATAAATTCATCAATGATTGCAACTGATGTCACCGCGACATTTATGGCACCATTTAAGTTAAACTTCTTCGTTGCTCTAATGATCGCCATGCCATTTATCATTTATCAAATATGGGCTTTTGTCAGACCGGCGCTTTATAAAAATGAGAAAGCTTTAGCTCTACCATTACTCATCGGAAGTATTACATTATTTTATGCAGGTGTTGCTTTTGCTTACTTTATAGCCCTCCCTTCGATTTTACATTTTTTCATTAGCGTTGCACCTGAAACGGTTGCACCCATGACTGACATTAATAGCTATCTGAGTTTCTGTTTAAAATTATTCTTGGTTTTTGGTTTAACTTTTGAAATTCCAATTGTGACTTTATTACTCATTATGATTGGGGTCGTTACCACAGAACAATTGGTTGAAAAAAGACGTTTTATTATTGTAGGTTGTTTCTTCGTTTCTATGTTTGTGACGCCACCTGATGCACTATCGATGATTATGTTGGCGATACCAATGTGGATGTTATTTGAATTGGGGCTTTTCTTTGGAAAATTACTCGAAAATAGAAGAGCAAAGTCAGTACTTTGATATTTTGACCCTTTTAAACATAGGCGAGTCTTAAGACTCGCCTTTTTCATACTCTTTAAATAAAAGCTTAATTCAACTGACATAAATCTATCATTTGATTGTCATGATTGCGCATTAAGTTGTTGGTGACGCTAAAAACTACCAAGCAAGATGCTAGGAACGAACATGACTGATTTAATACCTTTTAACGATGATTACGATAGCAATGATTCGGGGAATCCAGAATTTCACCATTTACTTGAAAAGCAAATTACGCGTAGAGATCTCATCAAGAAGACTGCTGGTGGTGCAGTAGCATTGACAGTAGCGGCTTCAGTCGCAGGCTGTAACAGTGACGACAATGACAATAACAACTCAAATCCTTCACTACCTGAATTCGACAAATCAAAAACGCCAACTGAACTAACATTTAAAGCGGTTGATAAAAATATTAAAAATGAATTCACAGTGCCTGAAGGATATGAAGCACGTGTTATTTATGCACTAGGAGACCCGCTTTTTGAAGGTATGCCTGAATGGGATGCAGATAATATTCCGAGTGGTGCTTCATTTACCATGCGCTCAGGCGAATGTCATGACGGTATGACATATTTCGGCATGAAAAATAGTCGTTATGATCAAAATGAGTCAAATGTAGGTTTACTGGTACTCAACCACGAATATGTAGATAACAAAGCGATTTTACATCCAGCGAATAATACCATTTCAGCGGATATTCGTTCTGAAGATGAAGCATTACGTGAAATTAACTGTCACGGCGTTTCAGTGATTGAAGTACAAAAAAATCCTACAACTCAACAAGTCACTCTAAACAAACGCTCTGTATTCAACCGTCGAATTACAGCTGCAACACCGATCGATTTCGCTGGTCCTGTAAAAGGGCATGAATTGGTACAAACCAAGATCAGTCCAGAAGGCACATTTACATTAGGTACGATCAATAACTGTGGTAACGGTTATACGCCTTGGGGCACATACTTAACCACTGAAGAAAACTTTAACCAATACTTTACTCGCGTTGATAAAGATCGTTCTGAAAAGGATTTGGAGTCATTAAAACGCTATAAAATTGCTTCAAATAGTTCTTATAAGTGGCACACAGTTCAAGCACAACTGTTCCCTCAAGATGTCTATGAGCGCTGGTTAACTAAAGTCTCTGCATCTTCTGCAACTCAAGATTTTAGAAACTCACCAAATACATTTGGTTGGATTGTTGAAATTGACCCGTTTGATGGTCGTCAACGCCCAGTAAAACGTACAGCTCTTGGACGTTTTGCACATGAAGATTGTCGTGTCAGTCGTGCCATTCCTGGGCAACCACTAGCCTTCTATATGGGGGATGACTCTCAAGGCGAATATATCTATAAATTTGTTTCAGATGCGGTTTGGGACCCTAAAGATATCAACGGCGGTTATGCTGCTGGTGATAAATATATGAATAACGGTAAATTCTATGTTGCTAAATTTAACTTTAATGAAGCAACTCAAAAGACGTCTGGTGAGTGGATTGAACTCAATATCTCCAATCCATTAATTGCTAGTTATTCAAAATACAAATTTACAGATCAAGCTGATGTATTGGTAAATGCCCGTTTAGCAGGTGATGCAGTTGGTGCAACCAAAATGGATCGTCCAGAATGGGTTGCAGTAAACCCAGAGAATGGTGAGGTTTATGTCACCTTAACAAATAACTCATTACGTGGAAGTGAGCATACGATTGATGCTGCCAACCCTCGTAATTATGCTGATAATGATAAAGGTGGTAGTCCTCGCGGGAATATCAACGGACATATTATTCGTTTCCGTGAAACTGGTGATACTGTTACAGCAAAAACATTTGTATGGGATATCTTCTTATTTGGCGCAGAAGAAGATTCACTTCCGGGTGTAAACCTATCTGGACTCACATCAGCAAATGATTTCTCAAGTCCAGATGGCCTATGGTTTGATCCACGTGGTGTCTTATGGGTACAAACTGATGATGGCGCTTATACAGATGAAACGAATTGCATGATGCTTGCTGCACTTCCAGGTCAAGTAAGTGATGGTAAAGTGACTTCTGCAAATGCTGGTTCAAATAATGCCACTCAACTTACTCCTGCTGGCGCACAGCTTGATGATTCAAAGTTACGTCGTTTTTTAACAGGCCCTTCAGGCTGTGAAATTACAGGTGTAACGATGACACCAGACTATAAAGCTATTTTTGTGAATGTTCAGCATCCAGGTGGTACTTGGCCTGCAAATCACAGCAACACTATCAGCGGTGGTAAAGGTACACGTCCTCGCTCTGCGACGGTCGTGATTACACGTAAAGATGGTGGCGAGATTGTTGGGGAAAGTCTAGAAAAGAAAGAAAACACTCCTGCTGCTTAATTCAAACATTGAAATAGAAAATGCCGACTACGATGTCGGCATTTTTTTTGAAAGATGCAGATCAAGTTTGACTATTTGATTCTGATGCTTACCTTGCTGTGTTTTTTCAAACCAAGTCCATTGATTTCTTTTCAACAACAGGTAGTTTGAGCATCGTGTTCCATATATCGGGCTTTGTATAAAAGTAGAAGATAACAGCTGCTCCATTTCTACTGATATGCCCGTTTGAGGTAATAAGTCTAAATCAATTTTTCTTTCATCTTGTAAGATATCCCAAACGACATACTCTAAATCATACGCTTTTTGATCATTGGGATTTAATTGCAATAAGGGCAAGAACTCTTGTGTAAAGCGTTTACGCAAATGTTTGGTTTTTTCCCATGGATCACTTAATACACCATTGGAAACCACATATACACCTTTAGCAAGAACTTGTGGAGATTCACCACGATTACTCATATAAACCGCTTGATCAGAAGTTCCGATAAAAAGGTTAAATCCAGCGTAATCACATTGCTTTTTTTCTAATTCTTGGGCAAATCGGATCGGTGCTAATTCAGACTCCAGATATTGCTGAATGATATGTCCTCTTGAAGTTGGATATTCCTTCTTATCATTTGCATCACGGTAATTTGTCACAAGTGCCCAACGCCCTGCAGCAGTAATCCCCATCCATGTCCCACCAGATTGTAAATCTTGACCTGCAATAATTGGGCTATTTTCCCACTTATGAATTTGTGAAGCAGGTCGGTGATAAAACTCATCCCGATTTGAAATTAAGCATAATGGTGTTTCATTCAACACTTGCCATGCGATTGCTACAATACACATCGTTGCATCCTTAGAACTTTACACATTGAATGTACAACATTTTTTCAGTCTTTCCGTTAGAATCGACACAAAACATAATATAAAGGAAAAGCAATGCTGACCTATCCTTCTATTGACCCAGTGGCAATATCTGTGGGTCCATTACAAGTTCACTGGTATGGACTCATGTATCTACTCGCATTTTTATTTGCGTGGGGCTTGGCAACATTCCGTGCTAAGCAACGAGGATGGACACCAGACATGGTCTCTGATCTCATCTTTTACGGTGCATTAGGTGTCGTGATTGGTGGTCGAGTAGGCTATGTGTTCTTTTATGGTTTTGATCAATTCCTTGCAAATCCGATATGGTTATTCCAAGTTTGGACAGGTGGCATGAGCTTCCATGGCGGCTTCTTAGGTGTCATGTTGGCCATGTTATTGTGGTGTAAAAAATACAAAATGACTTGGTTCCAAACACTGGATTTTATTGCCCCATGTGTTCCAACAGGTCTGATGTTTGGTCGTATTGGCAACTTTATTGGCGGCGAACTTTATGGCCGACAAGTCACAGATCCAAATTTCGCATTGGGTATGATTTTCCCTACAGATCCTTTACAACTCGTACGACATCCATCCCAACTTTACCAAGCACTCTGTGAGGGTTTGATTCTTTTTATTGTTCTGTGGTGGTTTAGTTCTAAACCTCGTCCACGCATGGCTGTTTCTGCTCTATTCTTAATTGGATATGGTATCGCTCGCTTCACAGTTGAATTCTTCCGTGAGCCAGATAATGGTCAATTATTTATCGGATGGATGAGCAAAGGACAATTCCTTACAGTTCCAATGATTCTCATCGGGCTATGGATGCTTTGGTATGCCTACCAAAAGAAAGTATATGACTGGGGTCCTCTACAAAATAATGGCAAATAAGTAAATTATGTCCTCAAAGGTGAACATCTTGTTCACCTTTTTTTGTGCTAGAGTTTTGAATTATTTACTGTGATTCAGATTACTATGCTCGAGTTTTGGTTTGATCCTAAAGTTTCAATACAATACAAAGCTTTATTTTTTATTTTGATTGCGAGTGCTACCGCTACGTTATATTGGATGCAACCGCTTAACTTCGATGCCATCTTAATGTTTGTGGGCACAGGTATTGTTTTTCTTATTTGCCGTTACTGTAAAATTCATTTCGCTTCACACCATCCAACTGGGCTGATGTACCGATTATTTACTTGGATTCCTATCGCTTTGCTACTTGCCTTGATTTTCATGCATGCAAAGGATGGAGAAATTCTTTTACCTGGTGCTCAAGGATTAGGATTTATGGCTTTATCTATTTGCTTATTTTCTCCACTGTCTCTACTTCATCAACATCAGCATTAAGACGTCATTATGTTATGTTAAATTTCTGGTATTCGGAACGATGCACACGCACGCTTAAATTGATCATTTGTATATCAACGTGTGTAATGATTCTGTTGACAGCTGAAATTAAAAAACTTGATTTTCTATCGACACTAATGAGCTTATGTTTAGGCTTAAGTCTACACATTATTCATCATGTTTTGATCCAATCTAAGCGTCTAAAGCATCAGCTGAAAGTATTTTATGCTTTTAGTCCTTTCGTATTGATTGTATTTTTTATCTTCATGCTTTCAGCGCTGAACTTTCAAAATAGCAGAGAGTTTTTTGCACTTTTTGTACAACTCATGGGTTATAGCGCAGTGGGATTATTCGTAGTGAGTTTATATGCATCTCGTACACCCCGCTGAATTTCAAAACTACTAAGCAAATGAAAATAAATATAAATTAATCACACTCACTTAACGCTTTGCTACAGAACAGTATTATTTCTACTCCAAAACTGTGCCTATACTCAAAGGATGTATCTAATTTAGATTAAATGGAGTACATCATAATGAGTCAAAATTTAACGACCGTATCTAACTTCCAACTTGAACGCTATTTAGGTACTTGGTATGAGATTGCACGCTTACCAATGAAGCACCAACCTGAAGACAGTACGGATATTTCGGCAGTCTATACCTTAAACAGCGATGGAACTGTACGTGTTCAAAATCGTTGTCTTGATGGCAACAAAGAACTGGATGAGTCTATTGGCGAAGCCACAGTTGTAGATGCTGAACAGGGCAAATTAGAAGTCAGCTTTTTGCCTGAAGGATTTCGTTGGATTCCATTCACTAAGGGTGACTATTGGGTACTTAAGATCGATGAAAATTATCAAACTGCTTTAGTCGGTGAACCTAATCAAAAATATCTTTGGATTCTGCACCGTGAACCTGTGTTAAATGAATCTATCAAACAAGCGTATCTAGCATATGCTCAATCCATTGGCTATGACTTATCAGAGCTGATAGACACCGTACATACAGGGCGTCAAACTGCATAGTTTTTACATTAAAAAAGCACCTTAAACAGGTGCTTTTTTAATGCCTCTTTCACTTTTGTCACACCGGTATAGACATTCTAAAAAATACAAAAAAGATGATATGATGACTCCAATTTTCAAGTTGCCCCAACCTTCAACTTCTTCCTTCTTCTTGAAGAAAGTGATCAGAGGCTTTGATTAACGAATTGATTAGAGAGACCTATGCGCCAATATCTTGACCTTCTACAACACATCCTCGACAACGGTGGCGATAAAGGCGACCGTACTGGTACAGGTACTCGTTCTGTATTTGGTCATCAAATGCGCTTTGATCTTTCTAAAGGTTTTCCTCTACTGACCACAAAGAAAGTTCACTTCCGTTCAATCGTGATTGAATTACTTTGGTTCCTTAAAGGTGATACCAATGTTAAATATCTGCAAGATCATAAAGTTACAATTTGGGATGAATGGTCGACAGCTGAGCAGACTGCTCGTTTTGGACGTCCTGAAGGAGAGCTAGGTCCAGTATATGGACACCAATGGCGTAACTTTGGTGCAACTAAAAAAGACGATGGTTTATACGAGCAAGATGGTTTCGATCAAATCAAATGGTTAATTAATGAAATTAAAACCAATCCAAACTCCCGTCGTTTAATCGTATCAGGTTGGAACCCAAAAGAAGCTGGACAAGTGGCACTCCCTCCTTGTCACACGCTTTTCCAGTTTTTTGTTCAGGATGGAAAATTATCATGTCAGCTTTATCAACGTAGTGCTGATGTTTTTCTTGGCGTTCCATTTAATATTGCAAGTTATGCACTTCTCACCCATATGATTGCGCAAATCTGTGATCTAGAAGTCGGTGATTTTGTGTGGACAGGTGGTGATACTCATCTTTACGCCAATCATTTCGAGCAAGCACAACTTCAATTAACACGTGAACCACTTCCATTGTGCCAACTCAAACTTAATCCTGAAATTAAAGATATTTTTGATTTCAAATTTGAAGATATTGAAATCGTAAATTACGAATCGCACCCTGCAATTAAAGCACCTGTTGCAGTTTGATTTTAACTAAGGTCTTTTGGGATCACAGTTGATACTAATCGTGATCCAACTTTACATTTCCCCCTTTAACTCATATTCGCTGGAAGAATAATCATGGCATTTCAAGGTTTAGAAGTCGTACACGTCGTTGCAATGGATCAGCAACGTTGTATTGGCAAAGGAAATGATTTGCCATGGCATATTTCAGCTGATCTCAAACATTTTAAAGAAATTACCCAAGGTGGTGTTGTGGTGATGGGACGTAAAACACTTGAGTCTATGGGTAGAACGCTTCCTAAACGTGTAAATTGGGTCATTACACGATATACGTCATGGCAATTTGAAGGAACAAAAATCGCGCATACAATCGAGAGTGCACTTGAGCAGGCAGTCCATGATGTAAAAGCTTCAGAAAAGCCTGGATCTATTTTTATCATAGGTGGTGGAGAAATTTTTAGCCAAACGATCTCTATTGCGGATCGCTTAGAACTCACGCATGTTGAATTAGACGTTCAAGGTGATGCTCATTATCCTGAGATTCCACCTGAATTTAAAAAAGTGGCATCAGAGCAACACATTGATGACAAAACAAATATTGCATTTGAGTTCGCAACCTACCAAAAATAAAGCTTTCTTACATATAGCCAATAACAATGCATAACATCGGTAAAAGAGAGTTTATTCTTGCGCTTGCAAAGGGAGCTTTTCACTCCCTATTTAGTTTATTTGTCATCTTCTCTTCAATTTGGTTATGTATGGCCTTATGGGTTCAAGAGCCATTTGGCTGGTTAGTCAGTCGTATTATCATTGGCTTTTGGGTCGCTTTTGCCTTAAGTGTTTTAGGCATATATGCAACACAACATTTTTTCAGCCGTAGTAAAGATGTTGTCTTATATATTGTCTTTTTTGCGTTCAGTTTAGTTTGGTATTTTAGCATCCCTGCCAAACAAGACCGTGAGTGGAATCCTGAAGTCGCAAGAATTCTCAATTATGAACGTCAAGGTGATTGGGTCACTTTACACAATGTGCGTAATTTTGCATGGAATGAAGACGGAACCTATCAAGAACGCTGGGAAACACGTCAAATTGATTTGAATCAAATCAGTGGCATTAACATCATTACTTCATATTGGATGGGACCACAAATCGCCCACACTTTAGTCAGCTTTGATTTCAAAAACTCTAAACCACTGACCTTTTCGATTGAAATTCGCAAAGAAAAAGATGAAGAGTTTTCTGCTATTGGTGGTTTTTTTAGAAAGTACGAAGTCAGTTTAGTTGCTGCTGACGAGAAAGACATTATTTATACACGTAGCAATGTACGTAATGAGCAGGTCTATTTTTTCCCAATCAACATGGAAGCTGCTGAAATGAAAGCTTTATTTGAGGAATATTTAGAGCAAGCAGATCAACTTAGTCAAGAACCAAAATGGTATAACACCTTGACGAGTAACTGCACCACTTTGGTTTTTGATATGGTTCAAGCGATTTCCAAACATGAACTGCCAGTGGACTACCGATTATTAGCCTCAGGTTATTTACCTAATTATCTGTATGACTTAGGGGCATTACAACATCATTGGGATATCAAAACATGGTACAACAAGGCACATGTCAACCCAAGAACAGACCAATTTAATCAATTTAAATATCAAAGTAGTGAAAATTATTCAAAATTGATTCGTCTGGGTCTCCCTCAGAGTCAGCCAGAGCTTGCACCTTAGCGTATCAGTTGATATACATAAAATTGACTTGAATTTAATTTACATTAGAAAGAAATAACACAGGGGCATTTCATATGTTAAAACAACTTTTAGCCGTATCCGTTATAGGCTCAGCATTACTTTTTACAGCATGTACCACAACACCATCTGCTGAAAAGCAACAACAAGCACTTAATCAATTGCAAAATAAAACTTGGATTTTGACACATATTGGCGCAACAGAATTTAAGACCGACCCTACTGCACACAATGTTCCAAGTATTCAATTTGATGCAGCATCTAGTCGTTTGAGTGGTGCAGATGGTTGTAACCGTTTTATGGGTGCATATAGCATTAAAGCTGACAAAATTAGCTTGAGTGAAGTTGCAACTACACAAATGATGTGTGTGAATACTCAAGAACTTGCAAATCGCTATAATGCTGCCTTGGCAAAAGTCGCGGCATTCCAAGTCTATGACAAAACGCTTCGCCTACTCGATGAGAATGGTAATCCAGTATTGCAGTATGAGTCTGCAATACAACCGCGTTAACAGTTAAGCAACCATTTCACTGGTTGCTTTTTTCATTCTACACCCCATTATTTCAGTCATTGCAACTCAATAAGGTGAATCCCATGCAACAAGCTTTGCTCGGTGGCGGATGCTTCTGGTGTGTTGAAGCAGTTTTCCTTCAACTCAAAGGTGTCACTAAAGTCGTGAGTGGTTATGCGGGTGGGTATACGGCCAATCCAAGCTATGAGGACATTTGCAAAGGAGACACCCATCACGCAGAAGTGGTTTTAGTGGATTTTGATGAAAGTCAAATTAGCTTTGCTCAATTGCTTGATGTATTTTTTGCAACACATGATCCAACCACACTCAATCGCCAAGGTAATGATATAGGTACGCAATATCGCTCTGTCATTTATTATTTTAATGAAGAACAGCGCCAGATTGCAGAGAAAGCGATTCAACAGTTAAAAGCAGAAGGTTTAGATATTGTTACAGAACTAAGCTCAGTACCGACCTTCTACCCTGCTGAAGAATATCATCAAAATTTCTTTGCTCGTAACCCGACTCAGGGCTACTGCAATTTTAGTATCCCACCAAAACTTTTAAAGCTTCGCTCTAAATTTGAAGGTTTACTCAAAGACTAATACAGGTATAAAAAAAGCGACCTTATGGTCGCTTTTCTCATGTTAATCAGTTAATTATCTGTGGCAAAGGCAATGTCAGCAAGCCCGGCTTCGCTTGCACGTGACATCACTTGAGCAACAGTATCATAACGTGATTCTTTATCTGCTTTAAGAATAATTGTCGGTTGTTGTGCTGAACCACCGGCATCGTTAAATCTTTTTTGCAATTCATCTAAGCTGATAATTTCTGAATCCCATGCAATCTCACCCTGTGAGTTAATGCTTACTTGAATCGATTCAGGTGGCGGATCAATGATATCCGCTGTCGTTTTTGGTAAAGTTAATGGAATTGATGGGTTAGCAACGGTCGCTGTCACCAAGAAGATGATCATCAAAACCAACATAATGTCAATTAACGGGATGAGGTTCATCTCCGTCATGCCTGTATCGTTGTCTTCACCCAATTGAAAAGCCATTAAGCTTGACCTCCAACGTAACTTTCTTGAGTCGCTTTCACTTCAACTTTTTGCGCAGAAGAATCTTGTTGCAGCATCGTGTCGATTAAAAGACTGTGAGCATGATCTTGTAGTTCATTACTTAATGTACGATTAAAGCGAATACAAATGTTGTATGCGATCACTGCTGGAATAGCTACTGCTAGACCAATACCCGTCATAATCAGGGCTTCACCCACAGGGGTTGCCACTTGTGCAAGTCCTGCTTGACCGCTTTTACCTACTGCAACCAATGCATGGAAGATTCCCCATACTGTACCAAATAGCCCTACAAATGGTGCAAGTGAGGCAATTGTTCCGAGTACAGCAACACCTTTTTCAGCAGATGCTTTTTCCAAAGCAATCTGACGCAATAAAGCTTGCTCCGCAACAGCTTTACGTTGTTCAAATCCCAAAGGAGCGAGTTTTGCTTTCAATCCTGCTAGTGCTTTAGAGAGTTGAGCATAAGCAACTTCTTTCAGTTGACGTGTTCCCATCACACGTAAAACGACAATCGTCCATGTCGCAATAGACATTGCGAGTAAAACGAAATAAAGCGTCTTACTGACTGCATCAGCATGTTGCCAATAAACTGAAAAGTTCATACTCGAACTCCTAATAAAAGTTAGCCGTTAGAATTCAACTTAAGTTCAAATGGTTGTTCCGCTCTAAACGGATAAGCCACACCATTTTCCTTATAAGGTCTGAATTTTGCATTACGCACTGAGCGTAAAATCTTTTGATCAAGCGAATCAATTCCACTTGATTTTGTGATTCTGGCATTCACTACATTACCGTTAGTGTCCGCTTCAATCGATACTACAACAGTACGATCAGAACCTTGTAAATCTCGGTTGGTATATGATGGCTTCGGTGTACGAGACCATGATATTTGCCCAATACTTAAATTCTTTGGTGTATTACGAGCTTGCTGCTCACGACGTTCTTGTTCGCGTCTTTCATTTTCCAAGCGCTCACGTTCTTGTTGCTCACGTAGCTGTTGGTCACGCAATGCTTGCTCACGTCGCTGCTGTTCAAGTAACTCACGATTTTTACGTTCTTGCTCTAAACGCTGTTGTTCCTGCTTTTGCTTTTCTAATTTATCTTCTTGAACAATTGCTTTTTGTTCGACAGGTTTAGGCTTTTCAGCAATGACTTTGGGTTTAACCACAGGAGGTGGTTCAACGACTTTAGGTTCTGGTTTTGGTTGAACTTGAGGTTTCACAGGTTCAACAGGAGGTGGCGGCGGTGGCGCATCCTCTTTAATCTGAACAAAACGAACCTTAATTGGGTCTTTATCAATAGGTTTTAATTCAGGTGTTTTCATCTGACTCACGGCAAATAAAACACCAATATGCCCGATCACCACTGCAATGAGCGAAGTAAGCACTTTCTTTTTCATTGAGATTGGATTTTGCATCATAGGAATGGAAGATGGGCTCATTAAAGTTTATGACCTGATATACATTGACGCTGTCTTCAGAAGGAAGATTTCAATCAAACTTATCGGTTAGTACAATTAAAGTACGCCAATAATAAATGAGAAGTGTTTTCATTTGCAACTATTAATTCTGCAGTTTTGATGAGTTTTTTTGATCATCAATAAAAAAGGCATGCTCACGCATGCCTTAATAAATCAGTGATATTTAATTAAAAATCACTGGAATACCACAGTTTTATTACCATCAACAATGATACGGTCTTCTAAATGCCACTTAACAGCACGCGCCAAGACATTACGCTCAACGTCTTGACCTAATTCACGTAATTGATCAACTGTAAAATCATGGCTGACACGTTCAACATCTTGTTCAATAATCGGGCCTTGATCCAAATCAGCTGTCACATAATGCGCTGTTGCACCAATCAGTTTTACGCCTTTTTCATACGCTTGCTTATAAGGGTTAGCACCCACAAAAGCTGGAAGGAAAGAATGATGAATGTTGATCACTTTCATTTCCCACTTAGAGACGAACTCTTCATCAAGAATCTGCATATAACGTGCGAGTACAAGCAAATCATTACCTTGCATTAACTCATCAATTTTTGCATATGCTTCGCGCTTGTTCTCTTTATTGACAGGCACAACTTCAAAAGGAATACCGAAATTTTCCACAGACTCACGTAGATCTTCATGATTCGACACAACCTTAGTGATTTCACAAGGTAATCCACCACGTGCATGACGCCATAAAAGTTCAAGCAAGGCATGATCGACTTTCGATACCAAAATACCTACTTTCTTTACATCTGACACTAAAGCTAGACGCCAATGCATGTTGTAACGTTCAGCTACGTTTGTGGCGAAAGTTTGTAGAATATTTTCCTTACGGCTTTGCAAATTGTCGAGTTCAAACTCAACACGCATGAAATAACGCCCGCCCTGAGCTTCTGTTGCATATTGATCAAGCGCAGTGATGTTTGCCCCTTGATGATACAAAAAGCTCGATACAGCCTGCACGATTCCTGGTTTATCTTCGCAAGTAATCAGTAAACGTGCTGTGTTAGCAGTTGTCATATTCATGATGATTTATATCACTTAACAGTTAAATTGAAAAACAGCCGCGTATTCTAACTCTTTTTTTAATGCTTTCAAATTATCTTTGCTGAAATCAATCTTCTCGATCAGCAGAAAGACTAGCAAATAATTCAGATGTTCCCAGCGTTTCAAGCAAGCGCTCATAAGTCTGACGACTTTCACCACGTAAATAAGGACCTTCAAGAAACACCATTTGACGCAGTGCCTGCCAAACCCACTTTTCATCTAGATGGTTGGAATCTTTTAAATGACCAGACATATAGAGAAAGTTCGTCCAATTGGTTAGGACGATCCATAGGTTAATGATCAACGCTTCAATTTCAGACTCTGTCATTTGCATGAGACCTGCATTGACGAAGGCTCGGTAAATCTTTTGACCTTGTTGCATCACTTTACCTGCGAAACGCGGGTAAATTTTTCTAAAGTCATCATTATTTTCGGTTAAATGATATACATCACGATGCAGAAAACGATAGGCCCATAACTGACTACTGAGTACTTGAAAGTATCGGATTTTATCATTGGCATTTACATCACGGTCTTCTGGCAATGCTAGCAGCTCTAAAGTTGCATGCTGATATTGCTCCATCAACTCTTTAATGATCTCTTGCTTGTTACGAAAGTGATAATAGAGATTACCAGGGCTAATACCTAACTCTGCTGCGATATGGTTAGTTGTGACAGATCGCTCTCCACGTTCGTTAAAGAGTTGCAAACTAATTTGCAAGATTCGGTCTTTGGTTTTTAACGTTTTGGAATGCGACATCCTAATACCATCTATAACAAGAATAATGACGTTTAGCCCAAGCTAACATAAAAGTGACTTGACTTTTAGAGTATTTACTCTAAAAATAAAAATCACATCAACCCTTACATTAGTGGTACTGGTCATGAACAGTCAAACAAAAACAAATTTAATGACGACTGAAGCATCGGAAGTTCAGCATTTACATGATCTTCTAGCGCTTCAGAAAGCAGCCTATCGACGTTATCCGAACCCGACAGCAAAACAGCGTATTGAACGTTTGGCTCGTCTTAAAGCAGTTTTGATTAAATATCAGGACCAAATTGCAGAAGCAATTAGCCAAGATTATGGTAATCGTTCGGTTTCTGAAACGAAAATTGGTGAACTACTCACTTCACTCGAACAAATCAAATATTACAGCAAACATTTAACAGAGTGGATGAAGCCTTCTAAACGCCATATCGGTATTTTACATCAACCTGCAAAAGGTTGGGTTCAGTATCAACCTTTAGGTGTTGTCGGTATCATTTCCCCTTGGAACTACCCTTTATTATTGGCGATTAGCCCATTAGTATGTGCATTGGCAGCGGGCAACCATGCCATGATTAAAGTTTCAAGCACCTCTCGTAACTTTGGCTATGTATTACAAAATGCTTTATCTGAAGCGTTCCCACAAGAGTTAGTTGCCGTTGTTACAGGTGGTGGCGTAATCTCTGACACATTCAGTCATCTTGCATTTGATAAATTAGTCTTCACAGGCTCTACCAATGTTGGTAAGACTGTGATGAAAGCAGCATCTGAAAACTTAGTTCCAGTTATTCTAGAACTTGGTGGTAAATCACCAGTTATCGTGCACCCTTCAATTGACTTAAAGGATGTCGCGGAGCGTGTTGCATTCGGTAAATTGTGGAATGCGGGTCAAACTTGTGTCGCACCAGATTATATTTTCCTACCACGTGGTAAAACTTCAGAGTTTATTCACCAGTTTGAAACCGTTGCGAAAACGATGTATCCAACATTACGTGACAACCAAGATTACACCTCTATAGTGAGCGATAAGCAAAATAAACGCTTACAAGGTTACTTAGAAGATGCGATTCAAAATGGTGCTCAAGTCACTGAAATTAACCCATTAAAAGAAGAGCTTGCTTCTGTACGTAAAATAGCGCCAACCCTTCTGACCAATATCAGCCCTGATATGGAAATTATGAAGAACGAAATCTTTGGTCCAATTTTACCAATCTTAGAATATGATCAAATAGACGAAGTTATCGAGTTTATTAATGACCGACCACGTCCACTTGCATTATACTATTTCGACTTTAACGATGCTCGAGCAGAATACGTTTCGCAACGTACTCACTCTGGACACTTTGGTCAAAACGCTGTTGTTACTCATGTTGCACAAGATGATCTACCTTTCGGTGGCGTTGGTGCATCTGGTATGGGCAGATACCATGGTCCCGAAGGCTTCTTCAGTTTATCAAATGAACGCTCAGTCATGTCTATTCCAAAGCTATTCAGCTTGAAATACGTACTGCCTCCGTTTAATAGACCGATCCCTAGTCTTATCCGTAAAGCCTTTCTTCGTTAAATGATCAAGGCATGATCTATCACAACAGGTCATGCCCTGTTTTTATCAATTTCGCTTGTCTTTTAAGCGTATTTTTGATATAAAACGCCCCTTGAATGAATTCAATCCGTTTTATTTTGACTGGCCATACAGGTTTGCTGTTGGCTAAATCAATGGAGTTACACCATGTCTAAGGTTTGCCAAGTTACCGGCAAGCGTCCAGTCGTTGGTAACAACGTCTCACACGCCAACAACAAAACTAAGCGCCGGTTCGAGCCGAACCTGCACCACCACCGTTTTTGGTTAGAAAGCGAAAAACGTTTCGTACGTCTTCGTCTAACTACTAAAGGTATGCGTATTATCGACAAATTGGGCATCGAAAAGGTTGTTGCTGACCTACGTGCTCAAGGTCAAAAGATCTAAGGAGCAACGAAAATGCGTGATAAGATTCGCCTAGTTTCTTCTGCTGGTACAGGTTATTTCTATACCACTACTAAGAACAAACGTACTATGCCGGAAAAAATGGAAATCAAAAAATTTGATCCAAAAATCCGTCAACACGTAATCTTCAAAGAAGCTAAAATCAAATAATTTTAGTTCTTTAAAAAAATACGACCCATTGGGTCGTTTTTTTTGCCTTTTTTTTCTTCAGGTTGTTAAAATTTAATCTCAGTTTGGCATTTTTTATGCTTATACAGCTCAAAAGCCAATTCATAATTTATAAATATTTAAGGGGTGATTAGTGCCACATGATGTAGATTTAATTATATTGCTTGCGGTTGGTTTTGGCTTAGCCCTTATTTTTGGCTTTATCGCCGCACGTTTACGTCTACCCCCTCTTGTTGGCTATCTCATTGCCGGCATTATTATTAGCCCCAAAACCCCCGGTATCGTCGCCGATATCACACTAGCCAATCAACTCGCAGAACTGGGTGTCATGTTTTTGATGTTCGGTGTCGGGATGCACTTTTCACTGAAAGATTTAATGCAAGTTCGGCGTATTGCTGTCCCTGGTGCAATTTTACAAATCACAGTGGCTACCATCCTCGGGATTGGCGTCTCCATGCTATGGGGATGGAGTTTTGGGTCAGCATTGGTGTTTGGCTTAAGCTTATCTTGTGCGAGTACTGTGGTACTCCTAAAAGCTTTAGGTGACCGAGGCTTACTGGATTCAGTCAATGGAAAAATTGCTGTGGGATGGCTACTCGTCGAAGACCTAGTCATGGTGCTCGCTTTAGTTTTATTACCCGCTACAGCTGTACTCCTTGGCGGAACAGCACTGGAAGGCGCTGATCCAGATCAAAATGTCTTTGTGACTTTAGGAATAACCTTACTTAAAGTTGCGGGCTTTATTGCCTTTATGCTGATTATTGGTAAGCGCCTCATCCCTAAAATTATTCAGTTTGTCGTACGCTTGGGTTCTCGCGAGCTATTTACACTGACTGTGGTTGCAGCAGCCGTATCCATTGCCTATGGTTCATATGCGATTTTTGGCGTTTCAATGGCATTAGGTGCATTCTTTGCTGGGATGGTGGTTAAAGAGTCTGACTTCAGTCATCGTGCTGAAGAAGAAACGTTACCACTGCGTGAGATATTCTCCATCCTATTCTTCGTCTCTGTCGGAATGTTGTTTGACCCAACAATTATCGTTGAAGAACCACTTCATATTCTGGCTGTGATTAGCATTATCATGATCGGAAAAACATTAGCAGCAATGGCGCTGGTTTTGTTCTTCCGCTATCCATTAAATACCGCACTTACAGTAGGTGCCTCACTCGCTCAAATCGGTGAGTTCTCATTTATATTGGCAACACTCGGTCTATCTATAGGATTATTAACCCCTGAAGCTCAAAACTTGATTTTAGCCGGGGCATTATTTTCTATTTCGCTCAATTCTGTTTTATTTTCAGCCATTGAACCCGTACAGAAATGGATTCGTGAGCGCTCGCATTTGGCTCGTTTGCTTGAGCGTAGTGGTGATCCATTGGCGATGCTACCTGACGAGGTCTCACAGGACTACCTGCGCGATCAAGTGGTCATGGTCGGTCATGGAGAAGTTGGACGTCGCTTAACAAAAACACTGATGGAAAATAACATCAAAGTGGTGATTGCTGAAGAAAATCGAGAAATTGTTGAAAAACTACGTGCAAAAGATATTGCTGCAGTATCAGGTTCAGCAACAGAACCGGGCGTATTAATTCAAGCGCATATACAACATGCGAGGCTTTTAATTATCTCGCCGATGGATATTTTAGATATTCATAAGATTGTAGATACTGCCAAACTTCTGAATCCACAGATTCAAGTTTTGATCTGTGCAGAAAGTAAAGAAGAAGCTGAAGCAATACGTGCAGATGAAATTGGTGAAGTGTATTACGCGAAGGAAGAAATGGCGAAGAACATGAGCAATCATATTCTAAATCAAATTGAAATCGCACATCATCATGCACCATCTCACTAAGTAAAATAAAAACCGCGCTATTTGCGCGGTTTTTTCTTAGCTATAAAACTGTGGTTTTTCATCTACGACTTCCGCATGCCATTCATTCGATTGTTTTTCGAGAAGTGCAAATAACGCAGCCTGAATCATGTGTTGGGCAATCAAAGGCATATGATCACCTAATAAAGCTTTCACTTCATCATTAAATTGAATTTTCACAAGTGGCTCATCCTCGGATGCAGCGTGACGAAGCGCTAACTCGCCATTCTCAAGTTGCACCAATTCTAAAATTGCTTCTTGTGTTCCGAATAATTCTTTCAATTGCTCTATAGACATATACCCTCCATGATTCACATGGTGGCAAAATGCTGAATGCACTTTGCATAGCTTAGACTATTTTATATAAGTTCTAAAATTTATATTTCAAGTCTAATCGTTTAAAACTGTCATGATTACAATTAAAACTCAACCATTTCGTTACGAAAACCGTCAATAAGATGGGTTAAGTCACGATGCCACTCTCGAAGAATTTGAGTGTCTGGCAACCACGCTTGAGGTGTCTGCGTGACTTTAATAATAAGATTTGAAGAAGTCTCATCCTCAGGTTCTGGTGCACTTGGTTCAGGTGCATACTGGCACATACGATAAGCGCGCTTTAGTTCTGCAATAAAACCATCCTTTGCAAGATGCTGTAAAACGGTGATTTCTGGAGAAACTTGCCCTTTAGCGGCCATATGCTCTTCAATAGATTTTAATGTAGGTGAAAAATCATTTAAACGGTAATAACGAACCAACTCTTGCAAAAATGCCAAAACCGCTCCATGCAAATGAAAGACTGCCGCTTCACGATGGGCTTGAGCTTGTTGAATATGATCTGTCTGTTCTGCTTGCTGACATGATAGACGGGCAAAATAGAGTTTTTGATTAGTGCGATCTGCATGAAAACGAGCAACACGAGACATGAAAACTTCCTAGCAACATTTATGTCATACAACTTAAATGTTGGCGCCATATCACGCAATGCTTTTAAGAAAAAAATAAAGATTAATTTTAGATCAACAAGATTGATTGAAAGCTTGATGATTAATGCATACTGCTTAAAAAAAAAGCCAGCCAAATACATGGCTGACCCTTTCGAATGAATCTAAGGTTATATTAGCGAACAATACCCTTAAAAATTCCTAATGGATTATAAGTCCCATCGCCTTTTTCATTGTCATAATGAAATTTGACCTGATCTTGATCACCACCTAACAGTGTTCCAGCCTTGTAAAGACCTTCTGAAATCGCAAGGAAGCCAACATCAATTGCTTGATGAACTGTACCAACACCAGGAATTAGGCTCAGTGGCTTCCAAATTGGAGCTTGAACATTCAATGTGCTCGAAAATAAGTTTGATGCGTTTTGAAGCGTGTCACCGATTAACGTACCTGCACCTGATACGATTTCTGTTTCTAAATGATTTAATTCTTGAATAGACATTTTTATAACCTTTTGGGGTTTTATAATGGAGCTTTTATACTACACACTTCACTCAAACTTATTCAATCTATTATTAAGATATACTTCACAATAATTTGTATATAAATGTGATTTTAAGTGTATATTTTTAATAAAAATATTAATATATAACAGAAATACATTTCAAAAATATGTCAATTCTTCAAAGTACAAAAGTCGGTCAAAAAAGCTAAAAAAGATTCATATTTATTAGTTAAATTAAATAAAATATCAAATAAAAAGGAGCAATAACTGCTCCTACTTTATTTAGACATCAAGTTATGCTTCTGGCTTTTCGTCTGCAGCTTTTACTCGAATACCTGCACCTTTAACTTTACGGGTGTTCAGCCCCTTAATTGCTTTCACAGCTTCACGACCATGTGGCATTTCAACAAAGGCAAATCCTTTCGATTTGCCTGTTGCAGCATCTAATACCAATGTACATGAGTCTACTGTTCCAAACTGCTGAAATAACTCCAGAATCTCAGCTTCAGTAATGCTGCGCTCTAAGTTACGAACTAAAATTTTCATGAAAAAACCTTAAGAAGATAGGCAAAAAAACCAAAAAGTACGCGCCTACTCTACTTTTTGTATGAAACAATCTAGATAGTTTAATCGAGATCAATCCCAAAATCTAAATTAATCGACTGTCGCTCAATCAAAGCACTCTTAACCGTTTGCTGCCTGGTTTTATAATGTGTTTCACTTGTACACAAATGTCTTGAAAGATCATTAAGAAAATAGCTTTCAACTTTTCGTCCTTGCTCATCGACTTGTTCCCTTGCCCACGTCACCAAATTTTGCTTGGTTAAAATCAATTCATTTTGTGCACGGGTAAGTGCTACATAAAGCACACGGCGTTCTTCTTCAACTTCATCAAAATCCCCTTGAGCTCTTGCATGTGGATACTGACCAGGTGTCACATTCGCCACGTAACAAACTTTTTGTTCAGTTCCTTTAGCAGAATGTATCGTGATCAAGGTAACAACATCAGTATCTGACTGGCGTTCGATTTCACTGATTGAAACTGGATCAAGCACGTAGGCTTCTAAAAACTCACTTAACTGAGTATGTTTTGAAGCTAACTGTTTCACCAACTCAAAGTCTCCTTGACGACGCCCCCAATCCTTTTTGTAATTTTCACTCAACTGAATTTCTATTGCCTGAATTGCCAAGCTTACGCAAGCTTGAACTTCAGTCTTTATCACATTCAACTGCTTCATAATGAGTAGAGCCTCAGCAGGAATACGTCCAAATTTTTCTAGTTTTTCCGCAATGACGTCATCTTGAGGGTCCTGTAACAACTGTTGCGCTAAACGGCTTGCGCCAACATCACCGACCCCATCCCAAAGCGTCAAAAACCGCATCCATGCAATATCGTCTGAAGGATTGGCAATGACCCGTAGTAAACTCAGTAAATCCTTAACATGCGCAGTTTCAAGAAGTTTCATACCACCAATAAACCGATATGGGACATTGGCTGCAATGAAAGCTGCTTCAATATGACGAGCTGCAAAGCTTGAACGTACCAGAACCATATGATCGCGCCAAGGACTTCCCTCAAGCAAATGTCGCTCTTTAATATCTATGGCAATCCATTTTGCTTCATCAAACTCATTCGGGAAAATATGAATTTTAGGCTTTATGCCTGTACCTCGATACGCATTTAAGCGCTTGTCATATTTAATCTCACTTTGATCAAGCAACCAATTTGATAAATCTAAAATTTCTTGAGTAGATCGGTAGTTTTTTTCTAATTTAAAGATCTGTGCTGCTGGCACACGCTCTTTAAAATGATGAATGTTTTCGAAATCTGCTCCACGAAAACCATAAATCGATTGAGCATCATCCCCGACACAAAACAAACTTACTCGATCCTTTAAAGGCTCTAATAGCGCCCATTGCAATGGATTGGTGTCTTGCATTTCATCCACAAGCATATGTCTGCAAATCGAGGCCACATAATCGACTAGACCCTCAGACTGTGCTAAAGCTGATGCCACGATCGCAAGAATATCGTCATAATCAAGAAAGCTGCGTGCCTGCTTTCGAGTTTCATATTCTTTCATGATTTCTGCAATCAGGTCTTTCATTGCTAAGAATTCAGGCATTTGCTTTTCTATGGCAACACTTAGCTTTTGACGCGTATTTCTAGCATATGAATACAGATCACATAATTCAGCAGGCTTCGGGAGCTGATGGGGATTCTTCTTATCATCTTTACCACGTATCAAACGAAACGTCATGAGTTGATCATCACGATCAATAATTGAGAATTGCGCTAAGCCGAAAGCTTTTGGTATACGACGCAGCAAGTACATACAAAAAGTATGGAATGTTGATGCTCGTAATCCTTTTGCTTGTTCACCGAGTGCCAATTCGACACGCGCCACGATTTCACTGGCAGCACGACGCGTAAACGTCAAAATTTGAATTTGATTGGCGGGTACACCTTGATCAATAAGATAAGCAGCACGTGCCACAATCGTTTTGGTTTTACCACAGCCCGCACCCGCCAACACCAAACTATGTAAGGCTTCTGTGGTTGCAGCTTGTTTTTGTTGAGGATTTAATTCATCAATCAGGCTGTCTAAACTCATCGCTACTCATCAATTTTACAATAACAATAGTTTAACAGAGCTAGATTTAGAAAATACAAACACGCTTCAGTTTTAAACCTCAAAGCCCACTTACATAGAGGATTAGATATACTGCCTTACGATATTTTGTACCGTTAAATCTAAATTCTGAACTGCATTTTTCAAGGATTCTGACAAACTTTGATCCAGAGGATTAATACTACAGATGTGATGAAACCCTTGTTCGTACAATGGTTCTACCCCTTCACCAACTCTACCAGCGAATGCAAATACAGGCTTGTTGTGCCGATATGCGACTTGAGCAACGGCAAATGGGGTTTTACCAAATTGAGTCTGAGTATCAATTTTCCCTTCACCCGTAAATACATAATCAGCTTGCGCAATTTTTTCAGCCAATTGAGTTTCCTCAATGATTAATTCAGCACCCGATCGAATATCTGCGCCTGTAAATGCCATCAAACCAAATCCCAAACCACCTGCTGCACCAGCACCAGATCGATGACGTAAATCGACTAAAAGCTGCTGCTCTACCACCCCTGCAAAGTGCAATAAATTATGATCCAATACTTGCACCATTTCAGGTGTTGCCCCTTTTTGCGGACCAAAAATATAAGATGCGCCAAGTGGACCACATAATGGATTGTTTACATCTGAAGCAATAACAATATCTGTTTTAGTCAATCTTGGGTCGAGTTGTGACACATCAATGGAATCGATTTGGTTTAAGTTTCCACCTGTTGGCTCAAATGCTTCATGATATTGATTAATAAATTTCACGCCCAAAGCATGCGCCATACCAGCACCACCATCATTGGTCACACTCCCACCCAATCCGATGATGATCTTTTTCACCCCGAATTCGAGAGCTGCAGCAATCAGTTGCCCTGTTCCTACAGTATTAGTGAACAAAGGATTTCTTAAATGAGGTGGTATGAGATGAATGCCATTGGCTTTCGCCATTTCAATGACTGCTGTTTGTCCCTGATCAATTAATCCAAAATGAGTCATGACACGCTGATTAGCGAATGGGCCTTGTGCTTCGCACGCGATTTTTAATCCTGATTTTGCCATGACCAATGCATCAATGGTTCCTTCACCACCATCTGCCATTGGATTCAAAATACATTGTGCATCGGGTAAGACTTTATGGATGGCATTTTTCATAATCATGCATACCTGCTCAGCAGGCATGCTTTCTTTGAAAGAGTCGGGAGCCAAAATAAAAGTTTCTATCCTTTGCTGCATACTTTATTGCTATTCTCATATTTAAATTAATTCAGATACTTATTTATTACATTGAGATTTTCAATTTTTCAAATAGAACCCTTATATATATTGTAATAAACTTACAATTCCCCAAAAAAATAACGGTATAACAATGCAAAAATATCAAATATTTAAAAAAACTTTAGTGCTGTGTACATTCATTTTTGTATGTAATCAAGCTACCAGCTCGTCTGCAACCAATTCACACAGTAGTGAAAATATTCAATTATCAGCACTTTCAGCCAAATGGAAATGTACTGAAGAAATGGATTACATGGGTTATGCTGCGAAAAGCGAAATAGTGTCTGAGTTCAAACCAAATGGTCAATATTTTGAAAAAAATCAAATGACCTTTATTAAAGATAACGAGAAAGCAATTGCTTATACCCAATCTGAAGCTCAATGGAGTTTACAAGAACATATACTCACAATTGATCAAAATAAATTACTGAAATTTGAAATAGACAATGCTCAAGTTGAAGAGCAATTAAACCTTAAATCAGCTTTAGCTGATCCTGATGCTGTGAAATTACTAATTAAAAAACTCGATAACAAAGAAATGATTGCGAATTTCATTCTATTTGATACAGAAATAGAAAATCTCTCAAGAGTATGTGTAAGACAATAAATTTAATGTCATAAAAAAATGCTGACCTAGGTCAGCATTTTCTGTTATTTAAACGTTAAGCTTCAATCCATTTACCATCTTGGTAAATCAAAGACCATTTCGTTTGTTTACCTTCAGGCGTTTCAGAACCAATATATTGCGCTTGATTTTTACGACTAAACTTCACTAAAGTTGGGTTTCCATCAGGGTCAGTATCTGGCGCTTGCAGAATAAACTGATACTTTGGATCTAGCTGTTCAGCAACCGTACGCAATTCCGCAACCTTAGGAGCACGAGTTTCACGCACTTTAGGGAATTTACTTGCTGCTAAGAATAAGCCTGCTGCTCCATCACGTAATACGAAAAAGTCGTCATGTTTCGTTGAGCGCAAATGTTCCATTTTAATCGGGTCGACACGAGGAGGTGCTGGTTGACCATTCTTCAATACTTTACGTGTATTTTCACAGCTTGTGCAGGCAAAATAAGGACCAAAACGCCCTGTCTTTAACTGCATCTCACCATCACATTTGTCACATGGAATTGTTGGACCATCGTACCCTTTAATTTTGAACTCACCTTCTTCAAGCTCAAAACCTTCGCAGTCTGGATTGTTCCCACAAATATGAAGTTTACGACCACCATCAATAACGTAGCTATCCATTGCTGTTTCGCAAATTGGGCAACGTTTTTTCGACATTAAATCTGCGGTTTCTGCAGACTCATCATCAGATAATGCAGCCAAAGACTCTACTGGCGTTAAGTTAAGTGTACCTTTACAACGTTCTTTCGGTGGTAAGTTATAGCCAGAACAACCTAAGAATACACCTGTGGTACCGGTACGAATCTGCATCGGACGATCACATTCTTTACAATGCACAGCATCAACTTCAACAGGCTGATTACGGCGCATGCCATTTTCACCCTGTGCAGTAGTCAGACGTTTCTTAAAATCACCATAGAAACTATCTAATAACTCTTTCCAATTACGCTCACCATCTGCAACTTTATCCAGTTGACCTTCTAGATCTGCAGTAAATGCATAATTCATTAAGTTGTTAAAACTTTCGTCCAAACGATCTGTAACGATTTCACCCATCTTCTCTGCATAGAGACGACGGTTATCCAATTTCACATAGCCACGATCTTGGATCGTTGAAATAATCGCTGCGTAAGTTGAAGGACGACCAATGCCTTTTTTCTCAAGCTCTTTCACCAATGATGCTTCTGTAAAACGTGCAGGCGGTTTAGTGAAATGTTGCGAAGGATCTAACTTTTGAAGTTGTAGAACTTCACCCACTTTCACAGCAGGCAGTAAAACATCATCATCCGACTTGTTCTGGCCACGTACTTTCGTAAAGCCATCAAATACCAAAGTACGACCTTTAGCTTTAAGCTCTACACCATTCGCGTCAACCAAGATCGTCGAAGACAAATATTCAGCAGGTGTCATTTGACATGCAACAAACTGACGCCAAATCAGATCATATAGACGCTGAGCATCGCGATCTACACCCGCAAGTTGATCACCCTTCAGTGCGACGTTTGATGGACGAATCGCTTCATGGGCTTCTTGCGCACCTGCTTTATTTCCAAAACGGTTTGGCTTTGCAGGGAGATATTTTTCACCATACTCAGTTTCGATATGTCCACGTACCATATTGACCGCATCATCACTCAAGAATGTAGAGTCGGTACGCATATAGGTGATATAACCTGCCTCATACAAGCGCTGTGCCATCGTCATCGTTTTCTTTACAGAGAAACCGAGTCGAGTACTTGCTGCTTGTTGTAAGGTCGAGGTGATATAAGGTGCGCTCGGATTAACTTTGGTCGGTTTATCTTCACGGGCAGCAACTTTGAATTCAGCGTCTTTTAAAACATCTAATAAAGCATCTGTTTGTGCTTTGTTTTGAAGTTTTAATGTCTTACCTGACTGTTTGACTGCTTCTAAACGAATATCATCTTTTTTAGATTTGGTATCTGCAAAAACTTGCCAATATTCTTCAGGAATAAAAGCACGAATTTCTCGCTCACGCTCAACCACAAGTTTCGCAGCAACTGACTGTACACGACCCGCAGATAAACCACGTGCGATCTTCTCCCACAATAGTGGTGAAATCATAAAGCCAACAATACGATCAAGGAAACGGCGTGCTTGTTGTGCATTGACTTTATCAATATCTAAACGAGCAGGCTGTTTAAATGCTTCTTGAATGGCATTTTTAGTAATTTCGTTGAAAACCACACGTCTATAACGAGAGTCATCACCACCAATAACTTCTTTTAAATGCCAAGCAATCGCTTCTCCTTCACGGTCCAAATCAGTTGCGAGATAGACCTCGTCAACCTGCGAAGCAAGCTTTTTCAGTTCTGAAACAACATTTTCTTTACCAGGAAGCACTTCATAGTGTGCTTTCCAACCGTGCTCAGGGTCTACCCCCATACGATTGATCAGTGCCTGTTGAGCTTTTTCAGCTTTCTCTTCAGCAGTCTGTTTGGTACGTGTTACTGGTTTCTTTTCCGTACTTTTTGAAGCACCTGTTGGTAAGTCACGGACATGACCCACAGATGATTTCACAATGTAGTTTGAACCTAAGTATTTATTAATGGTCTTCGCTTTAGCAGGCGACTCGACGATCACTAAAGCACGTTTTTTTCCAGCTTCTGACGATTGAGCTGTAGCGCTTTTGGATGTGGACTTAGGAGCATTCGCCATAGTGAACCGTTATTCCTATAAGATTAAAAAATTAAATTTCAGCCAATTTGTGTAAAAGTGCTTTCATTTCATCAAGTTGTGTAGCATGAAGATCTTCTTCTTCCTTCCAGTACAAACCGACGCAATTAGACTGCATATCAATAGCATAAATCCCTTTTAATGCAATGGGGAAATCATTAAATTTCTCATTCCCGTGAACAACCTTAAGTTTTTCATTTTCAACCAATGCGCGCATTAAAGGTAGGCGACCATCAGGAATGATAACGCTGTAATACGCTACCATACTGGCACGATTTTCTGATGCCATTGGAATATTGGTCCATGAAGGTGCAGCAATCAAACGCGGGTGTAATCCCATTTTTCGCGCTTTCTCACGCATGATCCCCAAAGCTTTTTCTCTTGGATTTACACGTAATCCGAAGATCGAGCCCAGCACAAAAACAACGATAAGAATCGTTATCCAAAGTCCAGCATTTTCCATAGTTCACCTTTTGCTTCTTATATTAGAGTTGCATAAGCCGAATATAAAAGGCAAGTTGAAAATTAAAAATACGATTTATAGCGGCATGAAACCAGTATTGAGACCTGAACCAAATAAGGCATGATGTGGTATAACTCACCTAAGCACAGTGCAACTGAAATAAAAAAAAGCGATAAAATCATCGCTTTTTTCCGAGGCATTTTTAGTTCAAAAACATCTCATGGCTATAAAGTACTTCATGACCATTCCAATAAATATATCCTTTATCAATCATTTCCTTAAGCAATAACCGCACATCTGATTTTGGAAATAGTTGTTCTAATAAATCACGCAGTTCATAAATATCTTTAGGCTTTCCGGATTTTAAAGCATTCAATTTTTGGATGACTTCCAGCTGGACAGGATCTATTTTTTCAAAATTTTTAAACAAATCACTCTGAATATGTTGAATGTCTTGTGACTCTTCAATTTCAGCTAAAATGTCTTTTGCTTCGATATGTAGCTTCGCCAATAACGCATCTACCTGCCCAAGCTTGTGGTCTGCTACTACATCTTCATCAACATTCATATCCAATTGAGCCCACTGCTTTAATACCTTTTTACGAAAGGAAATTTGCTCACCTTCTTTTTTAACTACCTTTAAATTAATCAGCATGCCAATCAATTTAGCGCTGTGCTCGTCATTTATTCTCAACGTATTCTCGATCGAGTTTTTAAGCTTAGCTAAGGTGTTGGGCTTCCCTTCCATACGAACCACAACATCACAATACTGCTTTACTTTAAATAAATCATGATTTTGACGAATAGTTTCAACTGAAGGCACGTTGTATTTGAGTTTTGACACAGGTTGCTCTGGTTGTACCTGTATCAAATTACATTGAATGCCAGAAGCTCGCATCATGTCAGCCAACATGGTGCTACAGTCTCGTGCAGAAATCACATCAATCTCTGCGCCATGCTCAACCAATGCCAAGATTTGCCCCACAATCACAGCGTACTCAAATTCTTTTTCTTTTGCCTCAAGCATTTCTAAAATGACAATTTGACCACTACTAATCCAACTCGCAAATTCAGTCAAATCAGTGAGACTGTAATGAAAACTCCCTTTCGAATGAAATAGATAGGTCGTGGTGTAATGTTGCACAATCTCCCGAAATAACGTCGAAGTCGGCATGTTATTTTCAAGATCTATTAGGACAACTTTAGCGCTCATAGGATAAGATTCAGAATTCGGCAAGTGAAAAGACTATTACAACGACCTTCATATCAAAGGTCAAACTATTTACGCATACTTCTTGATAAATAATCAGTATTTATGTCACGTCTTAATAATGTGGCGGTTTATCCAAAATTGGATCAAATGGAGCAACACCATCGTCAGCATGAGTAGCTTCAACACGTTGATACAAAATTTGCATTTGTTTCTTTAAATCGCTGATTTCACGGCTTTGTAATGCAATTTGAATATTTAACTGATCAACTAATTCATCTAAAAATGCAATTCGGACTTGCAAATCTTCTATGGGTGCGGAAAATGACGCCTGCTCATTTAGATTTTTTTGATTCGACATTATAAGTCCTCATCAGGGGATTTCAGGAAACATTATGGCCTATATTACCTTAAGGGACGTCCAACTCGCATTTGGTGGACCGTACTTACTCGACGGCGCGAATTTTAGTTTAGAACGCGGCGAACGAGTGTGTTTGATTGGCCGTAATGGTGAGGGTAAGTCTACTTTACTTAAACTCATTGATGGAAGTTTATTGCCTGATGCTGGTGAAGTTTCCCTGCAAAATGGCATCACCATTTCTATGCTGGCTCAAGACGTGCCAATGGACTCGGGACGTGTTGCAGATATTGTGGCAGATGGCGCAGGTGAAGCAGCTTTTGTTCTTAGAGCTTATCACGAAGCAAGCGAAGCTTGTGTACTCGGCGATATGGAAGCTTGCGATCGCATGGGTAACTTGCAACATAAAATGGATCAATTAGATGGTTGGGCACTTGAAACTAAAGTGAATTCAATCCTCAGTAAAATGGGACTTGATCCTGATGCTGATTTAGCTGATCTTTCAGGTGGTCGTAAACGTCGTGTGCTTCTTGCACGCGCACTACTCACCCAACCTGATGTTTTGTTACTCGACGAACCAACGAACCATTTAGATGTTGAAAGTATCGAGTGGTTAGAAAAATTCTTACTCGATCAAAATAATTTAACATTACTCTTCATTTCGCATGACCGTTCATTTGTAGACAGTATTGCTACACGTATTGTGGAACTGGATCGTGGCATCTTACGCAGTTATGAAGGGAACTATTCACGTTACCTCGAACTCAAAGCTGCACAGATGGAAGCTGAAGAAAAACAAAATGCGCTGTTCGATAAAAAGCTAGCAGAAGAAGAAGTTTGGATTCGTCAAGGCATTAAAGCACGTCGTACCCGTAACGAAGGTCGTGTACGTGCCTTAAAAGCATTACGTGAAGAATCTAAAGCCCGCCGTTCGCAGCAAGGCAAAGTGAGCATGGCTACCCAAGATGCTCAACGTTCAGGCAAAGTGGTCTTCGAAATTGAAAACCTCAGTGTGCAATTTGGCGACAACACTCCAATTATCAAAGATTTTAATGCACTGGTTCTGCGTGGAGATCGTATTGGTCTCGTGGGCGATAACGGTGTCGGTAAAACCACGCTAATCAAAGCAATTTTGGGTCAACAAGAACACTCAGGTACGGTCAAAACAGGGACACAACTCGAAGTGGCTTATTTTGACCAGCTTCGTAACGTGCTCGATCTTGAAAAATCGGTAAAAGACAACGTGGCCGAAGGGTCAGACTTTGTCGATATCAATGGCGGACGTCGTCATATCTATAGCTATTTACAAGATTTCTTGTTCTCCCCTGAACGTGCTCGTACACCTGTAAAAGCCCTTTCTGGTGGTGAACGTAACCGCATTTTATTAGCGAAATTACTGCTTAAACCATCGAACCTCATCGTGATGGATGAGCCAACCAATGACTTGGATATGGTGACGCTTGAGCTGCTTGAAGAGATGCTCAGTGATTACAAAGGAACTTTATTGTTGATCTCGCATGACCGTGCCTTTATGGACAATGTCGTGACCTCAACTTGGGTATTCGATGGCAAAGGCAATATCGATGAATATGTGGGTGGTTATCAAGACTACCTCATGCAACGTCCTGATCAAACTGTAGTCGATCAGAAATCTGCGGTGAAGAAAGCAGCTGCAAAAGCTGAAGCGGCGGCAACCCCTGCACCAGCGGTTAAAAAAGTAAAACTAAGCTATAAAGATCAACGTGCTTTAGAACAACTTCCTGCTGAAATGGAAGCTTTGGAAAAGGAACAAGCCGAGATTAATGCGCTTTTAGCAGATGGTTCTTTATTTGTGACAGATAGTGACAAAGCAACTCAACTTTCGATTCGCCTTACTGAAATTGATGAGTTACTTTTAGAGAAATTAGAGCGCTGGGAAGCGCTTGAAAGTCTTGCGAATGGTGGCTGATTACCCTGATGAATAAAAAAACTCCGCGCTTGCGGAGTTTTTTATTTTGCCAAGTTTGATCACGCTAAACCAATTACTGCAACCAATGCTGCTAGCACACCTACAATCTTTTTACCTTGTGGAACAAATTTCACCATCAATGCCCCTAAACCCAGTCCAAGAGCATAAATCATTGCCATGGCAGTAATCATGCCTAAAATCTGAACGCCAACATTTCCATTCATCGCTAATTCAGCTCCGTGTGCTGAACCATGAAAAACTGATAGCAACACTGCTGCAACTGGAAAAATTCTGTTCGATTTGGTCCATAAACTTACAGCTAAGATGAACAATGAACTTACAATTCCAATTTCTGCAACGCCATTCGGAATAATTCCATGCGCACCTAAACTGAATCCAGCAACGAGCGCTGTAAGCAAGCCCCATGCCCCAATCATCTTCCAAATTTTAGACATGCTCCACATCAAAACGCCGAAACTGAGTGCCATCATCAAATGATCCAATCCTGTAAACGGATGAATGAAGCCCGTCCAAAAATTAGCGTCATGGTGATGATGGCCTGGATGTGCCATTACAAGGCTCGGAACACTTGCCAGAATGAATAGACCGAATTTATTGCATTGTTTCATCCTTTAAGCCCTCTTGTTTAAGCTTTGAATAAACCTTGTTTTTCAATAAAACTGATAATCTCGTTTAAACCATCTTCAGTTTTCATGTTTGAAAACAAGAACGGTTTATCTCCTCGCATACGCTTGGCATCTTGATCCATCACCTGCAAATTCGCTCCAACCATTGGCGCCAGATCTGTTTTATTGATAATCAGTAAGTCCGACTTGGTAATGCCTGGACCGCCTTTACGTGGAATTTTTTCACCACCAGCAACATCAATCACATATAGCGTCAGATCAGACAGTTCAGGGCTAAACGTTGCTGCCAAATTATCACCGCCACTTTCAATGATAATTAACTCTAGACCATCAAACTTTTCGCATAAGTCATCAATCGCTGCCAAATTGATTGAAGCATCTTCACGAATAGCCGTATGCGGGCAACCGCCAGTTTCCACCCCCACAATACGATCGGGTGACATGGCTTCATGACGAGTTAAGAAGTTGGAATCTTCTTTGGTGTAAATATCATTGGTCACCACCGCCATATTGTATTTATGGCGTAAGGCACGACATAAATTCAGGGTAAGTGCTGTTTTACCTGAACCGACTGGTCCACCAATTCCAACACGTAAAGGAGAACGTTCTGACATGATTGATTCCTTATGATAATTTTTAAGATCTAAATAGACGCGAATACTGGGTTTCATGTGACATGCTGAGCATGGCGTACTGAGGAAGTGCGCTGCTGAGTTGCGTATCGTCTAAAAGCAATGCTTTTTCGATGGCCTGAGGGACGAGTCCATGTAAGTGCCACAAAATCCGTTGACCACTCATCTGACCGAGCGGCACAGTTTTGACTGCGCCAAGTACTTGGTTTTCTAAAACAGTAAACGTATACGCCGTTAAAACATCTTCGATATTCAGATCCAATCGCCCACATAACTGAGCATATACGGGTACAAATCCAAGTTGTTTTTTGACCGTAACGGGCATTTTCAATACATCTTTAATCCATGCGTTCAAGGAAAATGCCAACTGCTGCGATTCAGCCAATAACTCACGACTTTCACGACTGGCTCGATACAACTGCGCCCAATGATTAAACTGCTGTTCATTATCATGGGCCTGCATCAAACGCTTCAATACAGGTAGCTCAAAACGAACTAAAAGCATTTCCAGAACTTCTTCGAAGTACGCAATACTGGATTGCTCGTCATGAATCAAACCTTGATCGATCGCACTTTCAACACCTTGCGAATAGCAATAAGCGCCTACAGGCAAAGCTGTAGAGGACAAAGTTAACAGTTTGAGTAAATGAACTGCATTAGTGTTGCGCATGAGCATGAATCGCTTTGATTGGGCTTAGACGATGATCATGTGCATGCTGAGCATAAGCACCACTTTCTGGCTCAAATGGATGATCCACTTCCGTGACCAGTAAACCCAATCCTTCGACCATTTCGGCTAAGACATGATCAGGTTCAAAATATAGTGCACTAGGCGTGAGCATAAGAGGGACATGACGATTCCCTAAATGATAGGCTGCTTTCAAAAGCTCAAATTCAGATGAAGCTTGGACACACATCAGGCGTTCAGGCAATGCATCCACACGCAGTAAGTCACCTGTTTCAGTTGCAATAAATGATCCTCCGCGAAGAATGCCTGTGCGCGGTAAATCTGCACCAATATCGCACCCTGAAACTAAAGTTGCACGAAAACGGCTCTTTTGTCGTGTATCAAAGTTGAGTTGCACAGTTTCGAAAGCTTGATCTTCTGTCACTGCTTCTATTCTTTGAGTATAGATTTTCATGCCTTTCCTATTGTCGCTTGAATACTTTGCTTTAATTTCAACTCGCGAAATGTCTTGTTCAACATCAATCCATTTACGCATCAAAATTAAGCATTATTCATGCCAACATGAAATCTATTGGTGCATCCCCTTCTTCTTATTAAAGAATATTCAATGATCTATAAAAATGTTTAAGCCCAGATCACCAAGATTGCCGCTATCACAACTAAGGCTAATCCCCAATGTTCGGCTTTCGCTAACTTTTCTTTAAAGAAATAAGCGGAGATCAACAAACTAAATAAGATTTCAATTTGACCAAGTGTTTTCACCACTGGGACACTCATCATACTCATGGCAGTAAACCATCCGAGAGATGCCATAAAACTACATACACTGACTTTAAAGGTCAGTCCTAGACGTTGCCACATCGCCAGCAACGTTTGATGACTGAATAAACTGAGATACAAAAGCATACTCAAACATTGTAAGCCAATCACCGACAGTAATACCCATGCAGCGCGATGAATTGTTGGCAACATTGTTAGTTCAAGACTGGCCTCTCTGACCAATAGTGAAGTGATAGCAAAACACAAACCACTTCCGATGCCAATCATCAGTGTTTTGGGTGAAAATCCAGTAAAACCATGTCCCCGACTCAACAGAAACACAGCAAAACCACCCAGTAACACCCCAAACCATGCCAACCATGACAAATGATCAGAGAGAAAAGCAACGCCAATGATTGCAGCTAAGATCGCTTCACTTTTAGCCAGTCCCACGCCAATGGCATAGTTTTTTTGCTTAAACAACTGCACCATTAACGCAGTCGCTAAAATTTGGCTAATGCCTGCGATAAAAATATAAACCCAATATTTTGTCGTAAATTGAACAGTCGCTGTTACCGGTGAAAAGTGATAAAGGCTACTCAAATAAATCAATGCAAAAGGCAAGGCGAAGATAAAGCGTGCAAGGGTCACGCCCCATACATCGACAGTGGTACTCAGTTGTTTTTGAAAGGCATTGCGCCAAGCCTGCATAAAAGCAGCCATGAGGGTAAAGAGAATCCAACTGAACGCCATAAAAATATCACTTTAATGAGTAGGACTGACGGGTTTTATTCTATGCCTCATCCAGTGTAATGACTAATCAAAAAAGGATTGTATGTAGATAGCATAAAGTTTGATTTTATTCGTTAGATAAAAAGATGATATTTTTTGAGCTAACATTCCTCGTGTAACTGTCACCTAAATCAGTTGAAGTAACATGGTATCTAAATTGCATAACATTGAGATCACTGATAAATTTTTCACATGAATATTTTTATATGTTAAAAGTATGTAATTAGACCCTAAGTCTAATTGCAAGATGCTGCCCCTTAATGCAGTATTTACTTATAAAAAAAATGATTTATCAGTGACGATATTTCACCCTATACCCGATAGCCGGAAGCCATCTCAGGTAAGGACCTACAATGACCAGCTTACAATATTATCAAACTATTTTTGATAAAGCGGGCGATGCAATTTTTGTACATGATATTGGCAGTGTCCAATTTATGGATGCCAATGAAGCCGCTGTAGAACTTACTGGATATAGTAAATCTGAATTGACACAAATGAACGTTGAAAAGATCAGTGCTTTTCAACATGGTTTTGATTTGCATCATGCACTCCGAAAAGTTCAACAGGCCGCCACTACAACAGACGAAGCAATCACATTTGAATGGTTAATAGAGTCTCAAGACCAACGTCATATCCCAGTTGAAGTATGTCTTAAAAAAGTTGAGATTGAAAATGAACCAAAGCTTCTCGCTCTAGTACGTAACATCAGCGAAATCAAAAAGTATCAATATGCTCTACAGTCTAAAGATCAATATTTCAAAATGCTGCTTGAGCATTCGGGAGATGGGATTGCTATTCTCGACTTACAAGGCAAACTACTTTATGCCAGCCCATCATTACAAGGTATTCTTGGTTATCGGGATCGCTTTGTACTCAATAAGAATGTGTTAACTGCAATTCATCCTGATGATCGTATTAAAGTCAGACAGCTTCTATTTAAAAAAACAGAACAACGTGCACTTAGTGTGATTCATTACAAAATCTTGCACCACAATGGAAAATGGCGACACCACGAGGCAACCTATCGTAACTTATTAGATCACCCTGATATTCAGGGCATATTGGTGAATTATCGTGATATCACTGAGCGTATTGAGGCTGAAGAAAAAGCACGTGCTCGTGAAAAGCAACTTGGTCATATGTCACGTTGCAAAACGATGGGCGAACTGGCTACAGCACTCGCCCACGAATTAAATCAACCACTGGCTGCACTCAACAATTACGTCGGAGGTAGTATTATTCGCATTCAAAACGGTTTAGCCAACACACAAGAGACTCTTGATGCCCTCAATGCTGCTTTAAATCAAACACATCGCGTTAATGGCATTATTCACAGCATGAGAAGCTTTTTACGTAAAGGCGAAGCGAATTTCCAGATTCATTCTGTGAGTCATCTTATTCAAGAGTTACATCCTTTGATTAAGCTTAAAGCAGATCAAGGTGGATGTACCATCCATTATGAATTAAGTGTTTCGCCTATTTTTATATCAGCAGATGAAACGCTCTTTAGCCAAGTCATTATCAATCTCGTCTTCAATGCGGTCGATGCTCTACAAACTAACCCTGAGGGTGAAAGGGACATTTATATCCGCACTTGGCAACATAACCAACATGCTCGAATTGCAATTGCAGATAATGGGCCTGGACTCGAAGGGCAAAATCCAGAACAAATTTTTGAATCTTTCTATTCAAGTAAAAACAACAGCATGGGTATTGGCTTAACTCTGTCTCGAAGCATCATTGAAAACCATCATGGTTATTTATGGGTCTGTGAAGGTGAGTCCGGCGCTATTTTTAATATCTCTCTGGCAGCACAGGAGCGTACAAAATGTATTTAACCAATTCTCATGTTCCCGAGCCCATTGTGTATGTGATAGATGATGATCAAGACATTTGTAATTCACTCACATGGTTGCTCGATTCCGTGCAACTCGAAACCAAAACATTCAATAGTGCTACTGAATTCCTGAATTATCAGCGCCCGCAAACGCCTGCATGTTTGATTCTTGACATTCGTATGCGAGGAATGAGTGGCTTGCAATTACAACAACAATTGAACCAACAAAAAACCCGTATGCCGATCATTTTCATGACTGGCCACGGCGACATTCCAATGTCGGTCAATGCGATGAAAGCTGGGGCATTTGATTTTTTAGAAAAACCTTTTAATCCACAACATATGCTTAATCAAATCCAAGCCTGTCTGCAACTTGCTGAACAAGACTTTATTGAAGAAGAAAAACGTCAAGAACAGATGATTAAATTGAAATCTTTATCACCAAGAGAAAGTGAGATTATAAATTTATTGGTCGATGGACTTTCGAGTAAACATATCGCACAAATGTTGAATATCAGCCATAAAACAGTAGAAATTCACCGCACTCATATTCGTCAGAAATTAGGAACTGAATCTATCGCACAGATCGTCAATATGGTCTTGATGTGTCGTGATCGCTCAATACCGGCGATGGGTTAACCATCGCCTGAGCGGGAGAAAAATGATATCTTCGATTAAAAGAAACGATCAAAATGAATTTGTTGTTGTGGAATACCTGCTTGATGGGCCATTTGTTCAATAGATTTCACCATCGGTGGCGGACCTGCACAATAAATTTCATGCTCAAGCAACTGTTCGCCTAATACATCTTGAATCACTTCATGAATAAACCCCGAACGGATACCTTCAATGAGTTCAGAGGAGGTTGCAGGTACATAATTGAGGCGTTCCCCTAACTCTGTCCAGTCACGTAATTGATTTTCAGTAAACAAATCACGTTGCTCACGACCACCATGGAAAAACCAGACTTTTTGATGTTGCAAATGTGGGTTAACTGCAACGCCACGAGCAATCGCTAACATGGGAGCAAGTCCAGAACCACCAGCCACACAGACAATAGGGCGAGGCTTCTCTTGTAAATGCGCTAACCCATATGGACCATCAATTTGAATATCAGCCTTTTCACGTAACTGTTCATCAAATAACAAATTGGTCATTTTACCATCAGGAACACGTCGAATTTGGAAGATCCATAACCCCTCTTCATTCGGTAGGTTAGACATTGAGTACGCACGAAGTAACTGTTGATTCACCCAAATTAAAGCGTATTGTCCAGGAATAAATTGTGCTGGCTCATCTGATTGAAAATGTACTTCCAAAATATCATGTGTCACCAAATGAGCATGCTTCAATGTTACTCTTTTTTGTTTTGGAATAATTTTAGGAACACATTGTTCGTCTAAACGAAGCTTAATGACACAATCAGATTTGGGGCGACACTGACACGCCAGTAACCGACCTTTACGTTTATCACGATCGCTTAATCCAGGTGCATCTGCCCATAAATTTTCTACTTCACCTGACAGGACTTCGATTTTACACGTCCCGCAACCACCCGCATTACATTCGTAAGGAATGCCTAATCCTTCACGTAAGCCACCGCGTAGCAATACATCATTAGCTGAACAATAAAATTCGGCTTGACCGTCTATTTGGATTTTATACATCGGCATCACTCCACCAAATAAACATTATTGTCACGTACAATCGATTGATAGGTTTTCAGTGGAATCGTACAAGGTGCACCACATGGTTCACCGGTTTTGATATTAAATGCACCCGCATGAAATGGGCACTCCACTTCACAGCCATCAATCTCACCATCTGCCAATGATGCATCACCATGTGTACACGTATCATCGGTGACATAGAACTCGCCATCTTCTAAGTGAAACACTGCCAATGGAGGATAACCGTCAATAATGATTTGTAGTCCCTCACCCTGTTCCACATCAGAGGTTGAACACAAAAATTTCTCAGCAACATTGGTCATTTTAATGTTCATTGAGTTAACTCCTCTATCGGTGAATCTGTGGCTTCAGGACCTAGAATGTGATAACCACCATCGGCATGAATCACACTGCCTGTAAGTAATTTTGCTTTCGGGCTACACAATAAACTTAATGCTTGTGCGACTTCCTCTGCATCCGCAATACGTCCTAACACATGGAAACGTCCTGCCACTCGATCAGTTTTGGCGCGGTCTCCGCCGGAAATCATTTGCATTGGGACGGACCAAGTCCAACCTAATGAGAGTGCATGTACACGAATACCATCTTGTGCTAGATCCAGTGCCATGCTTTGTGTGAGTTGCTCTAAAGTTGCTTTAGATGCTGGATAGACCCAGCGTTCTTTTTGTGCAATACGTGCACTGACACTGCTGATATTAATTACGGCACCATCAGTACTTTTTTTCAAAAGTGGTCGACATGCTTGTACTAACGCTGCGTGACCAAATACCGTGACATTGAACGTGTTTTGCCAATCTTGACGTGTAGATTCAGATCCATGATCTTCATACAAACACGCTAGGTTAACCAAGACGTCTAACTGAGTGAGTTTTCCACTTAATGTGCGAATACTGTCATCATTAGCGAGATCTAGAAATTCGTACTGAGCTTGGGTTGATTGTGCAACTTGCTGTCCTTGAGTTTGATTAATATCAGCAACAATGACCTGTGCACCTAAGCCTTTCAACTCTTGGACTACGGCTTGACCAATATGTGTCGCACCACCTGTCACCAAGACGACTTTTCCATCTAAGTCTGTCATGAAACCTCCTTGTACTCAGGCCATTCATTAAATTGTCCCTTGCAAAACAGCAGAGGTCGTTGATTACTGTGGCGACATTGCTCAATTTTACCGAGGAAGATTTGATGATCACCCGCTTCAATTTGTTGAGCTCTTTTGCAAATAAATTGCACGACACATCCTTCTAAAACAGGTGCTTTCGAACCTTGAATTTTCCACGTACCATACTGAAATTTGTCCGCAATCGGCTTAGCGAAGTTTAAGCCTACTTCCTGCTGATGTGCACCTAAAATATTAATGGCGAAGTATTCAGCATTTTCAAAAATAGATCGGCTTGGAGAATGATTGACTAAACTCCATAACACCAATGCAGGATCTAAAGACACTGAACTAAAGGAATTAATCGTCAACCCTACAGGTTGTTGATCTTGGTCTAGGCAAGTGACGATCGCCACTCCTGTCGCAAAGCCACCAAATGCCTGACGGAGCGATTTCGCTTCCGCCAGATCAACATCCTGCCAAAGTAATTCAGGCAGCTGCATGTTGAAACTCCTTTCGTGACAAGTATTCTTTTGCCCCAGCTTCACCATCTACCGCTGGCCAGAAACCACATGGATTGTTGAAATGCCCCATAAAATCATCTGCAATCGCTTGGTTTTGCGATGCTGCGCCTAACACTTGCAATAAGCTTTCACTTGGTGGGTTTAACAGCAAGTTGGTAAATTCTGTGGTATAATGACCTGACTTTTCCCAGAATTGCTCGAATACTTCTGTCATCCAATCTGCACTAAAGTCTTCATCACCTCGTGCTAAAATCGCAGCTAAATAATGCTCCACCATACGAGTTGCATTGTTTGCGCCTTGTCCTGCGATTGGATCATTTACAATGACAGTGTCTCCAATCCCCCAAATTTTTGCACCGTTATCTAAGGTTGCAACAGGATCTCGAACTTCAGGGCGGAATGCACCTTTGAGCCATGCATTTGGATCACTTAATTCCATATTATCGACCATACGGAAGCTTTGATCTGGTGTTACTTTGGCAACCGCTTCTTTCATGCGTTGGACCATTTCTTCGCCATTGGTGACATCATCGAAGATATCCATGGGTCCATTCGGCACACACTCAAAAAGGAAGCTACGACATGGGCCATGTGTGTGGCTGTAGAATGGCATACTGAAGTATTCACCTGCACCTGCCACGAAGTTGAAATGTAAGGTCTGTGAGGGTTGACCTTGCCAACTATTTGGACCACACAAATCATCACCTACGACGAGTGCAGCAGCCAATTTACGTGGCGGCGTTTGATGCACTGAACGTGTTTCATTGCGTTTGAATAAACTCGTGATATTGCCCTTACCTGCCGCCAAAATCGTCAAATCATTTTCAGCAGTGATTACTTCCAAATCTTCTGGACTGACATTTTGAATGATGAGCTTGCCACCACGGCGCGGATATTCCTCTAACCAACGGTGATATTTGGTTCGTTGGTCCATGGCAATACCGTCATTATCATGTAAAAAACCAGTCACAGGTAACATGATATCGCCGTTTGGTGCACGAAAATCGACATGCAATGCTTGACCACGATGCGCTTTCCCATCCCAGAAATTCAAACCAAGTTTGCGTTCAAACTCTAATGTATTGGCGAAGAACATCGTGGTACTGACCATACGACCGTGTAACAATTCATCCGCAGGGCGATCTACATATAAAGTGACATCATATTTATTTTCGAGTAGCGAGAACGCGAGTAATAAGCCTGCTTGTCCACCACCGATAATTGCAATTTTTCTCATCTTAAATTCCCCTTAGGCCGTATTGATTCAGTGCCTATTTAACTGTGTTCGGATAGGGTTGATTGAAGGTCAAATTCAATTCGACGCGTTCAAATTTCCATTCACCCTGCTCATTCCGACTTACTTCTGTTTTATAAAATCCACCTAAGCAACAGGTCGTTGCAGGTTTAACTTGATCTGTTGCGGCTGTTGTTGATTCCTCGGCTAAATTACAGACTTCCCATAACATCCAAGTTGCCTTTGCATGGTCTTGATCTAGGAGCTGTATATCGGGCATGGCCATAATATGTAAGCTCCATAACACTTGAGCCTCTGCAATATTGGACAATGCCTCTAAAATATTTTGACGTCCTTGATACTCCCCAAAACCCTTAGCACACCAAACGGCATTTTGGTGAAATACATGCTGTAAAATGGCTGGATTGTTGCGCTGATCAGCCGCTGTTGCATAGCGACCGATCAGGCCACGAATCGCCTCGCAGGCCTCCAGATAATGCAAACGCTGTTCTAGATTGTGCTGGCTCATCCTGTATTCCTCTTAAACGTTGACCATGTCACCAGTTTCATAAATGAAACGGTTCTCCGCAAATGCATACGGTACGCCAACTGAACCCTTATAAAGCTCGATGTGTGGTGCAACTTCAGCAAAGCTGAGACTTAACCAATACAACTTATGAAGCTCTTCAGGTAAGGTCCCTAGGACATATTGATCGAGTGCGGCAAGTAGCTTGCGCATTTCGGGCAAAATAGCATCGTAAAATGCTTGCAATTCTTCTTTGGTTGAGTTCAAACGCGCTTCATGGCGTTGCTTACCCGTTCCTAAAGCCCATTTCGCAACAAAAGGTTCTAAGCTTGCAAAGTCAGCTGGCAATTGTGAAATGATGTTTGACATGTGCATTCTCCTTATGCGCGATTCAGGTATTGTTCAAGAACGTGGTAACCGTGACGAATCAGGATTTCTTCGTCTTGTAGATGCATCACTTTTTTCGCTCGAGACTCAAGTGCTTCTTGGGTATCTTCCATGGTGGCAGTATCTTCTAACCACGCATTACGTTGTAATACTTGTGCAAACTCTTGCGCCCAACGCTCTGAATAGGTTTTCGCTTTAGGCAGGTAATAGCGACCCTCCCAACGGGTTTGGTTATGGCCGACCGGCCAGAACTGATGGGTGAACCATACTCCTTCAGTCACATGCACCAAGATATTCGGGAAAATGACAGATAATTCAAACGAGAAGTCATCACGATCATTTGGATTGACTGATTTAGGTAGCTGAACACGTTCATAGTGATTCACCAATGATGCGCCAGTGATCTCACCTGACAATGCAGCCGCTGGTTTTGGATTGGCGTTTTTGGTTAAGCACACAGCGCAAGTACGATGATCACCAAACAATTGCACTTCTTGTAAACCTGATGCGAATACATTCGGGAAAGAGCCTGCATGAATGGTCGCCACGTGATACGCTTCAGCAAATGCGTCATGAGCGACTTTCCAGTTACAGTTCAGAACTGTGTTATAGGCAAAGCATTCTTCCATTTCATGGAATGGATAACCGCCTAAATGCTGTCCCATACCGCCTAAGAATTCTTCTACCGATTGAGTGCCGTCATTATCCAAATTGATGAAGATAAAACCTTCCCACACTTCGGTGCGTATTGGTGCTAAACCGTTATGACCTTTGTCAAAGCAAGATGTGAATTTTTCTTCTTCAGGTACGCTGACCAAATCACCTTTAGCATCGTAAACCCAACCGTGGAAACGACACGTCACGACTGCGGCTTTGTTTGAACCAAAGGTTTCATTGCCGGTTTCCACCACAACTTTGTTACCACGGTGTGAACAAATATTGTGGAATCCACGGATTTCACCATCTTTACCATGCATTAAAATGACTGAGGTTTTAGCAAAATCTAAGCGTTTAACTTTATAGTCGCCTTTCTTTGGTATTTCTTCTACACGCCCCACTTTCAACCAAACTTTTGAGAAAACTTTTTCAATTTCTTCCTGATAGATCTCTGGCGAAATACATGGTTCGGTTGGAATAGGCTCAATACCAAGTTCTGGATATAAATCGCCCCAACGGAGTTTTGCATTACTGTTCATATGACATTCCTGTTCAAGTTCTCGTTTCTAAGTTTTAAGTTCAGTAAATTTCATGCTTTTTTCGAACAGCGTTTGAATCACCCGAATCAACCGCCGTTCACGTGATGAATTAAAGTTGGTAATGTTCGCGAACTAAGTTTGCGATCCCCAATTTTTCTAAAATTGGCATTGGGCATAAGAAGGTTGCACGTACCATTCCTGGTAAACGGCTGATTTCGATAGAGCCTGTGATGGTGCAACGGTTCATAACCTCATCCACACTTAAACCTGTGACTTTTGCCGCTCGATTTAAAGCATTGTCCGTTGCATCATTGAGGTTCTTACCTGTTCCCATAAATGTGATTGGACCACTTTCCTCAATTTCAGTTTGTCCCCAACGCGCACCTAAAGCTTTCACTTTTTCACGCTCTTCCTTGGTAAATGGACGTGCCATTGGTGGTAAGTCATCTGGTGCTTGAAGTAAAATTGGACCATCAATAGTTAAGCCTTTAATCACTTCCACTTGTAATTCTGTTTCGCCTGAAACGTCCGTGGCATGCCCTGCAATTTCACCATTGCCTTGTTGCGCATGCATATCTCCCATGTAGACACCTGCACCTGGTACTTTCACAGGGCAAATCAAAATACAGCCTGGACGAATCGAATTGGTATCCATGTGACCGTCAGTTTTGGCTGCGATAAGCTCTTCTTCAGTCATCCCGAATTTATGCGGTGCATTAATCAAGTACTGACCGAAGTCGTGACAGTTATGAGAGTCTGGTAAATCACGTGAAGGTGTCGTACCAATATTTCCGAGGAATGGACGCATGTGTGCAGCAACACCCGGCATGTCAGCACGCGCTAGTGATAGAATAGAATGCTGTGCAGCATGTTCAGGTAATGCAGAAAGCTCATTGGCATTACCAGCTAACTTGTTGGCAATCTCTTGATTGACCGTCAAACTCACTTTATTTTCTTCGTCCAACACGATCACATAACCATGTGAAAAGCGAAAAGCACTGACTTCTGCACCACAGTTTTTACAGTGAATCGCGTCGTCGCCAATCCCTTCTACATAACTTGCCGGTTGCTCTGTACCACATGCCTCACAATATTTCGCAACAAACGGATCGCCTTTATAACGCCCCTCAACAAATTGCATCACACCAGATGAGGTCGCCGTAGAGGTCACATGCATGTGTTTTATCTTTAAAGCGACAGCATCGCCCACCTCTGCACCTTCAATAAAGACAGGCAGTGTTACTTCATGCCCACCTTGGAATGCAGGTGTAATCATGGGACCCCAGCATCCTGGAGGTGTACCAGTTTTAAGTGTCCCACCATTTTTTAAAGGGCCAAGCATACGTTGGCTCGGTCCGACGATACCGCCTGAAAACTCATTCACCACTAAATAATCGACAGCTCCAGCACTGCCTGCTGCATATTCTTGATTCTCAATTTTCATGGCCTTACCTCTATATGCTTGCTCTAATGTTTGGGTAACAATGTTTTAAAATGGAATGGTGATATCAATTGCGAACTTCTGACCTTCTGGTCGGTTTTCAACATCAAATTCTTTTTGATATTTCGCTGCGATTGCATACCCTTTAGGGAATTGATAGCGAACCTGTGGTCCTACGCTGGCTGCTTTAGCTTTAAAATCACCTAAAACAGCACCTTCACCTGAGTCACCTTCAAGCTGACGATGTACGTAACCACCAACACCAACCGCCAAAGGTCCCATGTGTTTCGCGACTAAGTAATCGACATGCAAAGCATTACCCGACTCGTATTTGGTATCTTTATTCTCGAAATTGATGTCATACATCCACTTGGTACTGACTTCGATACCTTGTTTATTTAAGTATGTGGTCGAGATAATCGGTTGAATGGTGTAATAATTACGTCCAATATTTGCGAGTCTATTTTTGTTGTAAGAGCCAACTGGAATATAAAAGTCGACACCTGTCGCCACATGCCAATCCCCTTTATGCCAACCCAATAAGAATGGATCGATAATGAGATCACCCATTGCCATGTGATCATCTTGACGACCACCTAATGTAAGATCTGCATGGGCATATACAAGGAATGCATGCATGCCCCATGTCGCGCCTAAAAATGTTTTGTCACTGACATAGACACCACGAGCAACTGTGGCAAAGGTGTCAATTTTAAAATCATCAAATACTGGATGATCATTTTTAAATTTATCTGCGTTGTAGTATTGGTTATAACTGACGAGATACATCCCAGGTGGCGGCATTGCGCCACCAAAAAAACTCTCTGTCCCATCTGGATAAGCACTTCCGCCATTTTCAGCGGCAAGCGCTAAACTTGCGCTACTGAAAAGACATGTGGTCAATGCCACAGAAGTTAGATATTTCCTTACCATTTACCGCATCCCCCTCGTTGCTAAATTCCTTGCTGGCGATGTTCTAAATCGTCTAGCGCATGTCTTAATCTAGTCTTGAAAGGAGGCAGGGAAATATAAGGATGAATCTATGTTGAATTAAGGGATTATCTTGTAGAAATATTGATTTTTTCTCACTGGTATAGAGGTTTTAGAGAAATAAAATAGGTTTTCTTCACTATAGTGATAGGTAAAATCCCTTATAAATGTGAATGATTTATTATTTAAATTACATGTTTTGAAACATTTGAAAGTTAGCGTTGTCATATCGCTGTTGTACTTTGTAGAACACAGAGCAGCTAGATGTGCACAATCATGAATATTAAAAGCAACTCCATCATCGGCGTGGGCATCATGTTGATTGATCAACGTCAAAAAGTTCTATTGGGTTATAGAAACAAAATTGATGAACCTGCCTCATGGTGTTTTCCGGGTGGAAAAATGGATGCGCATGAATCAGTTGAAGATGCTGCAGTACGCGAATTGTTAGAGGAAACTGCTTTAGATCTGAGTCAATATATTGAGTCTATTCAACCCTTAAATACGATCATTGATCAAGATTCTGAGGCAGTAAAAGTTACGTTCGGAACGATTTATCAACTTTTAGATGAACGTTTAAAAACTCAAATTTGCGTGACAGAACCTGAGATTTTTGAGCGTTGGGAATGGTTTAGTTTTGATGAGCTTCCACAACTACTTTTTCCTGAAACTGAAGTGATAATTAAATATTTTTTAAATCAGCCTCAGGAAAAAAGATGGGCTGTTTACTCAAACCAATCCAACGCTAAGACTTCCTAAATTCACTTACTAATTTCGCTAATTGCTCCATACCATCAAAAGTGGTTGGAATCTTTTCATCTGAAGAAACGAGCGGTGAGAAGATAATATTTTCGAATTTTTCAAATCCAGCTTTATTTTTTGCATGTAGCTTTTCTGAATCTTCCGCATAATTATGAATAAATTGACAAAGTGCCATACGAAGTTCAAGTTGCATCATTTGGGATTGAACTGAACGCTTATCTTGCAATGAAATTTTGACTAAATATAAGGTTATTAGAATTAAGGTTATAAAAGGAATTGAAATTAGCCACATACTTGAAGGTAAATTACCTTGAAAATATATAAGTGCTCCAATTAAAATTATAAGTTCAAAGAAAGGAACCATGAACATAACTGTTGACACAAAACCGTACATGTCTTTCGTTCTCTTTAACTCAACTTTCTTTTGATCATATAATTGTTGGAAACCTTTATTCAAAAGAACAAAATCATAAGTTGTTTTATAACTTTCTAACTTTTTTTCTAATTCTTTGACTTCATAAATTTTCACATCAAATGTTGAATTCCAACCGCTGATCAAATCAGATGCCTTCTCTGATTCTTTAATCAAAGCCTTATAGTCACTAAAATCTTTTTCTTCTAAAAATTTTCTAATTTCATTCAATTTAGAGTTACTATAAATTTCGCCACATATAACGAAAGGTAATTCATCTACGAAATCATAATGCGTTTTAAACTCTAAATATCTTTGATTTTTTTCAGTATAAATGAAGTCATAGAAACTTCTTACAATAGGACTTTGTTGTTCATTTTCTTTAATTCCACGTCTAAATTCCCATTCTTTTAGATAAATATAAAAACTCAGAGCACCATATTTTAAGTGTTCTAGATCATCATCCAATATAATTTTAGCAAGCTGATTTAAATCAAATAGATTCCATTTTTTTGTTTGCTTAAGATTTTCATCTAGGTATCTGAGATTTTCCTCGTTATAGAAGCCTTTTAGTGATCTAATTATATGAGACCATTTTTTAAGCTCATCATCATTTGAATCTAGATTATTTTGTGCTGTCTCAAATAAACGATCTAGAGCATTCCGAAAATCTGATGAAACAAAAGAAAAGCCCATACTATCCTCTTATATTTTTATTTAAGCATATAATTTTATTATAAATAAAAAGCTCCAAAAATGGAGCTTTGTTATTCAAAACAAGAAATACCTTTGCGCCATCGGCAATACTTCCGCAGGCTCACAAATCAGCAACTTCCCATCTGCTCGCACTTCATAAATTTCAGGATCAACCTCCATCACAGGACAGTAGTTATTCAGTTTCATATCTTTCTTCTGAATATCACGTGTGCCTTTACATGGACTGATCAACTTTTTCAGCCCGAGCTTTTCATGCACGCCTGCCTCTATCGCGACTTGGGATAAAAAGGTGATACAGGTGTTATGCACACCGCGCGCATTAGCACCAAACATCGGACGATAATGCACTGGCTGTGGCGTTGGAATAGACGCATTAATGTCTCCCATCGGCGCAGCCGCAATCATCCCGCCTTTAATAATCATCGACGGTTTTACCCCAAAAAATGCAGGCTTCCACAGTACCAAGTCAGCAAGTTTACCTACTTCCACCGAACCAATTTCATGGCTTAAACCATGCGTAATTGCAGGGTTAATTGTATATTTAGCGATATAACGTTTTACACGATTATTATCATGTGTCGCATTGTCACCCTCTAAAGGTCCACGCTGCACTTTCATTTTATGCGCGGTTTGCCACGTACGAATCACCACTTCACCGACACGCCCCATCGCTTGCGAGTCTGATGACATCATGGCAATGGCACCTAAGTCCTGCAAAATATCTTCTGCTGCAATGGTTTCACGTCGAATACGACTTTCCGCAAATGCCACATCTTCAGAAATCGCAGGGTCTAAATGGTGACACACCATCAGCATATCCAAATGCTCATCAATGGTGTTGATGGTATACGGACGAGTTGGATTGGTGGAAGATGGCAACACATTCGGCTGACCAATGGCTTTTAAAATATCAGGGGCATGTCCACCGCCTGCGCCTTCGGTATGGTAGGTGTGAATGGTACGATTTTTAAATGCAGCCAAGGTTTCTTCCAAGAAACCGCTTTCATTTAACGTGTCAGTATGAATGGCCACCTGCACATCAAATTCATCGGCAACACTCAGGCAATTATCAATCGCTGCGGGGGTTGAACCCCAATCTTCATGTAGCTTTAAACCCACTACCCCTGCACGAATTTGCTCACGAATTGGGTCGGGCTGACTTAAATTACCTTTACCCAATAAACCAATATTCATCGGTAAATCATCTATGGCTTGAAGCATCGTCCCGATATGCCAAGGCCCCGGTGTCACTGTAGTTGCAGAAGTCCCTGCCGCAGGGCCTGTACCACCACCAATCATGGTGGTCACACCGGACATCAGTGCCGTTTCCACTTGCTGCGGGCAAATCCAATGAATATGCGTATCGACACCGCCTGCGGTGAGAATCTGTCCTTCACCAGCGATCACTTCCGTCGCTGCACCAAGTGGAATGGTGATATCGGGCTGAATATCTGGATTTCCCGCTTTCCCAATTTTCCAAATGCGACCGCTCTTTAAACCGACATCAGCTTTGACAATACCCCACCAATCCACAATCAGCGCATTGGTAATGACCGTATCCGCAACATCTTCAGCCAACAGTTGTGATTGTCCCATGCCATCACGAATCACTTTACCACCGCCAAACTTCACTTCCTCACCATAGGTAGTGAGGTCTTGCTCAACTTCAATAAACAGCTCAGTATCCGCGAGACGAACTCGATCACCTACCGTTGGACCAAACATTTCCGCATAAGCACGGCGTGACATTTTCATTATTATTTTCCCTTAATCCAACTTACCCATAACACGACCCGCAAAGCCATACACCTCACGCTTACCTGCGAGTGCAACAAGTTCAATATCTCGACTCTGTCCTGGCTCAAAACGCACCGCTGTACCTGCCGCAATATTCAGTCGATATCCTCGTGCTAACTCACGATCAAACTGCAACGCATCATTCGCTTCAGCAAAGTGATAATGTGACCCAACCTGAATCGGTCGATCCCCTGCATTTGCTACCGTCATTTTGAGCGTTGCCCGTCCGACATTCATTTCAATGTCTGTATTGGACGTAATGATTTCACCTGGAATCATATTTAATTTTTCCTCTCAGACATCACACAATCGGTTGATGTACAGTGACCAGTTTTGAACCATCAGGAAATGTCGCTTCCACTTGGACCTCTGCGATCATTTCAGCCACGCCTTCCATTACTTCATCCCGTTTTAGCAATGTTGTTCCAAAATGCATGAGGTCACTCACACTCATTCCATCACGTGCACCTTCTAATAGTGCGGCAGAAATATAAGCCACTGCTTCTGGATAATTCAGCTTTAAACCACGGGCCTTGCGTCTTTCCGCTACAAGCCCCGCAGTAAAAATCAGCATTTTGTCTTTTTCTGTAGGTGTTAGTTCCATAATGCTTTCCTCACTATCTTTAAATATTGATGCAAGATGTGTGCTCAAATGTTTGTGTTAAAACAACTTAACTATGTTGCTATGACAAGAATAAATTTATGTGCGCCAAATTCTTGGGAACTCTTCATCAAGATCAAACCAATAACGACGAAGCTTTGCACGAATTGCAGCAAATGCATCATGACACTCACGTACATCATCTCCGAGATAACGTGCGGTTACGACGTAATCGAGTAACGTCAATGTGACGTTAATATTCATACGCATGATTAATTCACGAATTTGATCAATATGTTGATCAAGATAGAAATTTGGCCGGTATTGTTCTGGAGGCACTGCCCAAAAACTGGCCATCACTGCATGACCGTTCATCCCTAAACAAGACTTTAACCAACGATCATTGCCTTTAAAATTTAAACAGTCTGCAACCAATATTTTCTGATTTTGATAAAGCTGAAATTTATTTTGGTAAGCACCCTGCGAGAAGGTTTCATGTCGTGCTTGCCGTCCAATCACCAACATATCCCAACCGATAAAACTGGCAGCAACGTCTAAATGTACGATCGTTTCTGAATTTGCATTCGCACCATTAAAGAGCATCGTCTCTTGAGGAAGCCATTCGAAAATCGCCTCATCTTGGACATGAATATGAATATGTTGAAATGCTTGTTTAAGATTGGTTTTGTACCACTTCCCTGCGCCAGGTGTGGTAACCAAAGCATGCGAATCCTGATCTATTTTCATTTCAAAGGTGAGATGATCTCCACCAGCAATTCCAGCAGGTGGATGAACAATAATGGCATGACATACTCCTGTTTTTTCAGGCCACAGCATCTTTTGCACGCGAACAGGTCCAAAGTGCTTACGATGCGCCAAAATTGTGCGATTTGAATCTTTGGTAAAACCTAACTCTAATTTAGCAAACCAATACTGTGCATTTTTGACTGGCTCATTGAACAATACTTGATTCATTCACGGTCATCTTCGTATTCATATCATTTTCAGTAAATGTTCTGCAAAAATTGCACCAAGTTTGCTCAAGCTAATTTTGGTTAAAGGTTCTTAGGCACTTAATGTTGATATTGATGAGTAATTCATGTGAAAAATCTAAGAACGTTTTTCTAAAGAATCCGATTGTTGCCTTCGTCGAAAAAAAACAGTTCGTGCTAATATAGTGAATTACCTTAAATTGTTATCAAGTTTGAATATGAGTAAACAGAAAAACTACCAACCGGGAGAGTTCCAGTGGTCTTTCTTAATGCCAAAATATTGGGGCATTTGGATTGGTATTATATTTCTGATGCTCCTTGCGATATTACCTTGGGCAATTCAGCATCGTTTAGCGTATCTGATGGGAAATGTAGCTTTCAAATACTTGCGTTCACGTCGTGAAACAACTTTAAGAAATTTAGAAGTCTGCTTTCCTGAATGGATGCCCGAACTCCGTTATGAAAATGCTCGCCAAGTCTTTATTGATCAAATGGTCGGTGTTTTTGAAACACTGAATGCTTGGTATTGTCCCAAATGGTTTAAAGATCGTGTAACGATTGAAGGTTTAGAACATATTCAACAAGTGCAAGCTGAAGGGCGTGGGGCTTTACTACTTGGTACACACTCTACCCTACTCGATGCAGGTGGATATGTATGTGCCCAGTATTTTGATCCAGATGTCGTGTATCGTCCGCAAAATAATCCATTGCTAGATATGCTGATTTACCGTTGTCGTGCCACGATTTATACCAATCAAATCGACCATGATGATATGCGTGGATTAATCCGTCATTTAAAAGAAGGACGACCTATTTGGTATAGTCCCGACCAAGATTTTGGTCTTAAACAAGGCGTTATGGCACCCTTTTTTGGTGTACCCGCAGCCACTGTAACTGCACATCGCCGTATATTAAAAATGACCAAAGCTGCCGCGATTCCACTTTACTTCTACCGTAAAGGTGATATTACAAATCCGAAATATCATATTTTGATTGAACCTGCGTTAGACAATATGCCAAGTGAAGATGAAATTGCAGACGCGACACGAACAAATTTGATTATTGAAAATCAACTTCGTTTAGCACCAACCCAATATATGTGGTTCCACCGTAGATTTAAAACACGTCCGGAAGGTTTTGAAAAAATTTATTAAAAAAAGCGGCTGAGCCGCTTTTTTATTGTGTTTCTAATACATCTGAATTTTTATCAGTATCAGGCTTTTTCGCCTCTACCATCTTATAGCGGTTGATACGACCTAACTCATCTTTTAAAGTCATATGCTGCATGTCCAAGACATTTAATATCAGCTTTTCTGAAGTTTTATTTTGATTCTGATCTGTCCAATTTACATTGAACTCCGTACCTAAACGAGTCCATTGATTTGCTTGAATTTCACCGACAGCAACAGGGGTTATAAATTTTGGTACTTTTCCGTTGAGATCAATTTGAATCTCTTTTAAATCCACCCTTGGACATTGCTCAGCAAAACATTGATAGGCTGTTGGTTCAGGCGTTACTTTTTGAGCAAAAGACTGTGCTTTAGCTTCTTTAGCTTCTTTAGCTTCTTTAGCTTCTTTAGCTTCTTTAGCTTCTTTAGCTTCTTTAGCTTCTTTAGCTTCTTTAGCTTC